>NZ_JAVIMC010000089.1:0-193578 GCF_031196995.1 Acinetobacter sp. 12966
GGCTTTGATGCAAGTGACATCACGGTTGTAGGCGGTACATTGACTGGCTTGACTACGACTGACAACATCACCTGGACAGCGGTGTTCACACCGGATGGCACAGGCACAGCACCAAGCATTGCGGTGGCTGATGGTAGCTACACAGACGTCTTGGGCAACTTGGGTACAGGCGATGTACTTGACGGTACAGACGGTTTCGTTGTAGACATTGTTCCACCAACACTTGCAATTACTACTGATGATCTAGCTCTTGCAGCAGGTGAAACTGCGAATATTAGCTTCACATTCAGTGAAGCAGTTGCAGGCTTTGATGCGACAGACATCGCGGTAGTGGGCGGTACCTTGACTGGCCTGACTACGACGGACAACATCACCTGGACAGCGGTGTTTACACCAGATGGCACAGGCACAGCACCAAGCATTAGTGTTGCTGATAATACTTACACAGACCTTGCAGGTAACTTAGGTACAGGTGATGTACTTGATGGTACAGATGGTTTCGTTGTAGACATTGTTCCACCAACACTTGCAATTACTACTGATGATCTAGCTCTTGCAGCAGGTGAAACTGCGAATATTAGCTTCACATTCAGTGAGGCAGTTACAGGCTTTGATGCAAGTGACATCACACTTATTGGTGGTACATTGAGTGCGTTGGTTACAACTGACAATATCGCTTGGACAGCGGTGTTCACACCTGATGGTACAGGCACAGCACCAAGCATTAGTGTTGCTGATAGTACATATACAGACCTTGCTGGTAACTTGGGTACAGGCGATGTGCTTGACGGTACAGATGGCTTTATCGTTGACCTGGTTGCACCAGTGGTTGGTTTCACAGATGTAACTACTAATGATGACACACCTCCATTGACTGGTACGATCGATGATCCGACAGCAACCGTGGTGGTGAACGTAGATGGTGTGGATTACCCAGCGACCAACAATGGTGACGGTACCTGGACCCTTGCAGATAATACTTTGCCAACACTCGCAGATGGTCCGCACACTGTAAGTGTAACGGCAACAGACCCTGCAGGTAATGTATCGATTCCGGCAACTGGTACGGTAACGATTAGTTCTTCTAGTATCTTGGCCTTTGATAACACTGATACAGCCGTACTTGCTCCTCAACCATTGCTTGTACAAGATGATGCCCCGTTAGGTAGCGAAACTTACCTAGCCTTGGTTTCACTTGCTGGACTTGATTTACAACTTGGTTCTGAAGCAATTGATTTTACAGTAGGCGCTGGTCAAGAAGGCAACGCGACATTTACCTATAGTGCATTGCTTGGTGCAGATGTTTTATCCGATTACTCATTGGTACTACAAAAACTAGACCCAATAACTGGTAATTGGACTTCTGTTTACGGTGGTGGTGAAGCTGATATTCTAGATTTAACTCTACTAGGTGGAACTCCAAGTGTAGTTATTGATGGATTAGAAGAAGGTCAATACCGTGCATTCATGACTTATAACGGTCTTCTAGGCATCGGTTTACTTGGTACCTTAACAGGGTCAATGGATGTCTATGATACGACACAAGTAGGTGGATACTACACTGAAGTTGCCGATGGTAATGTGATTACTGATATTAATACCAGTGGTGAAATAGATATCGTAACTCCTACAACAGTAGTTACAGCGGTAAATGGTCAGCCTGTTACAGCGGCAGATACTGTGATTAACGGCTTGTACGGTACTCTGTTAATCGATCCAGACGGTACATATACTTACACTCCTAACTTAGATTCCGCCGGAGTTGGTCAAACAGATGTATTTGTCTACACATTAACTGATCCTTTAACTGGTGATACAGCTCAAGCAAATCTCAATATCCAATTGAGCTCTGTGAAAGCGGTGGATAATGTTGTAACCGCAGAAATTAACCCAGAGCCGTTGCTTGTTGCAGATGATGTAGCTCTTGGAGATGCATCTTACCTTGTAGCTGTATCGTTAGCTGGTCTGGATTTACAATTACTCGCTGATGAAGCAATTGAATTTACTGTTGATCCGAACCGTGAAGGTACAGCAACATTCACATTTGATGCCATAATCACAGCAGATTTACTCAGCGATTATGCGATTGTTGTTCAGAAATTTGATGAAGCAACAGGTGAATGGGTATCGATTGGTGGTACTAACCCAGAAGCATCACTCATTGATCTATCACTTATCGGTGGTACGCCAACAGCTGTTCTTGAAGGATTGGATGCTGGTCAGTACCGTGCATTCATTGGATATGAAGGTTTAGTCGGTGTAGGTTTAGGCGGAACATTAACTGGTACGATGGATGTCTATAATCCATACATCGTGGCAGGTTACTCTGTTGAACCGATCTCTGGTAATGTCATCAAAGATGCAGGTCTCACTGGTGAAGTTGATGCAGCAAGCAGCAGTGCTGTGATTTCTCAAGTGAATGGTGTTGCGGTTGATCCAGTTGCTGGTGCAACAATCACTGGTGCATACGGTACATTGGTGATCGACCAAGATGGTAACTACACTTATACCCCAACTGTAGACGGAGCAAACTTAGGTCAGGTAGATCAATTTACCTACACCTTGCTTGATCCTGTAACAGGTAACACTTCTGAGGCAACACTTTATGTTCGTCTCGATAGTGACAGTGTAGATATGACTTGGAACGATGCAGATCCATCTCAACCAGCTGTAATTACTAGCCCGCTTCCAGTAGATGCAATGGATAACGTTGCTTCAGCTGAAATAGACATGGTGTATCCAGTAACAACTGAGGTACTTGATAATGCGATCAGCTATAACTGGTTACTCGGTGTAGGTGGAATTGTTATCGGTTCTAGAGAAGGTACAGCGACATTTACAGTTGATCCAGGTAATCTGACTGACGCCATCATTGCAGTGAACTTTGGTTCGGTTGCTACGGTTGTCGACGGTTTACATGTGGTATTAACACGAGTAAATCCAGATGGCACTCGTACTGTAGTTGCGGATAGTTCTGATACTGGCGTAATTGACTTGTTAGGTATCTTTGGTTCTGAAGTTCAATTCAAGATTGATAACTTAAGTGCCGGTACTTATGAGTTGTTCATGGAAAGCAACACATTACTTACAGCTCTAGGTAGTGTTACTGCGGATATCACACTAAATCATGGTGATATTACTCAACCACCTGTACTGGTCGTTGACCCTGTAACTGGTAATGTACTCGCTGATGATAACTCTACTGTTTACGGTACAAACTATGTGCCAGACTACATTACGACAACTTCAGTAGTAACTACAGTTACAGCTGAAAATGGTAATACAGAGGCAGTTGTAGTAGGTACTCCGACAACGATCGTAGGTGCATATGGCAGCTTGATAATCAATTCAGACGGCAGCTATAGCTATCAGGCAACTGCAGATATGGCGAATGTAGGTAAAGTTGATAGCTTCACTTACACGGTCACAGACCCAGTGACTGGCAGAACTGATACAGCTACATTACATGTTCAAGTTGGTTCGCCAGATGTTGATGTAACTTGGAATACAGCAGATCCTTCGGCAGATGCAACGCTTCCAACACCTTCTGCAACAGCTGATACTGACGATGCAACAATCAGTATGTCACCAGTGGTAGATCCACTTGTGGATGTGGTAAGTGGTAATGTGACCATCGGTAACTTGGTTGGTTTCCCAATTCCACTTCCTGTACTCAGCAGTACGGTAACATCGGATCAATTTGTGATTGCTGCTAATACAGTAAGCGATGTACATGTACAGTTGAACTACACTGCATCATTAAGCTTGTCTGCTTTCCCAACAACTGGATATACAATTCAGCAGTTCGTAGGTGGAACATGGGTTGATACAGCATATTCAGGTTCTGCAACTGCCTTGGCAGGTGTACTCGGTGCTCCGGCATTCTCGGCAGATGTACCACATTTGACGGCAGGTACTTATCGAGTTGTATTCAGTTTATCAAGTGTGCTTTCACTAGGTGTGGTAACTCTAGACTCTGTAGTGACAACTACAGCGACTCATCTAGACCAATATACACCAGATGGTCAAACAGACTGGATTACTGGCAACGTACTTACTAACGATGTCGTAGAAGGTACTCAGCTCTATGTACTGAACTCAACAACTGGCACATATGAGCTAGCTGCTGGTCAAGGAGTGAATACGGGTGAAGGCACATTGTATCTATACAATGATGGCTCTTACTTCTACAAACCATTAGACAGTGCTGCAAATGCGACTGTTGATGTGATTGATTACAAGTTGGTTTCAGTGATCGATGGTAGTGAATATGCCTCTACATTGACGATTAACTTGAGTCAAGAGTTGAATAGCCTTGCGGTAAGTACTGCGGCAAATGATACATTTGCTCTCGGTAATGGCTCTGATACCTTGATCTACAACACATTAACAGCTGCAAGTGTCACTGACGCAACTGGCGGTAACACAACAGGTGGTGGTGTAGATGTATGGACTGACTTCCATGTAGGTGATACTGCAACAGATGATCAAGCTGATAAGATTGACTTAAGTAACTTGTTAATTGGTTCTCAAACTAACTTAACAATCGGTCAATATGTGACAGTAAGTTATGATGCTGGTACTCAAACTGCGACAATCAGCGTAGACCGTGATGGCGGATTACTCATCGAAGGTACTTACACTGAAACGCCATTGCTTCAATTGACTAACCTTACAGGTCCTGTGACATTGAATGACTTGATCAATAATGGTCAAATCATTTTCTAAACTGACAAGTGACTTATAAAAAAGGGCCTTCGGGCTCTTTTTTTATGTTTAAACAATACGTTCACTTAGCGTTTCACATGTTCATGTTATGATGTATTGAAAACTTTATAGAACAACAAATAACGGATAGGGACTGATTTCGAGTGACGGCTTTTTTAAACTTCCAAAGACAACTGAACCTTTGGTTAGAACATATCGCTCCACATGCTTCCGCTTTTCAGGATGAAACAATTTTATTTATATCTTATGGGCCTAAAGACCAAAGATGTAACGTATGGCACAGTAAAAAGACAAGCTTTTCACAAGCAAAAAAAGAATTATTAGCTTTCATTAATGAACAGTTTGCACATGAGTCACTTGTTGATTATATAAAAATTGATGTTGCATATAATTTAACGAAGCAAACTTGGAAAGTAGTAGAGCAGCAGGTCCATCATCAATTTCACAACAACCACTACCGTAAAGGTATTGGGTTTGATGAACAATGTTCAGTAGCTTTTCTTGAGCAAGAGATTTATGGAAAAGCAATTATTCGAGGTTTGAGTTATGACAAACCCAACTTTTTTGATGAAACAAATCTGAATTACGCAATTAAGCAAAAATATAGCGCGACTAAACCACAGATTAAACTACAACAGCTACAAGGCATTTGGACTTTTGATACTTACGCAGCATTTTATGAAAATGGGCAATTGATTAATTTAGCGAGCGGTTATGATGCAAATGGTATTAGGGCGATTTCGAGCAATAAGAAACAGCATTTTCAGTCGTTAATTGAAAAAAATTCGGCATTTTTGCATGATCAAATTCAAGAAAATGGCAAATTTATCTATGGCTATTTTTCTGCCTATGATCGCAATATTCGTAACTACAATACTGTACGCCACTGTACTTCAGTGTATGCATTGCTAGAAACATTTGAAGTGCAGAGTAAGCCAGAATATTGGCCCAAAATACATGCTGCTATTCAATATGCACTGACCAACTTTTATAAAGAAAAAGACTCAGAAACTGCTTTTATGATTGATGGTAAAGAAGGGGAGTTTGAAATTAAATTAGGAGCCAATGCGGCAGCTATTTTAATGCTAACAAAATATCAAGAAATTACTCAAAAAACTGATTATCAAAAATATGCAGAGAAACTCGCAAATGGTATTTTAAAGCTAGTAGATTTAAATGGATCAACGACTCATGTATTAAATTATCCAGATTATGATTTAAAAGAAAAATTTAGAATTATTTATTATGATGGAGAAGCTGCTTTAGCTTTATTACGTTTATACCAAATTAACCAAGATTCTAGATTATTAGAAACGGTTAAGTTAATGTTTGAATGTTTTATTGAAAAGAGATATGAAAAATATCATGATCATTGGTTAAGTTATTGTACCAATGAACTCACTAAAATATGCCCAGAAGAAAAATATTTTATTTTTGGTTTAAATAATTACTTAAAACATTTTATTTTTATTAAAAATCGAAAAACCACATATGCAACTTTGTTAGAGATGTTAATGGCTGCTTATAAAATGGTGAACCGTTTAAAAGAGCAGGGGCGCACAGCACTTTTTGAGCAATCTTATATGTCTGAGCTTCAAAAACTAATTGAGTTTAGAGCAGATTTTCAAACTACAGGATTTTTTTATCCGGAAATGGCGATGTATATGGCACGCCCCGATAAAATTTTACATGCGTTTTATATTCGTCATGACCGTTTTCGAGTAAGGATTGATGACCAAGAGCATAACTTATCGGGTTACATCGCTTACGTTAAAGATTACCAAGGTGATGAGCCATGAAATATCAACCCGTTGAGATCAAATTATTAGCACATGTTGATACTACAAGTTTTGATGAAACTTTATGGCAATTCGAATTTGATGATGATATTTCAACGCTCTTACTCATCGACTATGCATTAGAGCAATTTCAGCAAAACAATATACAGGCTCAAGATGTCTATGCCGTGCCTGAATATCTATCTGAGCAAGTAGGTCAGCACAATCTAGGCTTAAAGCCTTCTGAAAATTACACCTTTACTGAGCTATTACAGTTCTTAATTTTTACCCAAGCAGCAGATGTAAAACATGCTTTAAGCAATATGCTTTGCGGTACAAGTGAAAAAGCACATTTAATTTTGTCCGAAAGAGCTGATGTCTATCACTTAAATTTAAAAAAAGAGGGTAAACGAAATCAGCTAAAACATTTGTTTTTATTAGTCAAAAATATTTATACCTATCCAGCTGAAATCAGAAATCTGTTCTTTGTAAAGGAGCTAAATTTTAAGGGTAAGGCCTATCATCCCCAGACGCCATTAATGGCTCAATCAGTCGTAACGGTCTTATACCTCTCTAATTCGTTTCGAGAAATTTATCTCACGTTCTTTGAAGAAAACCAGACCATCGGTTTCTTTTCATTTTTAGATGATATTCATCGAATTGAACATTTGGTTCCTTACTATCACTGCTTTCAAGAGCAGAACGTAAAACCTAAAGTTTGCTCTACTCAAAGTGGCATGATCAACATTTTGGGAGATACTTATTTTGGGGAGATCTATACAGAAAGGCGTAAGTCTAAGGGGCAAAAAGATGCCCTACAACAATATGGGTACAGCTATTCATTCGAAAAAATAAAAGCCTTTTTAGGTGAAAATGACTTAAATATTGCTAACTTTGAAGCAGTATTTTCTTTAGAATATCAATCACCATTAGCGCGTAAAAAGCCGTTTATTCTTAAAGCTGAGGCTGAAAAAACATTAGCAGAATTTAAGAATATTCACCTTAACCATGTTGTGTTGGCAAATAATCATCTAAAAGATTATGGAAATCGAGGATTAGCTTATACATTACAACAATTTGATCAGGCCAAAATTTCTTATATCGGTGCAGGATTGAATCAAAAAGATGCTCATAGCTACTTTGAAATCATGTTTAATAACAAGCACTACGCTATTTTTAATGGCTATTGGCACAGAGATACAGCCTATTTAGATTATGATTTTTACGCTTTAGCGCACAAGAGTGGAGTGGCTTGTCTAAATGGAGTTTTAATTGAACAAATAAGTCGTTATAAGTTGGCTCATCCTCACCATAAAGTCATCGTTATTTGTCATTGGGGTGTTGATTTTAAACCTATTACAAAAGAACAAACTAAACTCGCCAATATTTTAACCCAAGCTGGGGCTGACCTTGTGATTGGGCATGGTGCGCATACTGTTCAACCCATTCAATCCATTCATCAAAAGCCAATAGTATTTGGTATTGGTAATGCAGTTTTTAATAGTAATGGTGAGTATGCAGAGCACAATGCTCTACCATATGGATGTATAGCACGGCTAGATTTGTCAAAAGATCGACTGCGTTTATATCCGATCTATACCAATAATTTGAAAACATTTTGGCAGCCGTATCCAGTCGATGCTGAAGATTTCTTAAAGGCGAGTACTTACATGACATCTTTACTGACCTCTGAAAATTACATCGCTACCCAAGATAACTTAGGAGCATATATTGAAATTAAATTTTAGGGATATTGTTTGTACGTTGATAAAATCGTTTGAAGTTGTACAGGTGTAAAACCTAAATTCCTTAATCCACCACTACCACGTTTACATTCAGCACTTGCCATAATATTCGTTGGAGTCCGTTTTGTAGCATTCGGTGCGCAAACATGTTTTAGACCAAATGCATGCCCCATTTCATGAACGCTTCCTGCCTGAATATTATAATTTAAACGATTCCAGTCTAATAAAATAAAAGGTTTGCCATTATTACGAAAAGTTCTACTTGTTACATCTTCAAATTTCCATTTGGTTGAATAGGCATCATAAATAAAAACAATAACTTCTTTACTTGCAGTTCGTTTCGGAAAACAGGTGTTTACACTGGCAGGAATTGTTTCAAGGGAAATAGGATAAGGCTGATTAATTTGCTGTTTAAGATCACATCGTAATTTAGAGAATTCTGTATATGGAATATAGCGGTTTAATTTGAACTTAAAGATTTTATTGTTTTTATCATCTACATAATATTTATTTAATATTTTAATCTCCTTACGCATTTGTTGCAGATTATCAAATTTCGTAGATTCAAGAGCGTTGGTGGTAAAAACAAAAGTGACTGGAACAATAGGGCGGTCATCTGTAGGGACTTTAGGTGCTTCTCCTAAAGGAAGAGGGGGACGTGTTGTACAAGACACGCAAAGTAAAGTCCCAGTAACTACCAGTAATGTTTTTTTCATGCAGATTTCCCTCAAGCCCACCTTGGATTGCATTTAGTTTTATTCAAAAAATTTTTATATGATATGAATTATGTCAATTTTTATGGAGTCCACTTTGACAACTCAGTATGAACTACATCGGCAAATTTTAGAAGTCATTGCTTTGATTCCTTACGGAAAAGTTGCAACGTATGGACAAGTGGCTCGTATGGCAGGTTTACCTAAACATGCGAGGTTAGTTGGCTATGTCCTTAAGCATCTTGAAGCAGATCATCAAGTCCCTTGGTATAGGGTTATTAATTCTCAAGGCAAAATTAGCCTAAGTAAATTTAATGAAAAGGGTGAAAATGTTCAACAGTTAAAGCTAGAAGCTGAAGGCGTCTATTTGTTAAATGGCAAAGTAAACTTAAAGCAATTTGCTTGGCAGCCTTAAATTGACTTAAGGGCTATTTATTTAAAAATAATTGCCTAAATCATTAAAATTAACAAGATAGGAAATATGGAAATTATCGAACAATTAAAACAGGAATATGACTTTCGCCTAAGACTTTTTGTGCAACGCTACCCAGCACCAGTTTTCGGACACCTGTACGACCATGTGAACCCATCACAATGAGATCAACATTTAAGTCTTGAGCAGCCTCAATAATTTCTTCATGCACTACAAAACCTTCCAATAACTTAGTTTCAACAGTAATACCTTCTTCGGCAAATTTTTGCTTTGCTTGTTCTAAAATGTCTAGTAAATAAGTTCGTGTGCGTTCAATCAAATCATTCGTTTGACCAGTTTTTACATAGACATCTGCAATAAACGGGTCAAGTGCCATAACTTGTACAACCGTAATTTTGCTATTTAGCGCTTTTCCAAGTTTGATCGCCTCTTTCATGGCGATCATAGAAGTTTCAGAACCGTCAATTGGTACAAGAATATGTTGATATAACATGAGTATCTTCCTTATTGTAATGATGCTTATTTATTAATACTTTATACTTATTTTTTGACGATTTAAATTCAAGCACGTAATCATTTGTGATTTTATAACAACAAATTTTGTAGATAAATTTTTATAAATTGCGCAAATTTTCTATATGTGTAGATAAAGCATCAATATCATCAGTTTGAAGATATTCACGTATTTTCAAAATTTGCTTCTCATCTAAACCATAAAGTTTTAAAGCAAGTAGTTTGTCGATTTGTTCTTGAGGAAAGCGATATTTAATAATTTTTGCAGGCACGCCACCTACAATTGCATAGGGAGGAACATCTTTAGTTACCACGGCTCCAGTGGCGACCACTGCGCCTTCACCTAGTTTGACACCTTGCATAATCATGGCACGGCTACCAACCCAGCAGCCATCAGCAATAATAGTATCGCCAGCCGCCAAAAAATTACGAGTATCAAAAGGAAAAGTTGAAATCCAGTCGGGTCTATGAAGCTGATTACCACCCATCATGATTACACACTCAGCGCCAAAACAAACAAAATTGCCAATATAAAGTTGGTCAATTGGTTTTTCTGGCGTTGAAGCTTTGTCATGTAAATAACGGACTACACAACGTTCAAAGCCTTGATCCCAATAAGCTGAATAATAAGAATAATTTCCTTTAATATGGATATTTGGATTTTTCACAGTTTTGGAAATAAACTCAAATTCACACCAATGACGAACAGGAGTGTTAATTAAAGGAGTATCCATAAGTATTTTTCCAAAAAGTATATCAACGCTTGAACTAAAAAACCCCTCTTTAAGAGGGGCTGTTTGTACATTATCTTAGAGATATTCTACACTTACAATTTCATATTCCACTTCGCCTTGAGGAGTAACGATTTTTACTTCATCACCTTCACTCTTGCTCAAAAGGCCACGTGCGATTGGTGAGTTCACTGAGATTTTATTGATTTTAAAGTCAGCTTCATCATCACCAACAATTTTATAAGTCTTGCGTTCTTCAGTATCAAGGTTTTCAATCGTTACCGTAACACCGAATACAACACGACCGTTTTGTTCTAAGTCTTTAACATCGATGACTTGTGAAGCACCCAATTTTCCTTCGATATCTTGGATGCGTCCTTCACAGAAACCTTGCTGTTCACGAGCAGCATGGTATTCTGCATTTTCTTTTAAGTCCCCATGTTCACGTGCTTCAGCAATTGCTTGAGTAATACGTGGACGTTCAACAGATTTCAGATGTTGTAATTCTTTCTCTAAGGCGATTTTACCTTCAGGGGTCATTGGATAACGTTGCATTTCGGTCCCTCTTAAGTTGAGAAAACACAGTTAAAAAAATGAAAAAATCCCGCCACCGATAAGGTGACGGGACTTATCGGTAAAAAAATTAACCTACAGTTAAATCTTGCAAGCGGTATACATCCATTGGCAATTTCACAGCAAAGGCTTGGCAAACAGCTTCTGCGCCATTGATAGTCGTTGTGTAATACACTTTGCCTTGTAGGGCAGCACGACGAATCATTGCAGAGTCATATTGAGCCTGTTTACCTTCAGTGGTATTGACAATAAGGTGTATTTCACCATTTTTCAAGCGGTCAACAATATGTGGACGACCTTCAGTAACTTTATTTACAGATTCGCATTCTAAACCTGCTTCTTTAAGCACTTGGTAAGTACCACCTGTTGCAACAAGCTTGAAGCCATATTCAACTAATTTCTTAGCGATATCAGCGATGTATTTCTTGTCAGATTCACGTACTGATAAGAAAGCATGTTTTACTTCGCCTTCAGTTGGTAAACCAGGTAAGCGTTCATTCGAGCCTAAAACAGCTTTATAGAATGCTTCACCAAATGTTTTACCTACGCCCATCACTTCACCTGTAGATTTCATCTCAGGTCCAAGCATAGGGTCTACGCCTTGGAATTTAGCGAATGGGAAAACGGCTTCCTTCACAGCAAAGTGAGTTGGAATGATTTCTTTAGTAAATCCTTGAGACTCAAGAGATTGACCTGCCATACAACGCGCAGCAACTTTCGCTAAAGAATCACCAATACACTTAGATACGAATGGAACTGTACGTGAAGCACGTGGGTTAACTTCTAGAACGTAAATATCGTCACCTTTTACAGCGAACTGAACGTTCATCAAGCCAACAACGCCAAGTTCTTTTGCCATCGCAATCGTTTGACGACGCATTTCATCCTGAATTTCTTTTGATAAAGAATAAGGAGGAATTGAACATGCAGAGTCACCTGAGTGAATACCAGCTTGTTCGATATGCTGCATGATACCGCCGATCACAACGTCTTTACCGTCAGATACACAGTCAACATCAACTTCAGTTGCATCATCTAGGAAACGGTCAAGAAGAACAGGGGCTTCATTAGATGCTTGAACTGCTTCACGAAGGTAACGTTTAAGTTCTTCTTCGTTATATACGATTTCCATTGCACGACCACCTAATACATAAGATGGGCGAACAACAAGCGGATAACCTACTTTTGCAGCTTCAGAGATACCTTCTTCAGCAGATTTTACAATGCTGTTGTTTGGTTGACGAAGCTGTAAACGTTGGATCATTTGTTGGAAACGTTCACGGTCTTCAGCACGGTCAATCGCATCTGGTGATGTACCGATAATTGGAGTACCTGCTTCTTCTAAAGCACGTGCCAATTTAAGTGGAGTTTGGCCACCATACTGTACGATTACGCCTTTAGGCTTCTCTGTACGTACGATTTCAAGTACATCTTCAAGTGTTACGGGCTCGAAGTATAGACGGTCAGATGTGTCATAGTCGGTAGAAACAGTTTCAGGGTTACAGTTCACCATGATTGTTTCGTAACCGTCTTCACGCATAGCTAATGCAGCGTGTACACAGCAGTAGTCAAATTCGATACCTTGACCAATACGGTTTGGACCACCACCAATCACCATGATCTTGTCACGGTTAGATGGGTTTGCTTCACATTCTTCATCGTAAGTTGAATACATGTATGCAGTACCAGATTCAAACTCTGCTGCACATGTATCAACGCGTTTGTAAACTGGATAAACACCCAAGTTCCAACGTTGTTTACGGAATTGCTTTTGTGAAATGCCCATAAGGTGAGCAATACGAAGGTCTGATAAACCTTTGCGCTTGAACGAACGGATGTTGTCAGCGTTTAAGTCACCAAAACCTAAAGTTTTCACTTGAGCTTCAGTTTTAACGATATCTTGAATTTGGATAAGGAACCAGCGGTCAATCTTAGTCGCTTCAAAAACTTCATCTAAAGAGAAACCGTGACGGAAAGCGTCAGCTACGTACCAGATACGCTCAGGACCCGGAACTTTAAGCTCTTTTAAAATAGTTTCTTTTGCATTTGCTGCACCAGCTTCGATTTTTTCATCAAAACCGCTTACACCAACTTCAAGACCACGTAATGCTTTTTGTACAGATTCTTGGAAGTTACGGCCAATAGCCATCACTTCACCAACAGATTTCATCTGAGTAGTAAGAACTGGTTCAGCTTGCGGGAATTTCTCGAAGTTAAAACGAGGAATCTTCGTTACAACATAGTCAATAGATGGTTCGAAGCTTGCAGGAGTCACGCCACCAGTGATGTCATTTTTCAATTCATCAAGGGTATAACCAACAGCAAGTTTTGCTGCGATTTTAGCAATCGGGAAACCTGTTGCCTTAGAAGCAAGCGCAGATGAACGAGATACACGAGGGTTCATCTCGATAACAACCATACGGCCGTCTTTCGGGTTAATACCGAACTGAACGTTAGAACCGCCTGTCTCAACACCAATTTCACGAAGAACTGCAACCGAAGCGTTACGCATCAATTGGTATTCTTTGTCAGTTAATGTTTGAGCTGGTGCTACAGTGATTGAGTCACCAGTGTGTACGCCCATTGGGTCAAAGTTTTCGATCGCACATACGATAATACAGTTGTCGTTTTTGTCACGAACAACTTCCATTTCATATTCTTTCCAACCAATTAAAGATTCATCAATCAATAGCTGGTGAGTAGGAGAGAGGTCAAAACCACGTTCACAAATCTCAAGGAATTCTTCGCGGTTATATGCGATACCACCACCCGAGCCACCCATTGTGAATGATGGACGGATAATTACCGGGAAACCAAAGCGTGACTGGATTTCTAAAGCTTCTTCCATTGTTTCAGCAATGGCAGCTTTTGGACATTCCAAGCCAATTTTACGCATAGCGATATCGAAGAGTTTACGGTCTTCCGCTTTCTCAATTGCGTCTTTAGTTGCACCAATTAATTCAACATTATATTTTTCAAGAACGCCGTGTTCATCAAGTGCAAGAGCACAGTTCAACGCAGTTTGGCCACCCATAGTTGGCAATACTGCATCTGGACGTTCTTTTTCAATAATCTGTGCAACTGTTTGCCAAGTAATTGGCTCAATATAAGTTGCATCAGCCATTGAAGGGTCTGTCATAATGGTTGCTGGGTTAGAGTTAACCAAAATAACACGGTAGCCTTCTTCACGAAGCGCTTTACACGCTTGAGCACCTGAGTAGTCAAACTCACATGCCTGACCAATCACAATCGGGCCAGCACCAATAATTAAGATGCTTTTAATATCCGTACGTTTAGGCATTATTCGCTCCTTAATTACTGTTTAGATGCTTCGATAAGTTCGATGAAGTGATCGAACAATGGGGCACAATCATGTGGACCTGGGCTTGCTTCAGGATGACCTTGGAAGCTGAAAGCTGGTTTGTCTGTACGATGAATCCCTTGTAAGGTGCCATCGAACAATGATTTATGCGTTGCTTTTAAGTTAGCTGGTAAAGTTTCAGCATCTACAGCGAAACCATGGTTTTGTGAAGTAATCATCACTGTACCATCTTCAAGATTTTGTACAGGGTGGTTAGCACCGTGGTGACCATGGTTCATTTTTACAGTTTTTGCACCAGAAGCGAGTGCCAAGATTTGGTGGCCTAAGCAGATACCAAATACAGGTAATGTTGTGGTTTCAACAATAGTTTTTACAGCTTCGATTGCATAATCACAAGCAGCTGGATCGCCAGGGCCATTTGAAAGGAATACGCCATCCGGATTAAGTGCCAATACTTTTTCAGCCGGAGTTTCTGCAGGTACAACGGTTAATTTGCAACCGCGGTCTGCAAGCATACGCAAGATGTTGGTTTTGACACCGTAATCGTATGCAACTACATGATATTTTAATTCAGGTTGAGAGAAGCCTTGGCCTAGAGTCCATGAACCTTCAGACCATTCAAAACCAGTTGGATCGCAACATTCTTTTGCAAGGTCTAAACCGTTTAAGCCACCAAAAGCGCGAGCTTTGGCAATTGCTTCTTCTTCAGTAATATTTTCGCCAGCAAGGATGCAACCATTTTGTGCACCTTTGTCACGCAAAATACGTGTTAATTTACGTGTATCAATATCCGCGATTGCAACAACATTGTGCGCTTGCAGATATTCACTCAATGACTGTTCAGCACGGAAGTTGCTGTGTAGTAGTGGAAGGTCACGAATAATTAAACCATTCGCCCATACTTTATGGATACGACCAGATTCAACGTCTTCCGCGTTGCAGCCAGTGTTTCCAATATGTGGGTAAGTTAATGTCACAATTTGTTGTGCATAACTTGGGTCAGTCAAAATTTCTTGATAGCCTGTCATGGCTGTGTTAAAAACGACTTCTCCAGTCGTACTTCCCGTTGCGCCGATTGACGTTCCTTTAAAGATCGTTCCATCTGCGAGGGCTAAAATGGCGGGGGTGCTCAAACCAAAGCTCCTGAATTTCGGCTGTAAAAAAGCGAGTAGACCCAAAAAAGATAGGCGATGTTGTGATAAAACATGCCCCTCCCTATCGGTCTGCTCGCTTGTAACTTAACAGCGCATTATACGCATGGAACCTCAAAAAGTCTATTTATTTTCTGCTAAAAAACATAATTCATTGCTTGATTTTTACAAAAAAATTATGCGCTCATCCGAATCAGTTACTTTTAATAAATTGTCTAACAATTTGCTGGCTGAATTTTTAGAACTGGATTTATTGTATTGCTAGTTAAAAAATAAACAATATGAGGAAATAGTATGAGTAATGATCAAGTTTCAAAAGATGTGAGCGAGAAAGCTCAAGCAGTCGTTGATTCAGTAAAAGCTGAGGTGAATGAAGTGAAAGAAACCGTAGCTGCTACTACAACTAAAGCAAAAAGAACAGTAACTGCTAAAACTGCGCAAGTAAAAGAAAGTGTTGCAGAGAAAACTGAGCAGATTAAAGAAGTTGCTACAGAAGCAAAAACTCAAGTGAAAGAAGCTATCACTGAAACTCAAGAGCAGGTCAAAGAGGTTTTAAGTGAAACTCAAGAAAAAATTGAAGCTGAAACTCATGAGTTAAACAAGAATATTCAAAATCAATTTATTCAAATTAAACAAGATATTTTACAACGTCTTGATGTGATTAAAGCTCAGTTTAGCACTTCACAAGAAGGACTATCTGAACTTAAAAATGCTTTGAAAGCAGAAATTAATGCACTTATTGAAGATTTGACGAAAGTAAGTAAAGAACTTAAAGGTGATATTAGCCAGATTTCTTTGAAGCACAAAGATTCTTTAAGTGAAAGCATTAAACGTACTAAAAACAATGCAGTCGAAGCATGGAATAAAGCACGAGATAACTAATGATCTTAGCTTTTACCCAGCTATAAAAAAGCGAGAATTAATTTCTCGCTTTTTTATTTTTAAAACTGATGTAACCAGTCACGCTTATTATGGAAATCTGCACTTTTTCCACTATGCTGCATTGCATAGTACTGCATACCTTCTTTGGTTTTTAAAACTGCAGTTAAACCTAAATAAAGGTTTGCCCATTTCAAACGTTGCTGTTGCATAAATTGTCCCAAATCAAGACTAACATTTAAGCCATAATGAGTACGCTTGAGATGGTTCAGTTCGATATCGTAAGCAGCAAGGGGAGGCATACTTTCTGGATAGCGATATTCTTCAAACTGATAAGACTGCCATGCTTGAGAAGGGGAAAGGTTAATTTCCCGATAATAATCTTCATCATGCACGCCAACAAAAATTTCGAAACAAGTTTCTTCCCACAAAAAATCCTGACGAGGATTAGCCGTGACTTCTTGGGGCCAGACAATGAGTTGATTTGGATCACGAATCCAAAAACCGACATTTAAAGTGTGCGGTGCTTGCTGTTCAATTGCGCCAACAACAGAAACAGCATGAAAACGATCAAAAGCTGAAAGTTCGTAACTTGCCATAGTTTGTCAAATCAAATTAGTTTGCTAAATGAGCGTGGCGAACAAGATTAGACAAATGCTGATTTTGCTTAGCTGCTTTTTTGTAAAGTAAAACAATTTTACCAATTTTTTGCACAGCTTCTGCGCCAGTGGCTTCTACAATTGCATCAATTACAGCAGTACGTGCTTCACGGTCTTCACCAGCAACTTTAACTTTGATAAGTTCGTGGTCGTTTAAAGCACGAAGAGTTTCTTCGATAACAGCATCTGTTAAGCCTTGTCCACCAATCATGACAACCGGATTAAGCACATGACCAATTTGACGTAAACGTTTACGTTCATGGATAGATAAAGCGGCCATTAAAAATACCTGATTTTAAAAACGACTTAGTATAGCAAAAAACTTAAATTCAGATGTACGAAAAACTGTATAAATAATCGATCAACATTATTGAAAAAAAACTGTAAAACTTAGTGAGATTACGCTACATCCGTACTGTAATGAGAGTAATTTTCACGTACAATGAACGATCAGAAGTTTTTTTGATATTTAGTGAGTTATGGCAACACGCATTACAAACCAGAAATTGTCGAAAAGCAGTCGTGCGTGGATGAGGGAACATCTAGACGATCCTTTTGTAAAAAAAGCACAAAAGGAAGGATATCGTGCGCGAGCAGCATATAAACTTCTTGAAATCCAAGAAAAATATAAGTTGATCAAGCCAGGCATGACGGTAGTCGATTTGGGTGCAGCTCCTGGTAGCTGGTCTCAAATTGCTGGAAAACTTGTGGGTAGCAAAGGTTTAGTGATTGCTTCCGATATTTTGCCCATGGATGCTTTGCCTGATGTCACTTTCTTACAAGGCGACTTTAGAGAAGAAGCTGTATTTGAAAAATTGTTAAATATTTTAAATGGGCGACAAGTAGACATTGTAATTTCTGATATGGCCCCCAATACATCAGGTAATAGGGCTGTTGATCAACCTAGACAGATTTACTTATGTGAACTCGCTTTAGATTTTGCTCAAAAGGTTCTTGGTCCTAATGGACAGTTTGTGGTTAAAGTGTTCCAAGGCGCAGGATTTGATGAGTTTCGTAAACAAGTGGTTGATAGTTTTGATGTGTTAAAGACAGCAAAACCAGCAGCTTCTCGGGCACGCTCTAAAGAAGTTTTTTTGGTTGGACAAGGGCGTAAGAAAGCATTGCAATAAAGTTTACTTGCCAAGCTCCTAAAAATTGTGCATTTTGTACTTTTAGGTTATCCGCAAGCAATACAGTTGCTGTTTTTATGACGATCAGCCAAGATTGGGCATGATCAAATTAGATCGATATGGGAATAAAGCTTTGAGCGATTACTTCAAGAATGCCGTATTGTGGCTAATAATACTTGGTGTTCTGATTTTAATTTTCAGTAATATCAGTGACCGCAATAAGCCTACTGCGATGAAATATTCAGATTTCGTTGCAGCGGTGAATGCTGGCCAAATTAAGCAAGTCACAATTGACGGTTTAAATATTAATGGTGAAAAAACTAACGGATCACAGTTTGAAACTGTTCGTCCGCAAGTTGAAGACACTGAGCTTATGCCGAGCTTAAATAAGCAAAATGTTGTTGTAGAGGGAACAGCTCCTCAACGTCAAGGCATTTTGATGCAACTTCTCATTGCTAGTTTCCCTGTACTGTTAATCATTCTGTTATTCATGTTCTTTATGCGTAACATGGGTGGTGGTGCAGGCGGAAAAAATGGACCGATGAGTTTTGGTAAGTCGAAAGCAAAAATGCTTTCTGAAGATCAAATCAAAGTCAATTTTTCTGACGTCGCTGGTTGTGATGAAGCAAAACAAGAAGTTGTTGAAATTGTAGATTTCTTAAAAGATCCTGCAAAATTCAAACGTTTGGGCGCTACTATTCCTCGTGGCGTACTTATGGTTGGTCCTCCGGGTACTGGTAAAACGTTATTAGCCAAAGCAATTGCTGGTGAAGCTAAAGTTCCTTTCTTCAGCATTTCAGGTTCTGACTTTGTTGAAATGTTTGTGGGTGTGGGTGCGTCCCGTGTCCGTGATATGTTCGAGCAAGCGAAGCGTCATGCGCCTTGTATTATCTTTATTGACGAGATTGATGCAGTAGGACGTCATCGTGGTTCAGGTACAGGTGGTGGTCATGATGAACGTGAACAAACCTTAAACCAAATGCTTGTAGAGATGGATGGTTTTGAAGGTAACGAAGGTGTAATCGTAATTGCTGCGACGAACCGTGTTGATGTCTTGGATAAAGCATTATTACGTCCAGGTCGTTTTGACCGTCAAGTAATGGTAGGTTTACCTGACATTCGTGGTCGTGAGCAGATTCTGAACGTACATTTGAAAAAATTACCTTCAGTTACGGGTGTGGATGTTAAAGTTCTATCTCGTGGTACTCCAGGTTTCTCTGGTGCGCAGTTGGCAAACCTTGTTAACGAAGCTGCATTATTTGCTGCACGCCGTAATAAGAACACGGTCGACATGCATGACTTTGAAGATGCAAAAGACAAAATCTACATGGGACCAGAACGTAAGTCGATGGTTCTACGTGAAGAAGAGCGTCGTGCAACGGCTTATCATGAAGCTGGTCATGCGATTGTTGCCGAGATTTTGCCGGGTACAGATCCTGTTCATAAAGTAACGATTATGCCGCGTGGTTGGGCTTTAGGTGTAACTTGGCAGTTACCTGAACAAGACCAAATTAGCCACTATAAAGACAAGATGCTAAACGAAATTGCAATTTTGTTTGGTGGTCGTATTGCTGAAGAAGTATTTATCCAACAGCAATCTACTGGTGCTTCAAATGACTTTGAGCGAGCTACTAAAATGGCACGTGCAATGGTTACGAAGTACGGTATGTCTGACAAAATGGGTGTAATGGTTTACGAAGATGAAAACCAAAATGGTTTCTTTGGTAATGTAGGAAGCCGTACGATTTCTGAAGCAACTCAACAGTTAGTTGATGAAGAAGTACGTCGTATTCTTGATGAGCAATACAAAGTTGCACGTAATATCTTAGAAAGTAATAAAGATATTGCACACGCGATGGTAAAAGCTTTGATGGAATGGGAAACTATTGATCGTGATCAAATCCGTGACATTATGGAAGGTCGTGAGCCACAACCGCCTAAAGTATATGTTGCTGAAAACCCAGTGGCTGCATTTGAACCACCAAAAGATGGTCCATCTACACCGCCACCATTGCCAGCAATGAACTAATTAGTTAATTAAAAAAGCCACAGTCATGTGGCTTTTTTTATGGGTTTAATTTTGTTAAAAGCTGAAAACAAATCAACACCATACATAGATGATAATTGCTAAAATACAGCCTGATTTTAAACTGGAGCTTTTTATGCAACTAATGCCTTTGCCTCAACAAATTTTACAGTGTGGACAGCTTCAGTTAGATCTATCACAGCCTCACGTTATGGGTATATTAAATGTCACACCAGATTCTTTTAGTGATGGTGGAAAGCATAATCAAATAGATCAAGCGATTGCTCATGCGCTAGCCATGATAGAGCAAGGTGCCAGTATTATTGATATTGGTGGAGAGTCTACCCGTCCAGGGGCATCTGAAGTAAGCATAGAAGAAGAAATACGAAGAGTTGTGCCCGTAGTTGAAGCTTTAGCTAAACATAATATTGTTCTATCAATTGATACGAGTCAGCCTGATGTTATTCGTGCAGCGAAAGAAGCGGGAGCACATATTTGGAATGATGTACGTGCGCTTACTCGTCCCAATGCTTTAAAAACGGCAGCAGATCTGGATATACCTGTAGTGATCATGCATATGCGTGGTGAGCCGACTACAATGAATCAGTTAGACCAATATACGGACGTAACCTTAGATGTTATAACGGAGCTCCAGCAGCGCGTGAATGAAGCTTTAAATGCGGGGGTGAAAAAACATAATATTATTATTGATCCTGGATTTGGTTTTGCAAAAAATGCGCAGCAAAATTTAAGACTACTCAAAGAATTTTGGAAGCTTGGTGAAATGGGTTATCCGATTTTATCTGGCCTTTCTCGCAAACGTTTTATTGGTGAAGCATTAAAAGGTGTAACTGCAGATCAGCGAGCAATAGGAAGCGTTGCAGGGCATTTGCTTAGTATTCAGCAAGGAGCATCGATTGTTAGAGCACATGACGTGAAAGCAATGACTGATGCAATTCTAGTTTGGAAGGCGATGATACAAGCTTAACAAAGTAGGCTTTATAAAATCAGGTCGTGGCTCATTAAATTAATGAGCTAGATGATTGAGTCAGGGAAAAATATCGTTATTCTTTTGAAAATATGTTATAAGCGGCAAGTTTTTGCTGTTGTGTAAACTTTTGTATGTTCGAAGACTTACTTCTCCCGATGTTTGATGATGAATATTATCCAGATATTTTGGTCGCTGAACTCAAGCAGCTCATTGAACAATTTGCTAAAAAAGTTCAGAAGCCTGCTTTAGCTGAGCAGGATATCTATCGATATGCTCATCAAACTGTAATTGAAATCAATGAAATGAAACCTCAGTTCGAAGATCTAGATTCTTCCTTGGATGATAGTGCAGCTGACTATATTGCTGAAGCAATGATGATGGTGGCACAGGATGCAGGATATTTAGACCTTGAAATGGAAGAGCTGGTGATGAATCGAGAGTGGTGATTACTCTCGATTTTCAATATCTTTAAATACATCTAACAAGTGGCAAGATGCCTTTAAATGTATTTCGTCTATTTCTTTAACTTTTAAAATTAAAACACCATTCTCTTGATAATCTGCGTCCGCTAAAAAACTGACCCAATAAGTTTCTCGTTTTTGTTCCAGTGTTTTAAATTTATCTACTATCTGTTCGGGTGCTTTAACTAAATAATCATCTTTAGTAATAGAGCAACGTGAAAAATACCAATGGTTGTCTTTGAAAGAAATGGTGCCAGAAAAAAGATCTGTGGCGTAAACCCTTGTTATAAAAAGGGTAGTGCAAATGAGTAATAATATTCTTATCATAAAATTCATTTTGATTAGGCATAAAAAAACCAGCATACGCTGGATTCTTTGAAGCACCAAATTCAATATTTGAAAATGGTGCCCGGGGCCGGACTCGAACCGGCACGCTTTGTGGGCGGGGGATTTTAAATCCCCTGTGTCTACCTATTTCACCACCCGGGCATGTGCGCAATAATAGAGGACAAGTGCGCGATTGGCAAGAGAAAACCAGAGAGTTTGCTTTATTTTCAATCAGTTCTTGTTGGTATTTATATAAATTAACCAATTTATGTCATGATTTGTTCATTAAACTGAGATCAGTTGTTCATCTTATCTACCTAAATTTAAGACACTCATTGCTTAAAACTTAGGTAATTTTATGTCAGAGAAAATTTCACGCCGAGAATTAATTCAAAAAAGTCTGTTCGGTTTTGGGGCGCTATCTTTGCCTGTAGCTTTTACAGGATGTAATGATGGTTCTGATGAGGAGAATTCAGAAACACAAGCAGATTTTTTACATGGAGTTGCCAGCGGTGACCCTTTGCAAGATAGAGTAATTTTGTGGACACGATTAACACCAGTAGATATTAATGCGCGTCTTAAAGTTACTTGGGAAATTGCTGCGGATGATCAGTTTAAACAGAATTTAAAGACTGGTACGGTTGAAACGACCAAGACTGATGATTTCACTGTGAAAGTAGATGCAACAGGATTGGAAGCGGGTACCATTTATTATTATCGTTTCCGTTTTGGTAATAAAATTTCCTCTGTGGGGCAAACTAAAACGCTACCTATAAGCACTAATAAAGTTAGTTTTGCAGTATGTTCTTGCTCTAACTATCCTGCGGGTTACTTTTACGTTTATCGTGAAATGGCAAAACAGAATGTGGATGTAGTCATTCATTTGGGTGATTATATTTATGAATATGGGGCTGATGGCTATGCGACAGAAGATGCTGCAAAGCTGGGCCGTACTTTACCGTCCGATAATAATAAAGAAATTATTAAATTAGATGATTATCGCAAACGTTATGCGCTCTATCGCCAGGATAAGGACTTGCAGGCGGTTCATCAGCGTCATCCTTTTATTGTAATTTGGGATGACCATGAGTTAGCGAATGATACTTGGCGCGAAGGTGCAGAGAATCATCAAAGTAATGAGGGTCCTTTCTTGGAGCGTAAATTAGCTGCTCTACAAGCTTATTTTGAATGGATGCCGATTCGCCCTGTCGATGATCAGCATACCAAGATTTATCGCCAGTTTGATTTTGGGGGGCTTGTTAATTTAATAATGTTAGATACTCGTATTATTGCCCGTGACAAGCAGTTGGATTATGGCAAATATATAACAGCGAATGGCTTAGATATTGAAAAATTCCAAGCGGATTTAACTAATCCAATGCGGACCTTAATGGGGCAAACTCAGCGTGAGTGGTTATTGGGTAGTAAAGAGAAAAATATAGTAGGTGTCTTACAAAGTTCAACTGCAACATGGAATGTGATTGGGCAGCAAGTCTTAATGAGTAAAATGTGGATTCCAGCTGAGTTGTTGGCATCGTTAGGGCAAATTACTTCAGGCGGAACTTCGCCGGATACGTTAGCTAAAATGAATGCGCAAATTACAGAATTAGTCACATTAAAATTACGATTAGAGCAAGGTGATCCAACTTTAACCGTTCAAGAAAAAGCGCGAGTCACAACATTAGTTCCCTATAACCTCGATGCTTGGGATGGTTATCATGCTGAACGAGAGTTTTTGTACGCTAAATTGGCAGAGTTTAATAAGAAAATTATTGTTTTGGCGGGTGATACTCATAATGCGTGGACATCTTACTTATATAGCCAAAAGGGCGAATATGTTGGTGTTGAACTGGCGACAAGTTCGGTTTCTTCTCCGGGTCTTGAAAAATATTTAAGTATTCCACTAGCTCAGCTACAACAGTTTGAATTTGCCTTTACTACGCTTATCGATGAATTGGCATATTGTAATTTAAATCAGCGGGGTTATTTGATGGTTACACTTGATGATAAGCAGGCGCAGTCGGATTGGATTTTTGTAGATTCAATTAAAAATCCAGAATATAAAGTAGATTCTAGCCGAAGCTATCAATTGGTGTTGGATGCGAGTTTAACACCTGAAAAAGACAAGCAAAAAACTGCTTAAATATATGGAGCGAGAAAGGATGCTAATAAGCATCCTTTTTTTAGACATAAAAAAACCAGCTTTCGCTGGATTCTTTATGACACCAATTTCTGTACTAGAAAATGGTGCCCGGGGCCGGACTCGAACCGGCACGCTTTGTGGGCGGGGGATTTTAAATCCCCTGTGTCTACCTATTTCACCACCCGGGCTTTACCAAATTTGGAGGCGGAGGTCGGAATCGAACCGGCGTCCACGGAGTTGCAGTCCGCTGCATGACCACTCTGCCACCCCGCCTACATTTGGTGATGCACATATTAGCAACCTTTACAAAAAAAACAATACTGTTTTGAGATAAGATGAACATAAAAGCAACATCTAGAATAAATTTGTCCAAATAATCATGTATTATTGGCACATTAAATTCATGTCTACCTTGGAGATGTGCTGTGGCATTGGTTTTAGACGGTCGCGCATTAGCAAAGCAAATTGAAGAAAATTTGTCAGTACGTGTTGAAGCTTTAAAAGCTAAAACAGGTCGTACCCCAATTTTGGCGACTATTTTAGTTGGGGATGATGGCGCATCTGCAACTTATGTACGCATGAAAGGAAATGCTTGCCGTCGAGTAGGCATGGACTCTTTAAAAATTGAATTGCCACAAGAAACGACAACAGAACAATTATTAGCTGAAATTGAAAAACTTAATGCTAACCCAGATGTACACGGCATTCTTTTACAACACCCAGTTCCAGAGCAAATTGATGAGCGCGCATGTTTCGATGCAATCTCATTAGCTAAAGATGTTGATGGTGTAACTTGTCTTGGTTTTGGACGTATGGCTATGGGCGAAGCTGCATATGGTTCAGCAACTCCTGCGGGCATTATGACTATTTTAAAAGAAAACAATATCGAAATTGCTGGTAAACATGCGGTTGTAGTCGGTCGTTCAGCAATTTTAGGTAAACCAATGGCAATGATGCTTTTGCAAGCCAATGCAACAGTAACGATTTGCCATTCACGTACACAAAACTTACCTGAGCTTGTGAAGCAAGCTGACATTATTGTGGGTGCAGTTGGTAAAGCTGAACTTATCCAAAAAGATTGGATTAAACAAGGTGCAGTGGTTGTAGATGCTGGTTTCCATCCACGTGATGGCGGTGGTGTAGGTGATATTCAATTACAGGGTATTGAAGAAATTGCTTCTGCTTACACACCAGTACCGGGTGGTGTTGGTCCAATGACCATTACAACTTTGATTCGTCAAACTGTAGAAGCTGCTGAAAAAGCTTTAGGTTAATTTAATTAACGCTAGGCTGTTATTTGATACGCGTAACCGTCATCCGCAATTGTTTGAGGCAGAAATACGTTAAAAAATTTAATGTTTCTGCGATGCTATCGAGTGTAGATAGTATTTGTCGAGTTTTGCGGATGATAATGGTTAGATCTAATTCTCACGAAAGCCTTGCGAAGCAGGGCTTCTTAGGTCTAACCGAAGGTTATTTAAAAAATTCAAATCATAATGGAATGACTCTGTTATGTTTGTTATAAAAATGAATTAAAAGAAATCTGATGAGCTGCACCTTTCAACTGTCTAAAGCCCCTGAACATTTACTTCAAGCACTAAATGAAGTTATTCCCAATTGTGAGTTGATGGCACAACAGTTGCCTGAAACGCCTATTTCTTTATGGTTGATTCCACCTGTTTTTCCAACTGATCGTTTAGATGATGAAGTTATTCGCCGTATTTGGAATGACACGCCGTATTGGATTTTTTGTTGGGCATCTGGTTTAGCAATGGCACAGTGGTTACTTGCAGAGCCGCAACATGTTAAAGATAAAGTTGTTTTGGATTTCGGAGCTGGTTCTGGTGTAGTGGCAATTGCTGCAAAAATGGCAGGGGCGAAACGAGTCATCTGCTGTGATATCGATCAAGTTAGTTTGAATGCTTGCCGTGAAAACGCTTTACTTAATAATGTTGAGCTAGAATATTTAGATGATTTATATAAGGCTGAGCAAGTTGATGTTTTATTGGCAGCTGATGTTTTATACGATCAATGTAACCGCTTTTTCTTAGATGAATTTTTAAAATTTGCCCCAGAAGTCTGGGTGGCTGATAGCCGTGTTAAGAACTTTAGTCATCCCAAATATCAAAAGATTGATGAAAGAAGTGCTTCTACATGGCCTGATCTGGATGAAGCTAAAGAATTTAGAAATGTAAGTTTTTATAAGACGCTGTAAAAGAACAGCGTCTTTTTTATTTTATGAACAAGTATAACGAACAACTTTTAATGTGCTTGGACGTGCTCCAAGCGCTTGGCGAGTTGCATAGTCCTCACCATTATTTAAGCTAGGTGTGTTTGATAAACCAAAAGAAGCACGAGTTTCGCCGAGTTGAATTCCATAATGCTCATCTTTCGCTGGATTAGGAATTTCGTTGACACTCAAAATTGATAATTTATAAACTTTCTGAGCACCTAGTACATTCTGACAAGCACGTTGTAATTTACGTTCATCGAGTTGCTGGTTACTACGACCCGCTAAAGTGTAAGCTAAAGTCGCTGAAGTTTTTGTTTGGTTTTCAATCTGGTATCCAGTTGAACCATTATATTGTCGAGGGGTAGTCTGACAAGCAGTTAAAACAAACATACTACTTAATGCCAAGCATAAAATACTTCTATTCATCAGTATCGTCCTTATTTTCTTATAGCTAGTATCTCATAAAATACAAAGGTTGTTGGGGCTTAATCTCATGATTTGAGCTAACATCGGCGAACGATATTAGCCCTTATTGGTAAAGTATTAATGTTCTTTGATTTTTGAATGATGCTTGGTGTCTTTCATGAAAATATAAATAATGAGAGAAATGAAGATCATGATACTTACATAAATAAAGTACCAAGATTCATGCCCAGCTTCTTTAAAACTTAAAGCAAAGAACTCTGCTGTTCCACCAAATAACGTATTGGCAATCGCGTAAGGTAATGCAACTCCTAAAGCGCGAATGTGCGCAGGGAAAAGTTCGGCTTTCACTACAGCATTAATTGAAGTGTAGCCAGTCACCATCACTAGACCTCCAAAACATAACCAGAAAGCTGTCCAATAGTTATGTGTATTTGCGAGAGCATCAAATAAAACGTATGTGAATAAAACACCTGTTATTCCGAAGAAAATCATAAGAGGTTTTCGACCAATGCGATCGGATAAAGCACCTGCTACAGGCTGTAGACACATAAAAATAAATAGCGCTAAAGTTGTAATTTGAGTGGCTTCAGGTTTGGTAAATCCAGAAGTATTGACTAAATATTTTTGCAGATAGGTCGTGTAAGTATAAAAAGCTAAAGTCCCGCCAGCTGTTAAAAATAATACTGTGAAAGCTTCTTTAGGGTAATGTTTAAATAAAGCAAACATGCCTGATTTTGGCTGGTCTGTCTCTGCCTGAGCATTTTTAAAAGATTGAGTTTCTAGTAGGCCACGTCGAATACGGAAAACTACAATCGCAAGTAAAGCCCCGATAAAGAATGGGATACGCCATCCCCAATCATGTAGTTGTTCTTCACTTAATACCATTTGTAATATTAATAGAACGCATAGAGCTGTGAGCTGCCCAGCAATCAAAGTGACATATTGGAAACTAGAGAAAAAACCTCGTCGATTTCTCTCAGCCATTTCACTTAAATAGGTAGCACTAGCACCATATTCACCGCCTACACTTAAACCTTGAATTAAACGAGCGACAACTAAAAGAAGAGGGGCAAATACACCAATACTTTCATAACTTGGTGTCACGGCAATAAGCAGCGAACCTATACACATTAAAGTGACGGAAAGGGTCAGACCCGCTTTACGACCTTTACGGTCTGAATAGATTCCCATAATCCATGCACCGATTGGGCGCATTAAAAAGCCTACAGCAAAAATTGCGGCCGCTTGAAGGAGCTGAGCCGTCTGGCTACCTTTCGGGAAAAAAGCATGAGCAAAATAGAGCGTGAATGCTGCATATACATACCAGTCGTACCATTCAACAAGGTTACCGGCAGAACCGCCCAAAATGGATTTTAGACGAGTTTTTGTATCTAAATTAGAATGTGGAGTTGTTGCGGTAGAAGGTTGATCAACCATGAGTCGCTCCATGTTTCGCTTGGGTTGAATGCTAAAGAAGAGAAGATTTATTCCGTTTTTACATATTTTCTAGAGGAGTATTTCACTTTATTTTTTTTATGTCTGTAAAACAATGTTTATTATTTAAGCAAAGGAATAAGTTGAATATTTATATGATTTCAAATTAGCCGATTAGTCCATTTTTATGATCTTATTTGGTTATTTAGCCTATTATTTTTTTCCAAATAGTAAAAACTAATAAAGAATGAGTAGAGTTTGGGCGAAGAAAACCTATATGCCTTAAAAATAATGATATATTCCAAAGAAAATTTTAAATAAATACAGTTAGGCATGATGTCTTGGCATTGTGGACTAGATGTGTGTGGATAATGAAAGGGACATTCAGATGTCAAATTGCCTGAAAAAATATATTGTTGCTTTTGATCAGGGAACAACGAGTTCAAGAGCAATTGTTTTAGACCATGATGCTAACGTTGTAAGTATTGCTCAAAAAGAATTTACCCAAATTTATCCTCAGCCTGGCTGGGTCGAGCATGACCCTATGGAAATTTGGGCTACGCAAAGTGCTGTGTGGGTAGAGGCTCTAGCTCAAGCAGGCATTAAGAGTGAACAAGTTGCAGCAATTGGGATTACAAATCAGCGTGAAACCACAATTGTTTGGGATAAAAAAACAGGTAAGCCGATTTACAATGCGATTGTTTGGCAAAGTCGACAAACGACTGAGATATGCAATCAATTGCATAAAGCAGGATGGCAAGAATACATACGTAAAACAACGGGTTTGGTGATTGATCCCTATTTTTCGGCTACAAAAATTAAATGGATATTAGACCATGTGGAGGGAAGTCGTGAACGTGCTGAGCGAGGAGAGTTATTGTTCGGTACGGTGGATACTTGGTTAATCTGGAAATTAACCAATGGTGCTGCTCATGTGACTGATTTTACCAACGCATCACGAACCATGCTTTTTGATATCGAAAAACTTGAATGGGATGAAAAACTTTTACAAGTTTTAGATATTCCTCGAGTAATGCTACCCGAAGTGCGTAGCTCATCTGAGGTTTATGGATATACACATACCATAAGTGGGCAAGAAGTTGGTATCCCCATTGCAGGAATCGCAGGTGATCAACAAGCCGCACTGTTTGGTCAAATGTGTGTTGAGTCTGGTCAGGCAAAAAATACCTACGGCACAGGCTGTTTTCTATTAATGAACACAGGTAAGAAGATTGTCCGGTCAGAACATGGATTACTAACTACTATTGCATGTGGTGCGAGTGGTGAGGTGAACTATGCCTTAGAGGGCGCCGTGTTTAATGGTGGTTCTTGCGTGCAGTGGTTACGCGATGAATTAAAAGTCATTAAGAATGCTAAAGACTCTGAGCTTTATGCAACACGTGTGAAAGACAGTAACGGTGTATATGTTGTACCTGCTTTTACAGGGTTAGGTGCACCGTATTGGGACCCAAATGCGCGAGGAGCAATTTTTGGTCTCACACGTGGAGCCAGTATTGAACATATTATTCGTGCAACTTTAGAGTCTATTGCTTTTCAAACCCGAGATGTTTTGGATGCAATGCAGCAAGATGCAGAAGAAAAGCTCCGTACACTCCGTGTTGATGGGGGAGTGACGGAAAATAATTTCTTAATGCAATTTCAGGCCGATATTTTAGCAACACCAGTAGAACGTCCAATAATGAAAGAAACCACAGCTTTGGGTGCAGCTTTCCTTGCTGGACTGGCGACGGGTTTCTGGCAAGATCTACAAGAGTTAAGAAATAAATCTGCCATAGAAAAGGTATTCGAGCCAAAAATGTCTTCTGAACAATCAGAAATTATTTATAAAGGTTGGCTCAAGGCAGTTAAGCGTAGTCAAAGTTGGGCTGAGGATTAATTCATTCTTTAATTGGTTGAATTCAATAGTAGGGTAATCAATTAACGGTTAAATACTTGGTTATTTAAAATTGATTATTCTACTTTTTTGATTGTTGTTTCTTCAATTTGGTGTTTTAATTTTTATAAGATCAACAATAAAAAGAAAATGAGAAATGAAAATACAGCCTAATGATTATTCAAAAATATATGACATTGCCGTGATTGGTGGTGGTATTAATGGTGTTGGTATTGCTAATGATGCTGCAGGCCGTGGACTATCGGTATTTTTATGTGAAAAAGATGATTTAGCTAGTCACACCTCATCTGCTAGCAGCAAATTAATCCATGGTGGTCTGCGCTATTTAGAGCATAAAGAATTTCGACTGGTTAGAGAAGCTTTAGCAGAGCGTGAAGTGTTGTTGGCTAAAGCTCCACATATTATTAAACCAATGCGCTTTATTATGCCTCATCGACCACATTTACGTCCTGCATGGTTAATTCGGGCGGGCTTGTTTTTTTATGATCATTTGGGAAAACGAGAAAAATTATTAGGTTCAAATCTTATTTATTTCAAAGAAAATAGTCCTTTAAAACCGGCTATAACGCGTGGTTTTGAATATTCTGACTGTACTGTAGATGATGCACGTCTTGTGGTGTTAAATGCATTGCAGGCCAAAGAGAAAGGTGCCAAAGTCGTAACACGTACGCATTGTATTAAAGCTTATAGGGAACAAGAGCTGTGGCATCTGGAGTTACAAAGTGGAGCAGAGTTTTACCAGATACGTGCAAGAGCTTTAGTGAATGCAGCAGGCCCTTGGGTTGAAGAAATTATTAGTGAAAATCTGAAGCTAAAATCGCCATATCGAATTAGGCTGATCCAAGGAAGTCATATTGTTGTGCCAAAATTATATGACTGTCATAAAGCCTTCATTATGCAAAACGAAGATCGACGCATTGTGTTTGCAATTCCATATTTAGAAAAATATACACTAATTGGCACGACCGATCAGGAATATACAGGTGATCCACAAAAGGTAGAGATCACAGAGGTAGAAATAGATTACCTCTTAACAGTGACCAATTCACATTTTAAAAAGCAGTTAACTCGAGCTGATATTGTAAGTCAGTACTCGGGTGTACGTGCTTTATGTGATGATGAGTCTGATAATCCTTCAGTGATCACACGTGACTATACTTTGGCGCTACAAGCAGAAGAGAGAAAGCCACCATTGTTATCTGTGTTTGGTGGCAAGATCACAACTTACCGAAAATTAGCCGAAGCTGCTTTAGAGCATTTGTCTGCGTTTTTTAATGACATGGCAGAAGAGTGGACTGCAGTTGAGCCATTACCTGGTGCTGAAAACTGGACAACACTAGATGATTTAACGCATCAGATTCAGGCACGTGTAAGTGGAGTGTCTGAATCACTTGCTAACCGTTGGGCGCATGCATACGGCACAAGAGTCTGGAATATGCTCCGAGAGAAAAATGCAATAGAGCAATTAGGCCAGAATTTTGGAAATGATTTATTTGAATGCGAAGTCAAATATTTATGTGAATATGAATGGGCGACTACTGCTGAGGATATATTGTGGCGTAGAACAAAACTAGGTCTAGCATTTGATGAAAAACAGGTAAAAATATTAGAAGCTTATTTATCTGAGCGTCGACAAAAAGACGATGCCGCATAATAAAAAAGGTCGCACATGGCGACCTTTTTTATATATAGCAATTAGAAGCCAGTTTTTACAGCTTCAAGTAAAGCTGCTTGACGTTCTTTTAATGCTTTCGGTAAGCGATCACCGAGTTTATTAAATAAATCAGTGTGGCTTTCAATTTCAGTAATCCACTGATCTTTATCTTGAGCTGTGATTAGATCAAATTCTTCTTTAGAGAATTCAGTACCTTCCCAGTTCAAGTCGTCATATGTTGGAACAAGACCAATTGGAGTTTCAACAGCGTTTGCACGACCTTCACAACGATCAATGATCCACTCAAGAACACGCATGTTTTGACCGAAACCAGGCCATACGAAGTTGCCTTCAGCATCACGACGGAACCAGTTTACATTGAAGATTTTTGGTAATTTATTACCAGCTGCTTCAGCTTTTGTACTTACTTGTTGACCAAGGCTTAACCAGTGATCAAAGTAGTCAGCCATGTTATAGCCAGCAAATGGAAGCATCGCGAATGGGTCACGACGCACAATACCTTGTTGACCAACAGCAGCAGCAGTAGTTTCAGAACCCATAGTTGCCGCTTTATATACACCATCAACCCAGTCGAAAGCTTCAGAAACTAAAGGAACTGTATCTGCGCGGCGACCGCCGAAGATAAATGCAGAAATTGGAACGCCTGCTGGATTTTCCCAGTCAGCATCGATAGAAGGGCATTGACCAGCTGCAACAGTGAAGCGAGCATTTGGATGCGCTGCTTTTTCACCATTTACGTGAGGCTGGCCTTTCCAGTTAGTTAAGTTTGTTGGAACTTCTTTAGAAAGACCTTCCCACCATACTTGACCATCTTCAGTTACCGCTACGTTTGTATAGATAACATCTTTATGAAGAGTTGCCATACAGTTCGGGTTAGTCTTGGTGTTTGTACCAGGAGCTACACCAAAGAAACCAGCTTCAGGATTAATCGCATATAAACGACCATCTTCACCTGGTTTGATCCAAGCAATATCGTCACCTACAGTTTCGATTTTCCAACCTTCATAACCTGCTGGTGGAATTAACATTGCAAAGTTTGTTTTACCACATGCAGACGGGAATGCTGCAGCGATGTAGTGTTTTTCACCTTGAGGGTTAGTTACACCAAGAATAAGCATGTGTTCAGCTAACCAACCTTGTTCGCGTCCCATGACAGAAGCGATACGAAGAGCTAAACATTTTTTGCCAAGTAATGCGTTACCGCCGTAACCAGAACCGAAAGACCAGATTTCACGAGTTTCTGGGTAATGAACGATATATTTTTCAGGGTTACATGGCCAAGCAACATCTTTTTGACCTTCAGCAAGTGGAGCACCTACTGTATGTACACATGGAACAAACTCGCCGTCTGTACCTAATACGTCATAAACTGCTTTACCCATACGTGCCATTTTACGCATGCTAACAGCAACATAAGGAGAGTCAGTTAATTCGATACCGATATGAGCAATATGGCTACCAAGTGGGCCCATAGAGAAAGGAACAACGTACATCGTACGGCCTTTCATTGAACCGTCAAATAAACCGTTTAACTTTTCACGCATAACAGCTGGGTCTTCCCAGTTGTTTGTCGCACCAGCATCTTCTTTATTTTGAGAGCAGATGTAAGTACGGTCTTCAACACGTGCAACGTCAGATGGGTCAGAATTTGCAAGATAAGAACCAGGATGTTTTTCTTGGTTTAATTGCTGCATGGTGCCGTTAGCGATCATCAAGTCGATTAGACGTTGATATTCTTCTTCGCTTCCGTCACACCATTCGATTTTTGCTGGTTTGGTTAAGTTTGCAATTTCTTCAACCCATGCAATAAGCTTAGGATGACGAACGAATTCTGGTGCGTTCACTGTGGTCATGGTGAGGCCTATTCAAAATATGTACAACGTACAAGTCATTCATTGAGAGGTACAATGAAAGATCAAATAAAAAAGTGGCTGTATTAAAGCACAAAATCACAAAAAAAATAAGACTAAAGACTAAGAAATAGATATTTTACTTTTTTGTTTTTTTCTTATTTAAATCATTAGCTTGTAGTTTTTTGCAATATCTTATTCTCGATATTTTTATGTTGTATGTGTGTTATTTATATTATTTATTTCTTTAAAAATCAATATCTTGATTCTTATTTTTTTCTTGAGAATTATTATTGATTAAACAAATGATCTTCATTCAAAATTTACATAAAGAGACTTTTATTAGGCGTTTTTATATACAATATTCAGGACGAATCCCTCTAAGATAATAAAAATGCGGACTTTAAAACCTCTCTCTATCATTTATAACCAAAAGTCGGGTTTTCATGCGTCAAAACATGAAGATATGTATGAACAGTTAATGACTGTGTTCACCGAATTTGGTTTCGAAATACAAGTTTTTGAATTAGCCGAAGATGTGTCTTTTGAGGATTTAATGGATCAAGTGATACATCGGCATAGTCAAAATGCAAATTTAGGTGTTGTTGTTGCAGCGGGTGGGGATGGAACTTTAAATGCGGTAGCATCAAAACTTAGGCATACTCATATTCCAATGGGAATATTACCTTTGGGAACTTTTAATTATGTCGCTAAAGTTTTGGATATTCCTTTAGATTTGTTAGAAGCTGCTGAAGTCATCGCTACAGGTACACCACGCTCTGTACATATTGCGACAATTAATGACCATGTTTATTTGAATAATGCGAGTCTAGGACTTTATCCATTATTTATAAAAAAACGTGAGCTTTATAATAAATACTTAGGGCGTTTACCTTTACATGCTTATACCTCAGCTTTGGATGTCTTATTAAGAGAAAATAAATCCATGAAACTTTCCGTCACAGTTGATGGCAAGAGATATCCAGTAAAAACACCTTTAATTTTCTTTGGTAATAATCAGTTGCAGTTATGTGATATGAAACTAAGAATTGCCGATTGTGCTGCACAAGGACGAGTTGCAGGAGTGGTTATTACGAAAAGTGATAGGCTTAGTTTATTAAACATGTTATGGCAGTGGATACAAGGCAAAGTAGAAGAGGCACAAGATGTTTATAGTTTTTGTGCAGATCACGTGATGGTTGATTGTGCAAAAAAATCAAAACTTACCGTGGCTTTAGATGGGGAAATATTAGAGATGAAAACACCTTTAAACTTCTCTGTAGAAAAGAATGCTTTAAATATTATGGTGCCAAATGTTGTTACATCTGTCTGATCTGCATTTTGGAACAGAAGTTGAGGCATGTTTAGATGCAATTCGACTTTTTTGCACTCAACATAAACCTGAAGTCATTGTGGTGAGTGGCGATATTACTCAACGTGCCCGATATCAACAGTTTTATAAATGCCGTCAGTTTTTAGATAACCTTAATATTCCTTATCTTGTTGTTCCTGGTAACCACGATATTCCGTTGTACCATGTCTGGAATCGTTTTTTTTCACCATTTACTCGCTACCAATATTTTTTTGGCCAGCTTGAACCGACTTTAGAAACTGAACATTTTTATATTGTTGGGGTGAATAGTATTCGCCGTCGTTATCATACTCGTGGACATATTTCGATTGAACAAATTCAGACGACTTATGAGCGATTACAGCAAGGGCCAGCGGATAAAATCAAATTAGTTGTTTTCCATCAGCCTTTTTATACTCCACCTGATGATGAGCATGGTATTAAAGATTGTCCTGTATTAGGAAAAATGGCACTCGAAAAATGGAGTACAACAGGACTATTTGGAATGTTACACGGGCATTTACATAAAACTGCTGTATACGATTTGACACAAATTTATCAATTAAAGATAGATCATCCTATTTATGATATTCATGCAGGAACAGCGACTTCTAGCCGTTTGCATTATCATGTTCCGAATAGTTTTAATGTCATTTCAAATGAAGGAAAAATTAATCATTATTGGTTTAATAAGCAGTTGGCTGAATTCACTTCTGATTGATTTGGTTTAGATGAGTTTAAATATTTGATTGTGTAAAAAATATTCAAAAAATAGAAAAATTTTTCTTATTTCCCCTTGAAGCCTTTTTTTTCATCCCCACAAAAGTGACATCTAAATATTTTGTTATTGCTCTGGATTAAAGCAATAACGATTAATCAAAAAGACTTAGTCTGATGGAGTTAATTATGAGCAACATTCGTCCATTACATGATCGCGTTGTAATTCGTCGCGTAGAAGAAGAAACCAAAACTGCTGGCGGTATTTTACTTCCAGGTTCTGCTGCTGAAAAACCATCTCAAGGTGAAGTAATTGCAGTAGGTAATGGTCAAATCACTGAGAATGGCGTACGTGCTTTGGATGTTAAAGTTGGTGACAAAGTATTGTTTGGTACTTATGCAGGTACAACAGTGAAAGTAAGTGGTGAAGAACTCTTAATCATGAAAGAGTCAGACATTTTAGCTGTGTTGGAAGGCTAATCAATCCATAACTCAATTCATTATCAGATTCAGTATTTAAAAAGATTCGGAGTTTAATATGTCAGCTAAAGACGTAAAATTTGGTGATTCAGCTCGCTCAAAAATGATTGCAGGCGTAAACGTACTTGCAGATGCGGTTAAAGTGACTTTAGGCCCTAAAGGTCGTAACGTAGTGATTGACCGTTCTTTCGGTGCTCCGCACATCACTAAAGACGGTGTAACTGTTGCTAAAGAAATTTCTTTAAAAGACAAGTTTGAAAACATGGGTGCTCAACTTGTTCGTGAAGTTTCTAGCAAAACTAATGACATCGCTGGTGACGGTACGACAACTGCAACTGTACTTGCTCAAGCAATTTTAAATGAAGGGATCAAATCTGTAACTGCAGGTATGAACCCAATGGATTTAAAACGTGGTATCGATATCGCAGTAAAAACTGTAGTTGAAAATATCCGTTCAAATGCAAAACCAGCTGACGATTTTAAAGCGATCGAGCAAGTAGGTTCTATCTCTGCTAACTCTGATACTACTGTTGGTAAACTTATCGCTCAAGCGATGGAAAAAGTAGGTAAAGAAGGCGTAATTACTGTAGAAGAAGGTTCTGGCTTTGAAGACGCGTTAGACGTTGTAGAAGGTATGCAGTTTGACCGCGGTTATATCTCTCCATACTTCGCAAACAAACAAGATACTTTAACTGCTGAACTTGAAAACCCTTTCATTCTTCTTGTTGACAAAAAAATCAGCAACATCCGTGAATTGATTTCTGTTTTAGAAGCAGTTGCAAAAACTGGTAAACCACTTCTTATCATCGCTGAAGATGTTGAAGGTGAAGCACTTGCTACACTTGTTGTAAACAACATGCGCGGTATTATCAAAGTATGTGCGGTTAAAGCTCCTGGTTTCGGTGACCGTCGTAAAGCAATGCTTCAAGACATCGCAATCTTGACTGGTGCAACTGTTATTTCTGAAGAAGTTGGTATGTCTTTAGAGCAAGCAACTCTTCAAGATTTGGGTACTGCGCACAAGATCACTGTGTCTAAAGAAAACACTGTTATTGTTGATGGTGCTGGTGACGCTGCTGGTATTGCTGAGCGTGTTCAACAGATCCGTGCTCAAATTGAAGAATCTACTTCAGAATATGACCGTGAAAAATTACAAGAACGCGTTGCTAAATTAGCAGGCGGTGTTGCTGTAATTAAAATCGGTGCAGCAACTGAAGTTGAAATGAAAGAGAAGAAAGACCGTGTAGATGATGCGCTTCATGCAACTCGTGCAGCAGTTGAAGAAGGTGTTGTTGCTGGTGGTGGTGTTGCTCTAGTACGTGCGGTTAATGCATTAGATGGCTTAAAAGGCGCTAATGAGGATCAAACAGCAGGTATCAACATTTTACGCCGTGCGATCGAAGCTCCACTTCGTCAAATCGTTGCAAACGCTGGTGATGAGCCATCTGTAGTGATCAATGCAGTTAAAGGTGGTGAAGGTAACTTTGGTTACAACGCTGCAACTGGTGAATATGGCGATATGTTAGAAATGGGTATCCTTGACCCAGCTAAAGTAACTCGTTCTGCACTTGAGCATGCAGCTTCTGTTGCTGGCTTAATGTTAACTACAGAATGTATGATTACTGACATTCCTGAAGATAAACCAGCTGTTCCAGATATGGGCGGTATGGGTGGTATGGGCGGCATGATGTAATAACGCATCAACGCTTTAACCAAAAAAATCCCTGCTTATGCAGGGATTTTTTATTTTTCACGTAATTTTAAGAAATAATTAAGTTCCATTCTTTATATTAAAAACAGGAACAGCAGCTAGAAGTTCCTCTTTTGTTACAACCATGCTTATTTACTTGTAGGCATGGTTTTTTTTAGCCTAATAAAATAATTAACCAAGTAATAGCAATGATAGAGAGTGCAACAAACTGGGCGGCGCTTCCCATATCTTTTGCATTTTTAGAAAGCTGATGTTTTTCAAGAGAGACTCGATCAACCACTGCCTCAATAGCCGAGTTGAATAGCTCAACGATCATTGCAAAAAGACATACAATAATCAGTAATACATGCTCACTACGGCTCACATCAAGAAAAAAACTAACTGGAATCAGAATAATATTTATCAAAACAATTTGGCGAAAAGCTGCCTCATTTTTATAGGCTGCTTTAAATCCTGAAATAGAGTAGCCCGTTGCATTTAATATGCGCTTAAGACCGCTTTTACCCTTATAGGGAGAATAGCTATTCATATACTTATATTTCTGACACTTTTCATGCATTATATAATTTGGGTCTTAAAAAATTATTAAATCTTTTTTAAAGATTTCGACTTTATAACTCAATAGAGAAGAAAAGATGAAAAAATTATGTGTAGCGTTGGGCCTTGCAATTGGAAGCATCCATGCAAGTTATGCTGAGCCAACAGCAACCTCGCAAGTACCAGGATATTATCACCATCAATTTGGAAACTATCGCGTAACTTCTTTGCTTGATGGTACGATTTATTTAAATCCTGATTTATTCAAAAACTTAAATCAGGCCCAGAAAACTAAAATCTTAACGAAATATGCTGCTGTTAATGAAAAAGGGATTCAAACCTCGGTAAATGCATTTTTAGTTGATGATGGAAAAAGCTTAACGCTTGTAGACAGTGGCGCAGCAAGTTGTTTTGGCCCGCAACTTGGTTCCATTGCAAAAAATATTGAATTGGCAGGTTATAAGCTTGCTGATGTAAAAACTGTCTTACTTACTCATCTACACCCAGACCATGTGTGCGGTATTGCTCAAAATGGAAAAGCCGTATTTCCAAATGCAACTGTATATGCACATGAGCGTGAAGCTAATTACTGGTTAAATCCAGCGTCTGAAAAAACAGTGCCAGCAGACAAAAAAGAAAGTTATTTGGGTACTGTTAAAAACGTAAAAACTGCTCTTGCTCCATATCAAGCGAAAAAAGCATTCAAGACATTTAAAGACGGCGATGTCATTCAAGGTTTTGAAGTGATCGATACGCGCGGTCATACACCAGGCCATCATAGCTTCCGCTTAAAAAGTAATGATCAGCAAATCATTTTTGTTGGAGACATTGTCCACTCACATTCATTGCAATTTGATGCTCCAAAAACTGGGGTAGATTTTGATGTGAATTCTGAGCAGGCAATTAATACTCGTCTCAAAATGTTTGCAGAAATTTCAAATAAGCAACAATGGGTTGCAGCACCACATTTACCATTCCCAGGCATTGGTCATGTTTATAAAGTAAATGCTGAGCAATATCAGTGGATCCCACTTTATTTTGACAATGTTGTAGGGAAATAAAAAAAACAGGGCATTTATTGCCCTGTTTTTCTTCATAACTTTATTTATTTTGCAGCTTTTTCAAAATTGATGACCGCTTCACGGCCAAGTGCTGGGTCATCTGTAAAGACACCATCAACACCCGCTTTGAAATAGGCTTCAAACTCTTTTAAAGCACCAGATGGACAGCGCTCCGCAGGTTTATCTTGACTACATTTTAAAGGCGTTGGTAAAAAGTTGTTTTCTGGACGGAAAGTATAAGGGTGTACTTTTAACCCAGCTGCATGAGCATCAGAAATAAACGAAGTCGTTTGGACTGAACCATTGTCATTAAAGTTAAGAATATAGCCTTTACTTGGTCCTACACCATTTGCATATTTAGCGACATCTTTTAAGCCTTGTGCTGTGGCTAAATCAGCATAAGTTTTAGTTTCTCCCGATTCAACGAAGTCGGCTGGTTGAGCGATTTTAGCATCATATAATTGAATGATTTGTGCGTGTTTAATAGTTTTATGAAGGTCAAGCTCATTTTTTAAATCTATTAGGTTTTGAACTTCAAACGACTGTAAATAGACAGGTGCAATATCACGTGTATATTCGTATTTGGCTAAGGTTTTAAGAAGAGTATCTTCCATTGCAAGATTACGATTTTTAAAGTAAGTCGGATGTTTAGTCTCAATATATAAACCAATAATTTTTCCTGTTTTCTTATAATTTGCTTCAGCCAGCTCAATCACTTGTTCTAGCGTCGGAACAGGGTAAAGGTCATTATAGGTGGTGTTTGCTGGGCGGAACTCTGGAATACGTTCACGTGCTTTAAGCTGCTGTAATTCACTTAAAGTGAAGTCTTCTGTAAACCAGCCTGTTAAGTCTTTACCATCAATATTTTTTGTTGTTTTACGATCTGCAAACTGGCTTAAAGTGCTTACATTGGTTGTTCCACCAATCTCATTTTCATGGCGAGTAACCAATACGCCATCTTTTGTAGAAACTAGATCAGGTTCAATGAAATCTGCACCATCATCAATGGCTTTCTGGTATGAAGCTAACGTGTGTTCTGGACGTAAAGCGCTTGCGCCACGGTGTCCTACCACTAAAATTTTAGGAAGTTGATATTCTGGTGTGGTTGGTGAGTTTTCAGTTTTATCATCGTCATTACAACCAACCAAACTAATTAAACTTAAGCATAAAAGTGCTTTTTTAAACATAATTCTACTCATATTGTTTTAGTTGAAACGTATTTAGTCTGATGCTTGAAATTGACGTGATCATGAAGAATTCATGAATTTTCAGTGACACTTGTTAAAACCTTGTTTATGGGTTTGTAGGAAATGCGAGTTCTTGCTTTGTTTTTGTTCTAATTGCATTTATTGTGTTAATTCTACTTGTCTTTTTTATATCACTCGTTGATGATCAAGAGGCCAAATTTGGTATTGCCACCTGTTAATTGACGACCTAATTCTGAGCAGCCATGCTATCTAAATTTTTTATTCAGCGCCCCATTTTTGCCAGTGTACTAGCAATTATTGTTATGGCATTTGGTATTTTCTCGGTGCTGAATTTACCCGTAGAGCGCTATCCTGATATTGCCCCTCCTAAAATTACAGTATCGGCAAGTTATAGTGGTGCAGATGCACAAACGGTTGAGCAAAGTGTTACTCAGATATTAGAACAGCAAATACAAGGTATTGATAATTTACTTTATTTCAGCTCTACCAGTGATTCATCAGGACGTAGCCGAATTACCATTAGTTTTGAGAATGGAACAAATCCAGATACAGCACAGGTCCAAGTACAAAATAGTATTAGTGGCGTCATAAGACGTTTACCCGATGAGGTACAACGCCAAGGGGTGACTGTGAGTAAGTCGCTCGGCGATACTTTTATGGTGGTAGGTTTATATGACTCAACTAGTAAATCGGGCAATATTGAGCTATCGGACTATTTGAGTACGCATGTGGTAGATGACCTGAACCGTATTGAAGGGGTGGGTGAGTCAGATGTTTTCGGTTCGCAATATGCAATGCGAATCTGGCTTAATCCAGAGAAATTAAAACAATATAATTTAATGCCAAGTGATGTAGCGAATGCAATCACTGCCCAAAATACACAAGTTGCTGCAGGTGCAATCGGTGATTTACCCGTCATTGATGGACAATATTTAAATACAAAAGTCACCGCAGGATCTCGACTAAAAACAGTCGAAGATTTTAAAAATATTGTAGTGAAAGCAAATCAAACAGCGAGCTATGTCTACTTAAAAGATATTGCTAGAGTCGAGTTGGGGGCAGAAAATTATCAGTCTTTTAACACTATTAATGGTTATCCAGCCGCTGGTTTAGGTATTTCGTTATCTTCGGGGGCGAATGCGATTCAGACCTCGAAACTCATCCATCAAACTCTAGATCAGCTTACAACTAAGCTACCTGCTGGCTATAAAATTGTTTATCCACGAGATAATACGCCATTTGTCCAAGAGTCAATTAAAGAAGTTGTAAAGACGCTTATTGAAGCGATTATTTTAGTTATTTTGGTGATGTTCTTATTCTTGCAAAGCTGGCGCGCTACACTTATTCCGAGTATTACCGTTCCAGTTGTTATTTTGGGAACTTTTGCTGTTTTATATGTGCTCGGTTTTAGTATTAACACCTTAACGCTGTTTGCATTAGTGCTCGCGATTGGTTTGCTAGTAGATGATGCGATTGTGGTGGTTGAGAATGTTGAGCGGCTCATGCATGAACAGCATTTAACACCAAAAGAAGCAGCCATTGAGTCAATGGGAGAAATTAGTAGTGCCTTAATCGGAATTACATTGGTTTTAACTGCTGTTTTTATTCCAATGTCGTTTTTAGGTGGCTCAATTGGCGTGATTTATCGTCAGTTTTCTATTACTTTAGTTGCCGCTATGGCGTTATCACTCGTCGTGGCATTAGTGTTAACGCCTGCTTTATGTGCCTTAATTTTAAAGCCTAATCCAGAGTCTAAGCGTTGGGCGGTTTGGTTTAACAAAAAAATTGATCAACTTAAAAATCAATATATCAAGATCGTCCAGACAAGCATTCGTTACAGTAAATCGGTTATCGTGATTTTTGTGGCTTTGATTGCTGTTTTTGCACTGTTCTATAACGGTTTAAAAAGTGGATTTATTCCTAAAGAAGACCAAGGCATTTTAAGCGTTCAAATTAAGCTTGTTGATAGTGCGCCAATCTCGCAAAGTCAAAAAATTGGAGAACAAGTCCGCCAATATTTCTTAACTCAAGAAGATAAGAATGTGGATCTGGTTTTAATCCGCTATGGACGAAATTATTCTGGTACAGGCCAGAACTTGGCACAGGGATTTATTGCCTTAAAACCTTGGGATGTGCGTACTGGTAAGGAAAATTCAGCTGACGCTATTCAAAAGCGTGCGATGAAATATTTTAGTCAATTTAATAATGCGCAAATTAATGTGACATTACCTGCTTCGGTCAATGGTTTGGGCCAAACTGATGGGTTGGATTTATGGATTCAGGATTTAAATGGTCAAGGTCAAGATTTTCTGGATAACACCTTCCGTCAGTTGCAAACGCAGAGTAAAAGCTATACAAGTTTTGAAAACTTTGATAAGCAATCTACTAACAGTAAAGCAAACCTCAATATCAAAATTGACCAGAAACAAGCATTGGCAAATGGATTAGAGCTCCCCGCGATTAACAACACCTTGTCGAGTGCATGGGGTGGAACGTATGTGAATGACTTTATTGACCGTGGTCGTATCAAGCGCGTTATGATCCAAGGTGATGCCGAGTTCAGATCGAAACCGGAAGATTTATATAATTGGTCTGTACGTAATAATCAAAATGAGATGGTGCCTTTTAGCTCATTTGCTAACTTCAGTTGGGGTGGTGCTCCTGAAATTGTAAAACGCTATATGGGTTATAGTGCATTACAACTTCAAGCTGATGTTGCGAGTGGTAGCAGTTCGGGTCAGGCAATGAAAGATGTTGAACAACTTGTAAATCAGCAAAAGGATGTTGGCTTGGCATGGACAGGTTTATCTTTTGAAGAGCAGAAGTCGACAAATCAGGCTGTCTGGTTATATTTAATCTCGGCAGGCTTTATCTTCTTATGTTTAGCTGCACTCTATGAAAGTCTAAGCATTCCCGCTGCGGTAATGACCTCTATTCCGCTTGGTGTGGGAGGAAGTGTCATTTTCTCTTATATTTTTGGTCTACCAAATGATGTGTATTTCCAAATTGCGCTATTAACTACAATTGGATTGTCTTGTAAAAATGCAATTTTAATTGTTGAGTTTGCTGCCTTGGCGCAAGAAAAAGGTAAGAGTGCAATTGAAGCAGCTTTAGAAGGCGCGAGCTTACGTTTAAGACCGATTTTAATGACATCTTTGGCTTTTGGTGCAGGTGTGATTCCTCTTGTCTTTGCGCAAGGTGCAGGAGCTGTAAGTCGTCAAGAAATCGGTATTAGTATTTTAGGTGGCGTTATGTTTGGTACAGTACTGGTTCTTTTCTTTATTCCAGTCATGTACGTGTTACTGCGTTCGCTGTTTAGATCGAAAGCTACTAGTTAAAAGTAAACAATTTAAAAAAAGGCATCAAATCAAGTATATTAAGATTAACTTTCTCTTTATATATTTGATTTAAATGCCCCAAGAAAAAATATTAACAGAGCAACAGGTCATCGCACTAGAACGAGATCTGGCCAAGTTTGCCACCATGATGGATAGTGCGGTTCGCATTCCTTTTACAAAGCAAGGTATTGGTGCAGATGCTGCGCTGAGTACGATTCCGATTGCAGGTGATGTCGCTGGTTTCGCATTGACCTGTTATGCCATCTATAAAGCCAAACAAATTGGTGTGCCTCAGCATAAGTTGACTCCAGTCATCAAACTGGCCGTTGTAGATGCAGTAGTCGGATTTGTTCCTGTGGCTGGGACTATTTTTGATATTTTTATAAGACCAAGTCGAAAAGCATTAGATGTAGTTCACACGCATATACGCGAAGAATATGCGATTCAGAGCGATATCCATGTTGTTCATCCCTATTTGCATGAAAAGCTTGAAAAGAAGCAACAGCATTCAGCTTTTTGGCGCAATCCTGTTGTCAGTTGGTTATGGTTGCATATTCCTGATTTAGTAGGTGCACTTGTACTGCTTTTAATTGGCTTGGCTGTTTGGTGGGGCGCAAGTTATCTCTGGGGTCTCTATCAAACAATGTAATAAAAAATAAAGCCTCCATTTGGAGGCTTTATTTTTACATTAAACGTTTTATGGGCAATCTAATTGATGTAAAGCTGCCACACGTTGTTCAATTGTTGGGTGGGTTTGGAACAAAGCAGCTAAACTAAAGCCTTGTTCTTTACCTTCCGCAATTGCGAAGGCTTTCATTTCTTTTGGCATTTGATCTGGCATTTCAGTCTCAGCTTGTAGACGTAATAATGCAGAAATCATTGCTTGTTTACCTGCTAAACGTGCACCTGCTTCATCAGCACGGTATTCACGATAACGAGAGAACCACATCACAATGGCAGATGCGAGAATACCAAAGACGATATCCAATACCATGGTAATAATGAAGTAACCCATACCTGGGGCTTCATCGTCTTGACGACCAAAAACATTACGGTCAATAAAGTCACCAACGACACGAGCAAAGAACATAACAAAGGCGTTCACAACACCTTGGATGAGCGCTAGGGTAACCATGTCACCATTCGCAACGTGACCAATCTCGTGTGCAAGCACAGCACGTAGCTCATCTTTGTTCATACGCTCAAGTAAGCCGGTGGAAACGGCAACTAAGGCATCATTTTTGTTCCAGCCTGTTGCAAAGGCATTGGATTGATATGATGGAAAAATACCAACCTCTGGCATGTTGATACCAGCACGTTGAGAAAGTTCAGCGACTGTTTGCAATAACCAGCTTTCAGCTTGGTTACGAGGAGCATTCGGGTCGATCAGTTCTGTACCGGTCGTTTTCTTAGCCATCCATTTTGACATGAATAACGAGATTAAAGATCCCACCATACCAAACACAAAACAGATCACTAAAAGGTTGCCTAGATTCAAGCCACCCGCGCCATGGTAACTACCGACACCGAAGAGTGACAAAATAATGCCAGCTACAACCAGTACCGCGAGGTTGGTAAGCAAAAACAAACCAATCCGCATCATTGAGAAAATCCTCTTATAAATAAAATGTTATCTGATTTATAAACTCTAAATCATGCAGCTAATATGCGGGGCTTGGGCAAAAAATTCAAGAAAAAAATAAGGAATTGATACATTCTTTCACGTAGCAGAATGTGCCTAAATTTAAAGAATTATTGGCTAAAATCGTCAAAATGGTAAAGATTAGGTAATAGATCATTACAATTTAAAACACAGAGAATCGTTGGAATAGAACTGTGAGTAACAGTTCTTCTTCATTATTTATTCAATTCGTATATGGGCAATTGCAGTGGCATTGTTTGTAACATAAGTGCCTGTCGGTGCATCTGTATAGGTGCCGTCAGGTAAAGTCACAATTTGACGAGAAGATGAATATTTAGGTGCTGGTGCTGAGATTTGTGCTGTTGTATTTTCTGCAAAATTAGAAGAATGGGAAACAGTTTGTGCTGAAGCATTCGTAAAAGATGAAAAGCCTGTTCCAGATGCATATAAGTTTTGATATCGGCTTGTCACACGGCGTACATAATCTTGTGTTTCACGGAAAGGGGGAATACCACCATATTTATCAACGTTACCTTCACCTGCATTGTAAGCCGCAAGTGCCATTTGTGTGTTTCCATTAAAACGCTTGAGCAACCAGCTTAAATATTTAGCACCAGCAAAAATATTTTGTTGCGGGTCATACGCGTTAGAGACATTAAAACGACGAGCAGTCGCAGGCATCAGCTGCATTAAACCTTGAGCACCTACTGGTGAACGGGCTTTTACATTAAAGCCTGACTCGGTGTGCATAACGGCTTTGATTAACCCTTCCGAGACACCATGTTGTTGTGCAGCTTGTTTAATGATGTGGTCAAAAGCATTTTTATTCTTATTATAGCTTGGCAGAACAGAAGCTTCTGATGCTCCCCAGTTTGTATAACTGTGAATATTGCTATCCGGATAATAGGTTACTTTTACTTTTTTTAGAGATTGGTCATAGCTTTTTCGGTTGGTGAGCAATGTACTACCGTTTTTATCTTGGTAAATATACATTTGACCTGCTGAACTCGAAGTTATGCCGACCGTAAAAGTGGTCATCCCCAGCAAACAAGAAATAAGAAATTGAACCGAATTTTTCATTTTATGTTATTCACAATTTTAAGGTATTTAAAACTTGCCAAAGAGTTTATCAAAAAATATTACTTAAAGAAGTTTTGTGTAATTTTTTTTATTTCGACTCTTTCAAAAAATCAAGCTGATTTGTTCGAATGCTCATCAAAAAAAATTAAATTTTTTTTTTAAAATGATTCTATTGACATGATTAACTTATTGATAAATAATAGTAAAAAACATTGGTTAAAAAATGATCAATTTAAATAGAACCCTTAACAGAAGGTCAAAACAGTTTGTCAAGCACGAAGAAATCCACAATTTTATCCACAGGTTTTGTGGAAAACTGTGGAAAAGTCCAAAAAGTAAGCATTTTGCACAAAATTTGAACGCTATAGTCAAAATTAGAGCGTGTCTTTTGCATCATGCACGAGCAATGTGACGACTTCAAGAATTGAAACTATTCTTTTGATGCGATTCTCTTCTGAATCATATAAAATTGCGCGGTATTTTTATTTATGGGTATATCTCGTCTATGTACGCGCCAGTTGAGTCCAATCAGGGATTTAATTTTAAGCCTGAACTTCCAACAAGCTCGGCCTATTACCGTTTGCTCAAGAAGCTTCGCCGTCAAGTTGGGCATGCTATTCGTGACTTCAATATGATTGAAGATGGCGATAAGGTCATGGTGTGTGTGTCTGGTGGTAAAGACAGTTATACCTTGCTCGATATCTTGTTGCAGTTTAAGCGTATTGCGCCGATCAATTTTGATGTGGTTGCGGTTAACCTTGACCAAAAACAACCTGGCTTCCCTGAAGATGTTTTGCCTCGTTATATGGAAGAAAACAACATTCCATATTACATTTTAGAAAAAGACACCTATACCATTACTAAACGTCTAACACCGGAAGGTAAAACTTACTGTGCAGTGTGTTCACGTTTACGCCGTGGTTCTTTATATGGCTTTGCACAAGAGATTGGTGCGACTAAAGTTGCCTTAGGTCATCACCGTGATGACATCATTGCAACATTCTTCTTAAATTTGTTCCATGGCGGTAGCTTAAAGGCGATGCCTCCAAAGCTTTTATCGTCAGATAAAAAGAACATTTTGATTCGTCCTTTGGCATATGTTGAAGAAAAAGACATTATCAAATATGCCGAGATACGTCAGTTCCCAATCATTCCATGTAACCTTTGTGGTTCGCAGGAAAACCTACAGCGTGCCATGCTTAACGAAATGCTACGTGAATGGGATAAACAATATCCAAAACGCTTACACAGCATTTTCGGGGCGTTACAAAACGTATCTCCGTCTCAGTTAGCGGACCGTGAACTGTTTGATTTCGAAGCGCTAGATTCTCAGCGCGAGTTGGATTTTAAAGATCCAGAAGAGCTTAAGAATCGCTTAGATGTTGTGAACTTAAGTTTTGCTGCTGAGTAAAACTTCTTGATAAGTCAATTAAAGGCACTTTATAAACAAGTGCCTTTAATGTATCAAAATACTAAAAAATGAATGTTCCGTACAAAAAGTCATAGCCCTAAATTTAAATTACATGCTATAACAACGCTCAAGCAGAATTGCTTCACATGATGTTGTCTGGATAGGCAACTAGAGAAATTGAACAAATAAATTTGAGGAAGAATCATGCCTGCATTTTTAACTGAAGATTGGTTTGCTACTGTCGAAAAATTAACTGCTGAAGCAGGGGATCTTAATTTGCCACCTGCTCTTGCGAATTTGGCAATTAATTTAGTAGTTACAGATGCGTCTGGAAATACCGAATTAGCTTTAGATGGGGGTAAAATCAAAAAAGGTTTGTCTTCAAATGCCAAAACAACTTTAAATATGGATGCTGAAACTTTACGTAAAGTATTCTTAGAGTTTGATATGGCTGCTGCTATGCAGGCATTCATGACTGGTAAAATTAAAGTTCAAGGCGATATGTCTCAATTGATGGCTTTACAAACAGCTAAGCCAAGCCAAGAACAAAAAGATTTGTTCAAGAAAGTATTAGAGCAAACAGCTTAAATTTCAAAGAATTCATATAAAAAGCTTACCCATAGAGGTAAGCTTTTTATTTATACAAACAATGAATTTATCAACTTTTAAACAATAAAATTAGATATTGATTCGTGTTTGCGCCGTTTTGATATGTTCAAGATAAGCACGGATACGAGTGACATATTGAACTGCTTGCTTATATCGACCATTTCGCGTTTTATTGCTTTGCAAATAGTTATAGAGGTTGACCCATTTGTTCGGATCTTTCCCTTGAGATTTCAAGCGCTTCTGAATCTGACCGACCGCGCCCGGTCCCATGTTATAGGCCACAAGCGCATACCAGTTCCGATCAGGGAACGGAATATTATCAAATTCAGTTAGCATCAAATCGTAATACTTCGCGCCACCTTGAATACTTTGAGCTGGATCACTACGATTGCTTACACCCATTGCTCGAGCAGTGCTATTGGTGAGCATCATTAAGCCGCGAACACCTGTGGGAGAAACAGATTCTGGCTTTAAGTAAGACTCTTGATAACCAATGGCTGCAAGTAAATGCCAATCTAGATCATACTTCGCGGCACTTTGCTTAAAGCTCGCTTTGTAGATCGGTAAACGTGTACTTAAGTCACGTTGAATGGTTGACCATGCTTCTGGTTTCACCACATTGCGGTTATAAAAAGAGGCAAGCTGTTGTGTCACACCATTTTGCTTACTTTGGCATACAAAGCCACTGGCGGTCTGGGTGAGTGGGTCATCAGCCTGTTTAAATACCCAACTTAACTCAGGATTTAAGCCATTTTTTTGCAAATTAGCTGTGTCACCACAAGTTGCAGAAAAAGACATCAAACCTTTGTTTTCGATTGTGCTTAAACCAGCTGTAGTCATCGCAAAGTTTGCTTTACCTTGCTGAACCCATCTAAGTGCAGTGGTATTGTCTGCCACGATTTTAAAGTCCAGCTTTACATTTAGGTTTTGCGCATAATTACGTGCTAAGTCGTAACCAAAACCATGTAGAAACTGATCTTCTTTGAAAACGGTTGTCGGGCTTTCTACCGCAACAACAGTTAAAGTGTTTGTATTAACTACAGTATTGTACTGTAGGGTTTTCCCTGCATTAAGACTATGAAATGGAAAAAGCATAGTACTGAGTGCAAGTGCTTTTAACGGGAGAGAAGAAAATAAAGAGTTAAGGCAAAGCCTCGACCCAGAACTTGAATTACTGTGCATGTTGTCTCCGCTACAGATAATTTATGCCCTAAAAGTCAGACAAAAAGCTGCCATAACTTCTAAAAGTTGATAAATTCAATAAGGGGTGGGCAGTCATGACGTCATTCAAAATGACATGAAATGAAAAAAACAAACTGTGTAGAAAATCTACATAGTTTTCGAATGGGTTAAAAAACGCTCAACATTTAAACTGCGCGCATCATAATATTGAAAAAAAGTAATGTCAAATTTTGTACAGTTAAAACTTCGATATATCATCATAACCACATGAATTTCTTAAGGAAGAAAATTTATACACTTCTGATGTGAGAAAATAGGGTATAAAATGCTACATCTTGTAAGCGATATGTTGTTGAACAGTGGTTTTTTATCATGAAATCTAACTTAATCACTCGGTCAGGGCATGACAAATTAGTTGCTGAATTAAAACAACTTTGGCATGAAGAACGACCGGAAATCACCAAAAAAGTAAATTGGGCTGCAAGCTTAGGTGACCGCAGTGAAAACGCGGATTATCAATATAATAAGCAGCTTCTCAGAAAAATTGATCGACGTGTACGTTATTTAGGAAAACGCTTAGAAGAATTAAAAATCGTTGATTACTCTCCTGAACAAGACGGCAAGGTTTACTTTGGCGCTTGGGTTGAGATTGAAAACGAAGAAGGGGAACAAAAAACTTTACGTATTGTGGGAATCGATGAAATTTATGATCATCATCCTCAACATATCTCGATTGAGTCACCTATGGCTCGCGCATTGCTCGGCAAAGAAGTTGATGATGAGATTGAAGTACACACGCCATCTGGAAAAAAGCTGTGGTATATCAATACAATTCGCTATGAAAAGACGGAAAACTCAGAAATTTAAATGGATTTGTGTTTATTTTGAGCGGTTGAATTAAAAATTAAATAAAAGATTTGCCAACTTCAATTTTTATTTATATTATAGCGCTCGTTGGAAGCGTGGCAGAGCGGTTTAATGCACCGGTCTTGAAAACCGACGAGGGTGTGAGTCCTCCGTGAGTTCGAATCTCACCGCTTCCGCCAGATTCTTAAAAAGCCCTTGTTAGTGACAAGGGCTTTTTTTTTACCTGCAATTATAAACTGCTCAAGTGAAGAAAAAATATAATATGGCGTGATTCAACATTACTATTAAACAGTAGGAATCGTTCCGCCATCAATCACATATTCAGTACCTGTAATTGCAGACGCACGGGTTGATGCCAAAAATGCGATAAGATTTGCTATTTCATCTGGTTTAGCTGGTCGTCCAATAGGAACTCCTCCGATTGAATCCATGACTATCTTTTTACCACCTTCATAATCCGTGCCAGCTTGTAAAGCCAGCCGCTCTGCAAGAGCAACTGATGCCTCTGTTTCAATCCATCCTGGCGAGACTTGAATAACCCGAATACCTTTGGGGGATATTTCTTTTGACAGGCTTTTACTATAAGTTGCTAGTGCTGCTTTTGTAGCAGCATAAGCTGTCGTAGCTTCTGGTAAAGGAAGTGAGCGTTGTATTGACGTAACGTGGATTACTACACCTTGGCCTTGCTGAATCATATCGGGAATTAATTGACGATCAATACGTATTGCAGGTATCAGATTTAGGTGAAGCTCTTTGTACCACTCTTCATCGGTTAATGCTGCAAATCCGCCCGCTGGCGCAGATGAGCCACCAAGCATGTGTACAATGATATCTACACCACCTAATAACTCTTTTACTGCTTGGACAACAGCCTCACAACCTTCTCGAGTTGTGAGATCAGCAGAAACAAAATGTACATTATTCGGTAAATAATCTGGTTGAGTTCTAGCAGTGGTTAGTACTGTCGCGCCAAGTTCATTGAATAATTTAACGGTGGCAGCACCAGTACCTTTTGTACCCGCCGTGATTAAGGCACGTTTTCCTTTTAAAGTAATAAAATCTTCCATTAATAAATCCTCAATTTAACAACTTTGTCATTTTCAAGTGTGAACTGAAAATTAAGTCTCACAGGACTATTTGGAAAGTTGCCACTCCCTTGTGTTAAAACCGTGCTGATATGACCATTATTAGAAACATCAATAATTTCAAGTGAGTACTGGTATTTTTCTTTCATTGCCAGCAACCATGTACGAATTTCCGCAATTCCTCTGTATAGACTGCCATCGTCTTCAACAATGGCAGAGTTAGAAAAAATAAGGTTCAAAGCATCTACGTCGTTCGCTTGATCAGCATCAAAGTATGCACTAACCACTTCTGGTATATCTTTCATGAGTCGCTCTTTTTTAATGATCTAAATTGGTGTTTTAAATTTTATGATTTGACGATTGTTCTAACAATCCGTATAAAATGGGATGTTTAGTTGAATAAATCAGGATAATGGAACGAGCAAATTTAAATGATTTAAAAGCAGTAATGGCAATCGCCAAACGAGGAACTTTTCGTGGCGCTGCGATTGAACTAGGGATGTCGACAACGGCTTTAAGTCATGCAATTAGTAAATTAGAGGAAAATCTGGGTGTACGTCTGTTTAATCGGACAACACGTAGTGTTTCCTTGACAGAGGCAGGCAGACTTTTTGTAGAACAAGTCGGGCCTGCTCTTCAGGATATTCATAGTGCGTTGGATATTGTACGTTCGCAGAGAGAATCACCGTCAGGTACATTAAGAATCAATGCGGCTGCATTTGCAGCGAGAGAAATTATTTCTCCTGTGATTATTAAATTTCTTCGACGTTACCCAGAAATGAATATTGATTTGGTCACTGAGGGCAAACTTGTTGACATTATTGCTGATGGTTTTGATTTAGGTATTCGTGTCGCTCATCTTGTCCCAAGTGATATGATTGCGGTGTCCCTTGGTAAACTTCAAAAATATGTGGTTGTTGGTTCACCTGAATATTTTGAGTGTTATGGGAAGCCACAAATACCAACAGATCTTTTTAGACATAAATGTATTCGAGTACGTCTACCTGATGGTGCACTATTCCGCTGGAAATTTGAAAAAAATGGAGAAATTATTCAAATTGATGTGCAAGGACCGATAACCCTTGATGAAGCAAGCTTATCAAGAGCTGCAGTATTAGAGAGCATTGGCCTGGGATACTTTATGGAACAGGATGTTCGCGCTGAAATTGAGTCAGGTCAACTTGTTTCCGTGTTAGAGGATTGGATGCCTTGTATGTCTGGACTTTGTTTATATTATTCAGGAAGACGTAATCAATCTGCGGGTTTGAAAGCCTTCCTTGCCCTAGTTCGTGAAGTAGCCCTGAATAATGAGTAATGTGTTGTATATGAATTTTGAGTATTAGAATTATAAAAAGCTAGATTGTGCAGGATGAAGTTGGATGATTTTTAATTTAATTTTTTGAAATATATAATTTTATTTTTGAGCCGTATCAGAGAAGAGTTATATAAAAAACTTGCTTCCGTCAGATTTTTACAAAGTCCTTGTTAATGACAAGGGCTTTTTTTATGCCTAGTCTCTACATTACTGTAAGATTTAGCTTAAATACTGCTAACAAATCCTGAAAATTTCATATAAATCAAATGAGTATATATTTTAATCGAAATTGTTGTATTTATATAATATATTTTTTGTTTTCAGTATCTTACTTGTAACGCTTCTATATATCAGAATCGAACAAGTTATTTGTAGAATATTCACTTATTGATATATGATGATCCAATATTTAGAGACTGTTTCAAAACGTGATTCTATTGTTCAGCGAGCAAGATCAAGGAAGAAATAAGGCTGAATTCAGGCCTCTAAACCCTTATATATCTGGAAATTACTTCCAGCCAAATATTGTATTTTGACCCAATGGTTAGGAATGTCTCTCTCTCTTTTGTAGAGTAAGCATTTCCTATTTTAGGATGTATTTATGAAAAAATTATTTAGTGTCCTGTTCGGCGCATCTGTTCTCACACTGTCGGCATGTAGCAAACAACCTGCGCAAACTGAAAATACAGCTGAAAACAAAACTGAGTCAGTTCGAACAATTAAACTGGTTTCAACAGGTTCGGATACTGATGTGTGGAAATATGTTGCGACGCTTCCCGAAACTAAAGAAGCTGGTATTAAACTTGAAGTGACCAATCTGACTGACTATGTTGTGCTCAATACATCAGTTGCAAATGGTGAACAAGATGTAAATGCATTCCAGTCATTTAACTATTTGGCAGCTTATAATGCTTCAAATAAGGCTAAAGTTGCTGCTGTTGCGACAACTTACTTAGAGCCAATGGGTATTTATGCAAATAAAGTTAAATCTGTTGAAGAGTTCCCACAAGGCGCGACCATTGCGATTCCAAACGATACTGCCAATGAAGCTCGTGCATTAACTTTATTGCAGTCTGCAAATCTGATTAAACTTAAGCCGAACTTTGATCCTGTAAAAGGGACTACTAATGACATTGCTGAAAACCCTAAAAATTTGCAATTAAAACCAATTCAAATGACTACAGCAGTCCGTGTTAAAGACGATGTAGATGCAATTGTATTGGGTAATACATTAGCACTTGAGGGTGGCTTAAATGTAATGAAGGATTCTATCTTCCGTGAACCTATTGATCAGTCTACAAAACTTTATGTGAATTTGTTAGGTGTGGCTGAAGCGAAGAAAAATGACCCGATCTATACCAAACTTGGTGAACTTTACCACTTACCTAAAGTTCAAAAGTTTGTGAGCGATAAATTCGGTGGAACAAAAGTTGAAGTAAACAAACCTGTTTCTGAGTTTGAGGATGTTAAGTAAATAATTATTTGATTTAAAAACTATTTTTATAAAAGCTAAGCCTCGGTAATCGGGGCTTAGCTTCTTTCTACTTGGATATTTTATTTAACTAAACGTTCTGCTTCTTTATATTGAATCACTGTATTATTTGGACTGTTTGGTGCTTCAATTATCTCTACTGGAATAAATCTAATTTGGGCAATGGTGGATTTTTTATTTGAATCTTTCGGTAGCAATTGATTAAGTCTTTTAATATCTGATGCTGTTGGGGGAGTGTCTCCTCGAACTACTACACGAACGAGAGTAAAAGTATTCCGTTTATCGAACTGGATTGTATCGACAACATTATTGTTAATATTAAAAAATCCATTAACATTTGATTTTACTTTATTTTCATAAAATTGTTTATTTAGCATATGTGTAAAATTGAATGTTAAATAAATCGCTAAACCCACTAAAAAAAATAAACTAACTATATTTCTTTTTATAAATTCGAAGACATTACTTTTCACTTCAGTATCAGAACCTCGGCGAAAACCGGCAATCCACAACACCAGTGAAGAACTAACTTGAATGGCAATAATATTTGTTATAGCTAAAATCAGTGCATTTGCAGCACTTTTCCATTCTAAATGAGCAACTAAGATACCACTTGCAACTAACGGTGGAACTAAAGCGGTTGCCACAGCCACACCTACAACAGCAACAGAAAGTCGCGGTGATATAGAGGCAAAAGCGCCTGCTGCTCCACCTGCAAGAGCAATCATGAGGTCCATTATAGTAGGTTGTGTTCTAGCTAAAATTTCGCCAGTAATTGGTATATTTATATTAATTAGTCCCAAAATAATACCAATCGAATAAATCATTACTAAGCCTAAAATAAGAGTTAAGAATGATGTTCTAAATAAAATCCATCTATTATCAATGAATGACAGGGCTATTCCTGAAATGGGGCCAAGCATCATTGCGACTAACATTGCACCAATAACTACAGCGGATGAATCGGCGAGAAGACCATATCCTGCTATGATCGCTGCAAGCGCATTCATTATAAAAAATGTCTTACTGGGTAAAGCATCTGCTTGAATATTTAAGCGGACATTTTTGTGGTCAATTTTTTTTGTATTTGCTCTAAGCGCCTGTTTATACCTCAGTTTTTCTTTTAGCACCTCATATTTTTGGTGACCGGATTTTTCTTCTACAATGATTGTAGCATCATCTTTTTTTTCCATATCTAAATTCTATTTAGTAGTTTATTTATTAAACTTTATTATTAAAAAAAATAGAGAGAAATCAAGTTTTTCTAAATTTAATAAGGTTTATTTTATTGTGTTTCATAATAAAAGGCTCTTAACAGATGTAAGAGCCTTCTAAAAAAGCACACTATTGAGATACAATTAATGTAATGGATAGATTAAAAGAAATGACTAAAATATATGAAAATCGGGTTCTTATGATCTAATAATAATTTAAAAGCCATACATAAACTTATCAATATTAACAGAGGCTTAATCACTCTTGATCCAAATCTTACCGCAAATTTCGCACCAATCGAAGCACCTATAAAAGCTCCACCAGCCATCACTAGAGCTATTGGAAAAATGACATATCCTTTAATGATGAAAATAGATAAAGAACCTAGGTTACAAGCCACATTTGCTAACTTGGTATAAGATAAGGCGCTTACCAACTTAAAACCTAATAATAGTACAAATGCAACTATGAAAAATGAACCGACTCCAGGACCAAAAACTCCATCATAAAACCCTAGTAACGGTGCGACTAGAAGTGCAAACAGAAAATAAGGAATAAGTGGTTTTTTATCTACATCACTTAGTTTGGGTGAAAAAATAAAATATAAGGCTACTAAAATCAAAAGTATTGGAACGATAGTTAAGAGTACCTTTTTAGGCATGAGCGTAACTGAAAGTGCCCCTAGTGTACCTCCTAAAAAAGACATACAAGCAATAGGCATTGCTTTACGCCATTCGATTAGTCCTTTTCTTGCGAAACTAATAGTTGCTGAAAGAGTTGCCGAGGCAGCTTGCAATTTATTGGTCGCTATTGCAGATACAGGAGGGACGCCTGATAAGAGCAATGCAGGTAGAGTGATTAAGCCACCCCCACCTGCAATAGCATCAATAAATCCAGCTACCATAGCCACTAAGCCTAAGATAAGTAGGATTTCAAAATTCAATTTATTAACTCATATGACATTTCATTAATTAAATGAGAAAGCTCGGAAGAAAGATGAAGATGATAAGTTTCTAAGTTCTTAACTATTTGATTCATGACTAGTTTATTGTGGTTAAAATTCTGCTAAAGACTAAAGTGTCTTTTTTGGAAAATCAATATTTTTTCAAATATTATATTCTTTTATATTTTTTATTAGATAACGATCTTTATTTTTCTCAATTCTTAAATTAAAATTAGCTTTTCGAATGGAAATTTTTTTAAATGCTTGGACTATCTCATAAGGGATTGGAGAGTACTGGGTGGTACCATTAATTTCATAAAATCCTTTCGACTTTCCATTATTGGTTTTTATTCCATCTAATTCACCATAAATGATTAATATATTTTTTCTATAACTCATTAAGAAGTTACAAATTGATGAGGAATAAAAACTATAAGGTTTTGAAATTTCATTTTTAAAATCGAGTCCATATATTTTATGTAATGCTTGATCTGAATATATGGCTGGACAAAATAAAATTAATTGATTAACTTGGATTTTTTTTGCTAAATTAATTGCAATATAGCCCCCCAAACTATATCCAATAATAATATCTACTTTTTTTAAAAGACTATAAAAAGTCATACTTTCATTTATATTTTGAGATAATGATGACTTTATTTTGCTCGTATTATTTAAACCACTTAAGTTAAAGGAAAGTGTTGCAATATTTTTACTTCTAAGAAGCTCTTCTAAAGGGCTTAAGGAACTTAAATCAGAGTTACCTCCATGTATAAGTAAAGCTATTTTTTGTGGGGAGCCTTCGCTGTAACTAAATTTGGCCTCTAATTCATAAGTATCGAAATTATGAATAAAAAAGAAAGAGTTTTCATTTTTAGTAGGTTTATAATTTTTTAGCTCATGTGTGGGCTCATTTGTTACTTTAGAAATGGTATTACTAAGATATTTATGAGCAATTGATATTTTATCTTGTTTTTCCATGACTGATTATTCCTGATAGAAGTGTTAAGGATTTTATTATGTGTAAAATAAAATTTGAATAAATTAAAATAAAAAATTAATAAATCTCTTAAATTTAATTCTTTGCAAGCTTATACAAGATTTTAGTTATATATTTAATATATTCTTTAACATCAAAAAGATGTATCTCTTCTATATTGTAACTACTTAATTTATTTGCTAAACATTTCTATTTTTTAAATACGGATATACAATTTTCTTAGTGACCCGCCTTAGAAAAATATGAAGTTAAAGATTTAAAAATTATGATACCAGTACAGCCATTCTCTTTTTTCGCAATTTTTCTGTTATTTATTATTCCATTGATTGGAGTTGTACTAACACTAGGCTTGTTGGTGAAAGTAATACTCTTTTGGCGAAAGAAGGTTGAAAAGCCTGTTAGGTTTTTTTCTCGAAAGACATTATTCATTACCGTATTGACACTAATATGTGACCTATGGGCAGGTTATTTATTTTATATGATTGAATCGGTAGGGTATGAGATTGCTCTTAAGCAGCATTATAAGGAAAGTCGCAGTCATTTCGTTTTATCTCAAGATGCACAATATGGAGAACTGTTGATTCCCAAAGGGAGCTTAATTAGTCGTTATGATGCTTTTGACAATGGTGAGCCACAATTACCTCTGAGTTTACGGGGATTACAGGCTGTACGTTTCCCTCATCCTGTACAAGTCGCAGGAATGTGGGTAACTGCGATGGAACCTCCTCGAATGGAATTGGCATGGGATCAGCAAATAGGGCCCGTCATGCGCTTTGATCGTAAGGAAGAAAATGGTTATGGTAAATGGGTTTACGACACAAAGCATCCTACAATTGCTTGCTCTCGTGGAGACATCGTACTACTTGAAATTCCATTAATTGATCACGATATTGTAAAAGAATTTGGTAAGCCTGAACCCGATGGAGCTAATGCGCGTTTTCGCCCTAGTGAGTGGGGTGTTCAAGAATGTGAAAAAGGTCATGGGCCAATTAAAGTTAGTCCTGCATATACTGGGACTGCACCAAAGAAACCTTGGTTTCAACCTTACTGAAAAGCTTTATTCGACCTCTTTAGAGATTAGGTCAGTAATCTTATGCATTTACATGATCAATTTTAGGTAATTGTGAACAGAGTGCTTGAGCTTGATTATGGCCATGCTCACTTAAAGCAATCAAAGCATGCGAAAGGGTTTTTCCATTAATATTGGCTTCACTCTCAGCATGTCGGATCAGAAAAATACTCATATTATTTTATTGTTCAATTGCACGTATAGCACCTAAAGCAGCTACTTTTCTTCCCGCTTTTATTTTTGATATGTCGCAATCTTGCCAAAGCTCAGGAAGGCAGTTTTCTTTAGCAGACTTTAAAGCCGCGTCTAAATAACCGGGTAATTCTATTGTTCCTCCTCCTATTACTAATTGCGATGGATTCAAAAGATTAATAACAGTTGCTATTCCAAGACCTAAAGCTGTGCCTGCCTCTTTTATAACAGTTAAAGTTGCTTGATCTCCATTGTTAGCCATTAATGCTAGATTAGATGGGCTGAGTGCACATTGCTTGGCAATTGCTGAGCCACTTGCAACTTCATCTAGACGTTTAATTCCTTCATTACTTTTTACTGGTAAGTAACCTAGCTCACCAGCCCAACCACTAGCTCCCAGTAAGGGTTTTCCATTTATTATGAATGCAGCCCCAATACCTGTACCAATCATAATAATGACACTTGCAGCATGAGCCGAGGAATCATTTAGTTCCGCATGCATGGCAGCTTTTACATCATTTAAGATAATTGTTTTACTACATAATAATTTTAATGCTTCATTTCCCTGCCAACCTATAAATGCAGGGAGAACATCACAATTAACAATGTGCCCATTTTCGTTAACTAGACCCGGCACTGCTAGGCTTATGCTTTCGGGTTTAATTCCATGTTTTAAAATAAAAGATTGTAGGTGTGATATTAATTCTTCTGGGGTGAATGAAATTCCTGTACTAAATATCTCCTCAATTTCATCACATAATATTAATAATTTAGTACCTCCAAGGTCTACACCAATTTTCTGTCTGTTCATCCGATGCCTTATGTAAAAATCATTTTTTAAAATTCTATCTCGTCTAGAGGATAGTGTTTTTATAATTATCAGTGTTTGTGTAATAACTTTTAAATTTAATTCAAATGAAGATCTATCATTTTCCTTACCCTGAATATTCGCGTAAACATAACAAATAGTTGTTTACTAATTTTTCTGTTTTTATGCGTTTATAAACCCCACTTGAACAATAACTCACGCATTATTTATCCTTACTTTTTAATGATCTAAATTAAAACAAATGTCATTTTGTGTGCTTGACTGTAATAGGACAGGGCACTATTCTTTGCCTGCTGGCCACATTGCCAGCCGGTTTTAGCAGACCGTGCTCAAGAACATTGAAAAAATTCATTTTTTTGATGTAGACCCGTTCGTCTCCCTTTTTTGTAGCGGTAGGACGGAAGGGGGACACCTTCGGGTGTGCTGGGTCTTGAGCCAGTCTGCTAACCCCCTTTCGTTCTGCCACCATAATTCTATAAATGTCTGGCAGAACTCCCAATAAAAAGGAGTTGGCTTTGCACATCCATTATTTCTTGGCAGTCTCTGCCAAAGTCTATATCGACACCACTTAAATTTATAAGTAGCTTGATAGCGATTAGCGCTTTCAGGCTTTAATTCGTCGCGACCAAAAACTTAATCAACAATAAAACTTGAGATGTGCAAAACACAGTCTTAACGGCTTTGCTATGCCTTTTTTTCTCCCAAAAAAGTATCTCGTTTACATACAACAAGAATTTTTATAACGGTAAAACTATGCCACATTTAGTGATCTCCCCACGTGCCATACAAGTCGTAAATAAATCAATTGATCTGTTTCACCATCACGGATTTCATACGGTTGGAGTCGACAGAATTGTGAAAGAATCTCAAATTCCAAAAGCGACTTTTTATCATTACTTTCACTCTAAAGAGCGGTTTATCGAAATCTGCATGATCGTGCAAAAAGAACGTTTAAAAGAAAAAGTAGTTTCAATGGTTGAGTACGCCAGTCAAACAAGTGTGATGGATAAACTTAAGAAACTTTATGTCTTACACACCGATTTGGAGGGGCTTTACTATCTATTATTTAAAGCAATTTTTGAGACCAAGCTGACCTATCCAAAAGCTTATATAACTGTAATGAGATATAGAACATGGTTGCTTAATGAAATCTATAGTCAGTTAATAAAACTAAAAAAAGATCTTTCCTTTCAGGACGCCAAATTATTTTTATATATGATTGAAGGAACCATTATTTAGCTTTTAAGCTCGGGTCAAGTAGGGGATAGAGAGATGATATTAGACTGTTTTTTGAAGCAGTTTAAAGCGGCGTAGTATGTATCGTTCATCATTTTTCAAGTTTAGCTATTTCATATAAAGAGCCCTTTTATAACAAGGGCTTTTTTGTATTCAGTCTATTCTTTATATTGCCATGCTTTTAAAAAGGTTTGGCAAACTTCTTGATTTAACCGCTGTAGTTCTTCTGGAGTTGGAATATTTCCACTAATCAACGTAGCGGGATAGGTATAGCCCATTACGGCACCGAGGAAAGCCTTTGTTGCTTCCTCTGGCTGATCAATTTTAACAATACCAGCATTGTGTGCAGTTGCAAGAATATCGGTTAAAGATCTTTTAATATTCCCTTGAGTACGTTGCTGAATTTTAGGAAGAATTTCTTTCATTTCAACTAAGGCAATAATCAGCAATCTTTGCAGGCGAATGACGTCAATATGATAAAAATGATTTTGTACAGACTGTCCAATTTCTAACAATAATTGATCTAGTCGCTTATTTTTCAATTCATGCTGCTCAATGAAAGGTGCTTCCATTTCTGCTTTTAAATGATCAAAGACTTCAATAAGTAACGCTGTCTTTGTCGGGAAATGGTTGTATAAAGTTTGTCGATTTGTACCGGCTTTCGTGGCAACAGCCTCTAAACGGACTTCTAATCCATGCTCAAGGAATAGTTCACGGGCTGCTGCCACAATAGTAGGGCGAATTCGAGACGGACGACCTGGTGATTTTTTTAGCATATCGGTTTTCTTGCACATCGTATTTATTTACTTTACAGTAAAGTAAATAAATTGTCTATAAGTCTAGGGTGCCAAAATATGTTTGGTTCGGTTTTTTTTAATCATAAGTACTTGTGGTTATTGCCTTTGCTACTTTTTCTTAATGGATGTGATTCTGATCCGCCTGCCCCTAAAAATATTCAGCAGGTGGGTACGATCACTATAAAACCAGAGACGATTGAATCTACCTATCAATTGGCTGGTAGAACGGTGGCCTCTGAAATTTCTCAGGTCCGTCCACAAGTCAATGGAGTAGTAATAGAGCAATTATTTAAGGAAGGCACGCAAGTAAACAAAGGGCAGCCACTTTATAAAATTGATTCATCACTCTATCGGGATAGTGTGGATGAAGCCGCTGGTAATCTTGCATTAGCAAAAGCCACTGTAAATTCGACTCGCCTTCAAGCCGAGCGTTATAAAGAATTAATTAAAGTAAATGGGGTGAGTCAACAGGAGCTTGATAATGCTCAAAGTGCATATGAGCAAGCGAAAGCGACTGTTGCCGTAAATGAAGCTGTATTGAAAACAGCACGAACCAATTTACGTTACACACAAGTTAGTGCGCCAATTTCAGGACGGATAGGGCGTTCATCTATTACACGTGGGGCTTTAGTCACCTCTGCTCAAACAGAGCCTTTAGCAACGATTCAAAAACTGGACCCCATGTATGTTGATTTGACTCAGTCGAGTGATGAATACATGGCACTGCGTAAACAGCTTACTGAAAATGGAATAAAACCGACTGAACTTTCAGTACGTTTGAAGCTTGAGAATGGCACTGCCTATGCAGAACAGGGGACTTTTAAGTTTAGTGATGTTGCTGTAGATGAGGCGACAGGAAGTGTCACCTTACGTGCAGCATTTCCCAACCCCAATAATGCGTTATTGCCCGGCCTGTATGTGCGGGCAGAACTTGGAACGGGAACACGTCCTAACAGCGTCTTAATTCCTCAAGGTGCGCTGTTCCGAGACGCAGAAGGAAATCCACTTGTTTGGATTGTTGGAAAAGATAATAAAGCCGAGCAACGAAAAATTACTCTAGGCGATGCAATTGATAATCGTTGGTTAGTGACCTCTGGCTTGAAAGCAGGAGATCAAGTCATTGTTGAGGGTCTGCAAGGCTTAAGTGCCGGCATGACGATTGAACCTACCCCAATGAGTTGAGGATTGCGTATGTTGTCGAGTTTTTTTATTGCACGACCTATTTTTGCTTGGGTCCTCTCTATTTGTATTATGGCATTGGGGACAATTTCGATTTTAACATTACCCATTGAGCAATATCCTGACATTGCACCACCAGGTGTAAATGTTACTGCAAATTATCCGGGAGCATCTGCTAAAACTGTTGAAGACAGTGTTACCCAGATTTTGGAGCAACAAATTAAAGGGATTGATGGTCTACTGTATTTTTCATCGAGTAGTAGTTCGGCCGGTCAAGCACGCATAAGTCTTAGTTTTGATCAGGATACCAATCCTGACACTGCTCAGGTGCAGGTGCAAAATGCTGTGAATCAGGCACTGAGTCGATTGCCTCAAGAGGTTCAGCAGCAAGGGATCACTGTGACAAAGTCACAAGGCGATAGTTTACTGGTCTTTGCGCTTTACGATGAAAGTGGGACTAGATCTTCTGTCGACATATCTGACTATATGGTGAGTACACTGCAAGATCCATTAAGTCGGGTCGATGGAGTGGGTGAAATCACCGTATTTGGTGCTCAATATGCAATGCGCATCTGGCTTGATCCTCATAAATTAAACAGTTATGGATTAATGCCATCAGATGTTAGAACTGCAATTGAAGCACAAAACACTCAAATTACAGCGGGAGAGTTGGGCGCATTACCCACGCGTGATGGGCAGGCTCTAAATGCAACAGTAACAGCATTATCTCGGTTACAAACCGTGAGCCAATTTGAAAATATTATTTTGCGCACACAAACCAATGGTGCGGTTGTATTACTTAAAGATGTTGCTCGAGTCGAGCGTGGTGCAGAGAGTTATCAGACTTCTACACGTTTGAATGGAAAGCCAGCTTCGGGTATGTCTATTCAGCTTGCATCTGGTGCCAATGCATTAGAAACGGCTGAACGAGTTAAAGCTGAAGTCACACGGTTAACTGCCTCTATGCCAGCGGGTTTAAAAGTTGCATACCCACGCGACAGTACGCCATTTGTAGAAGCCTCGGTAAATGGGGTGATTAAAACTTTAGCTGAAGCGATTGTTCTCGTCATTATTGTCATGTTCTTATTTTTGCAAAGCTGGCGTGCAACTTTAATTCCGGCAATTGCAGTTCCGGTCGTATTGTTAGGTACATTTGCTGTGTTGAGCGTACTTGGCTATAGCATTAATACACTGACTTTGTTTGCAATGGTACTCGCAATTGGTTTACTGGTAGATGACGCGATTGTCGTTGTAGAAAATGTCGAGCGGGTTATGCATGAGCAAAATGTTGATGCTCGGCAAGCCACCCTAATTTCAATGCAGGAGATATCGGGTGCGCTGGTGGGTATTGCCATGGTACTCGCAGCGGTATTTTTACCTATGGCATTTTTTGGTGGTTCCGTCGGGATTATCTATCGCCAGTTCTCGGTAACGCTTGTATCGGCAATGGTACTTTCTGCAATTGTTGCTTTAACACTTTCACCTGCGTTATGTGCAACATTACTCAAACCTGCAAATGAAAAACATAAGCAGAGAAAATTCTTTACTTGGTTCAATCGTAAAGTCGAACAAGGGCAGTCAGGCTACCGCACAAAGCTAGTTGCTGTTTTAGGTAAACCCAAAGTCTTTATGATCATATTCGTAGGTATTACCGCTTTGTTAGGCTGGCAATATACGCGTATGAATACGGGGTTTTTACCACAAGAAGACCAAGGCTCGGTTATGGTTCAATTTAGTACGCCTGTAGGCACGACACTAGCTGAAACAGAGCGGGTTGGTAATCAGATTGCAGATTACTTTTTGACGAAAGAAAAGGATAATCTCAATGTGATTTTCATGGTGATGGGTAGAAATAACGCAGGCAGTGGGCAAAATGTTGGGATGGCATTTGCTGAACTTAAACATTGGGATGATCGAAAAGGTAGTGAAAATACGGCAGAAGCTGTGATTGCTCGTGCAAATGCACATTTTAAGTCGCTACGTGAAGCTCGCGTTCAGGTACTGTCACCTGCTTCTGTAAGAGGTCTTGGCCAATCAAGTGGTTTTGAACTTTGGTTGCAAGATGCTGAAAATAAAGGACGTGATGCCTTACTCGCCGCAAAAGATAATGTACTCAAAGAAGCAAATGCTGATGCAGGATTAGCAGCAGTACGCTTAAATGGTTTAGATGATAAAGCTCAGTTACAAGTCGATATCGATCAAAGAAAAGCCAGTGCTTTTGGCTTGGCTCAAGCTGATATTAGCAATACTTTGTCGACCGCATGGGGCGGATCTTATGTAAATGACTTCATTGATAGAGGACGTGTTAAGCGTGTTTATTTACAAGGAGATGCGAACTATCGTTCCTTACCCCAAGATATTGGACAGTGGTATGTTCGTGGTACTAGCGGTGAAATGACGCCATTTTCTAGTTTCTCTTCTATGAAATGGCAGATGGGCCCTCAAATGCTGCAACGCTTTAACGGTCTTTCAGCCGTTCAAATACAAGGTTCTGCGGCAGCTGGTGAGAGTTCTGGTGGGGCTATGGATAAGATGCAGCAGTTAGTTGACCAACAACAAGGTTTTAATCTTCAGTGGAGTGGGTTGTCTTATCAAGAGAAACTAGCGGGTGGCCAAACGATCTGGTTATATTTAGCCTCAATCATCTTTATCTTTTTATGTTTGGCAGCACTTTATGAAAGTTGGTCTATTCCTGTCTCTGTCATGCTAGTGATTCCTTTAGGTCTTATTGGCGCTGTAGTTGCTGCAAGTCTGGCAGGTTTTGTTAACGATATTTACTTTCAGGTCGCTATGCTTACCACCATTGGGCTTTCTGCCAAAAATGCTATTTTGATTGTTGAATTTGCGGCAGCTAAGTTAGAGGCTGGTCAGGCATTAATGGATGCCATTATTGAAGGTGCTGGTCAGCGATTACGGCCAATTATTATGACATCTCTGGCTTTTGTTGCAGGTGTTCTTCCATTGGCTGTATCTACAGGAGCAGGGGCTGTTAGCCGAAAAGAAATTGGTATCGCCGTAACTGGTGGGATGATTTCGGGAACTCTACTTTCTATTTTCTTTGTGCCTTTATTTTTTCTTTTAGTTCGTCGTTTAACCAATAAGTTAAACACCAAAAAGGCAAAATGATTTTACAAAACAGAATGTCATTAACAATTAGGCCCTCATGCTATAAATAGCATGAGGGCCTAAAATCTGACTAAAAACTTAGAATGTATTTTGAATAATGACATCGTCGTAAGGAAGTTTGCCCACGCGTGGGTAAGGCTCGGAAGCTGACTTACCAACAGCAATCATTAAACATACCACGTGATCTTCAGGTAAGTTAATGAGCTTTGCCATCGCGTCAAAGTCAAAACCATCCATAGGGCAACTGTCTAAACCATGCTCTTGAGCAAGAAGCATCAAGGTTTGAGCAAAAATACCTGCACTACGCATAACTTCGTCACGTTGGGTTTGTGGACGGTCACGGTAATATTGGTCAATTGCGCCAGCCATAATATTTTGTACTTCTGGAGTTGCGCCATCCCACACACGCTTAGCATCAACTTCCCATGTATTTACTTTTGCACACAACACAATTAGTAATGATGATTCTGTAACTTGTGGTTGATCCCAAGCAATGGTGCGAATTTTTTGTCTTAACTCAGTATCTTCAATGATGACTGGACGCCAATGTTGTAAGTTAAAAGCGCTTGGCGCATTTGCTAAAACTTCTTGTAATAACTGCTTTTTGTTATCTTCAGAAAGTTGAAAAGCAGGGTCGAAGCGTTTAACTGCGCGGCGGTTACGGATGGCATCAATAACATTCATAAGATTTTCCTATCTCTTGGTTTGACCGTTTTTAAAATAACAAAGTAATATTTAAGCTTGGTTCATATTAAACTGAATTAATCTCGCAATATCGATAGTTCTTTCATAAATGAGTTTTGCTGCATGTTCGCAGGCTTGTTCTAATGTGATGGGACCATTTGTTAGCGAAAAAGCAGCTGTAACCCCATGTTCATAAAGCGCTTGGTAGCCTTCGCCTAATGTCCCTGCAATGACAATGACAGGAACATTGTGTGTTTTGGCAATTTGACTCACCCCAAAAACTGTTTTACCACTTAAAGTTTGCTGGTCAAATTTACCTTCACCGGTAATGACCCAATTTGCATTAGAGATTTTATGTTCAAGTTGATTCAGTTCACCTACGACTTTAACGCCAGCTTTAAAATCTGCATTTAAATAACTTTTGGCTGCAAAGCCCAAACCGCCAGCAGCGCCAGAGCCTGCGTCATCTCGTTTATCGAAACCTAAAAGTTGTGCCGAGACATCGGCAAAATGGGCAAGAGCTCGATCAAGTAACTTTACTTGAGTAGGGGAAGCCCCTTTTTGTGGACCAAAAATATGAGATGCGCCGTTTGGACCGCAAAGTGGATTGGTCACATCGGCAGCTAGTAAAAACCGCGTGTGCTGAATACGTGAGTCGAAATGTGTTAAATCAATTTTTGATAGGTTGCTTAGAGCGAGACCACCAGCGGGTAAAACCTTTTGTTTGGCATCGAGCAAAACAGCACCTAAAGCACTCAGTAATCCTGTGCCACCATCATTAGTAGCACTACCGCCTACAGTTAAAATAATGTCTTTTGCACCTGCGTCTAAAGCATCCAAAATGAGTTGGCCTGTTCCAAACGTTGTGCTGTGGCAGGCATCACGTTCTGACGGTGGGACTAACTGTATGCCGCTCGCTTGAGCCATTTCAATGATGGCGATTTTTTGTTTTTCTAACCATCCCCATTTGGCTTGAACAGGCTGACCTAATGGCCCGACTACAGTTTTTTCACGCCATTCACCTTCACAGACCTCTAACACTGCTTCAATAGTTCCTTCGCCGCCATCGGCCATCGGGCATAAAATCGTTTCTGCATGAGGAAAAACTTCTTGCCATCCTTTGGCAATGGCCTGAGCTACGTTTAAAGCAGATAAGCTGTCTTTAAATGAATCAGGGGCGATCACAACCTTCATAAATGCTCTAATGTGGATAGATTTTTAATTGTTTTATACTGTTTAATGCGAAAAAAACATAGATAAAGACATGTAAACATCAATTTTAAAAGGCTTTCAATCTGTTAAAAATAAAAGCCAATAATGTTTTGATCTGTAAAAGGCGGAGTTTCTATCTTTTTAACTCATTGTTTTATATGTTTTTCTATAAATAGCGCCGTTGGCCTAAATGATTGTAATTGTAAAAAATATGGCACATATTATAAGAACAGTTGAGCCAGCTTTTTAAAATATGGTGAATAACATACCAAGCGGACTCTACCCACAAGCTAGACACCAGCGATTCTTAATATAAGCATAATTAAATTGTGGTTTTATTGGATCTGTTGAATGTCTAAGAAGAAATAAGAGGATGAAAAAGTGGATAATTCAGAAGAACAAAAGCATATACAAGAAAATAACGGTTTTGCGCGAATTGAGCCATACACTCATCCTGCTGGCGGGTGGGGCGCACTCCTTAGTGTTGCTCGAAACTTAAAGCGACAAGATATTTTAGGTAAAGGTTCAATTACCTTACTCAACATTAACCAGCCTACAGGTTTTGACTGTCCTGGCTGTGCATGGCCAGAAAAGAAAGATGCTCATGCGTTTAACTTCTGTGAAAATGGTGCAAAAGCAGTTGCCTTTGAAGCAACCAGTAAAACAGTGACTCCTGAATATTTCGCAGGACATACCGTCAGTTGGTTATCAGAACAAAGTGACTTTTTCCTCGAAGACTTAGGCCGCTTAACAGACCCAGTTCGCTACGATGCTGCAACCGATAAATATGTGCCTATTTCATGGGACGATGCATTTAAACTCATTGCTCAACATTTACATGCGCTAGACAACCCAGACCAAGCGGCATTTTATACCTCTGGCCGTGCCAGTAACGAAGCAGCATTTTTATATCAATTGTTTGTGCGAAGCTTTGGTACAAATAACTTTCCAGACTGCTCGAATATGTGCCATGAAACCACAAGTGTTGGTTTGCTTGACTCGATTGGTTTAGGAAAAGGCACAGTCACCCTAGAAGACTTTGATTTAGCCGATGCAATTTTTAGTTTTGGGCACAACCCCGGCACCAACCATCCACGTATGTTAGGTACTTTACGTGAAGTATCTAAACGCGGCGGCAACATTATTGCGATTAACCCAATTAAAGAGCGAGGTCTTGAGCGTTTCCAAGACCCGCAAGCACCGCTTGAAATGATGACTAACGGCAGTACGCCAATTAGTCGTTATTACTTCCAACCTAAAATTGGGGGCGACTATGCACTCATGTTGGGTATGTTAAAACACTTAAATGAGTGGGATAAAAAAGCAATTGCCTCAGGTAAACCAAGCATTTTTGACCGAAACTTTATTGCGGTGAATACCGTTGGTTTTGATGAAATGATTGCTGAGGTTGAAAGAACTGAATGGGCAGATCTTTATAAACACTCAGGCCTATCGCCTGAACATTTAGAAAAACTCGCCAAACTCTTTTTAGAATCCGAGCGTTCAATTTTCTGTTGGGGAATGGGCATCACTCAACACCGCCACGGAACAGCCAATGTACACATGCTGGCAAATTTATTGTTGGCACGTGGTCAAATTGGCAGACCAGGTGCAGGGCTATGTCCAGTTCGCGGGCATAGTAATGTGCAAGGCGACCGAACCATGGGCATTAATGAACTGCCTAGCCCTAAATTACTCGACAACATTGATCGCGTATTTGGAATTAAATCACCGAGAAAAAATGGACATGGTGTCGTTGAAACCATTAAAGCCATGGCTGAAGGCGAGGTCAAAGTCTTTATTGGTTTAGGTGGGAACTTTGCAGTTGCAACGCCAGATACGCCGTATACCCAAGAAGCACTTAGAAAGTGTAATTTAACTGTTCATGTCGCAACTAAGTTAAACCGTAGCCATTTGGTGTGTGGTAAAGATGCTCTTATTTTGCCATGTTTAGGCCGTACCGAAATTGATGAGCAGCTTCATGGCCCACAGGCAATTTCAGTCGAAGATTCGATGAGTAATATTCATTTGTCAGCAGGGCGTAACGCTCCAATTTCTGACAATATTTTGTCTGAACCAGATATCGTCGCCCGAATGGCCGAAGCAGTGCTTCCAGACAGTCAGATTAAATGGAAATGGTATATCGAAAGCTATGACCGTATTCGTGACTCTATTGCCGATGTCTTTGATGAGTTCCATGACTTTAATTTACGTGTCTATAAGCCGGGTGGCTTCCACCTCGAACATCCAGCCAATCAGCACATCTGGAATACAAAAAGTGGTAAAGCGCAGTTTATGATTACACCGCTGAGTGAAGTCTATGCCGATAAAGAAAATCAGTACGCTGCCGCATATACCGACAGTAAAGTTTATACCTTGATGACCACGCGTTCTCATGACCAATACAACACTACTCTATATGGTCTAGATGACCGTTACCGTGGGGTGTTCGGTCAGCGCCGTGTGTTGTTTATGAACCAAGCTGATATTGATGAAGCTGGATTTGAAGCAAATCAGTGGGTCGATATTGAAAGTGTTTTCTCGGACGGTGTAAAACGTATCGTGCATAGTTTCCGTATTGTGCCGTACAACATTCCGCGAGGCAGTTTAGCCGCTTACTATCCGGAAACTAATCCTTTGGTGGCATTAAGCAGTCATGATAAATATGCCAAGATTCCTGCTTCAAAAAGTGTTCCTGTGATTTTGCATCCCGGAAATGCGCCAGAGCATTTTAACTTGGCAACGGCAGTAGCTCCTGAAGATGCCGATAAGAAAGTCAGTAGCCTTTAATCAAAGGCAATATTAAAAAATATCATCTAAACAAATGGCGCTCTAAACAAGCGCCATTTTGAAATAAAGGAAATAATTTTGACACCACATTCTTATGGGGTTGAAACATTACTAGTACAGCGGTTTAACAAAACCAACTATGAAAATGTTTTAGATCATATTGTGCAAGAGTACCCAATCGCCTTGGTGTATAACGGTATTTCGCATGCGGTGATGATGGCCACACCGACTGATGTTGATTTATTTGCCAAAGGCTTTAGTCTCTCCGAAGGAATTTTAACAAACTTAAAAGAGCTATATGCGCTTGATGTACATCAAAATGAATTGGGCATTACGGTAGAAATGACCATTTCATCGAGAGCATTTGCTGCCTTAAAGGAACATCGCCGTATGATGGTAGGCCGTACAGGCTGTGGTTTGTGTGGAATTGAGAGTTTAGAGCAGTTTCAGTTAGATGTTCCAAAAATTACAACGCATGCATCAAAAATATGGCTTGAGCAAATTCCGAGTGCCATTTCCCATTTAAAAGCCCAACAGGAAATTACCGCTTTAACGGGTGGCGCACATGCCGCAGCATGGGTGATTGATGGACAAATCGTGGCTTTATTTGAAGATGTTGGCCGCCATAATGCTTTAGATAAATTAATCGGTTATTTAGCGCAAGAAAACTACGACACCAGTTTAGGTTTTGTGGTGATGACCAGTCGGGCAAGTTATGAACTAATACGAAAATGTGCCAAGCTGAATATAAGTCTACTGGCGTCAATTTCAGCACCTACCAGCATGGCTATTCAATTAGCCAAACAATCTGGCCTGACTTTGGCGAGTTTTTGTAGGGGAGATAGATTTGTTTTATATACAGAAATTTAAAATATATTGTTCAAGATGAAGAACCTAAAATAAAGCTCATCTGACATTTCTTTGGCTTTTAAGCTAAGGATAGGTTTTATGGATTATTATAAAACTCTAAAGGTTCAGAGTCTGTCCAAATGTCTTGGTTACAATCACTAAAAGAATGGGCAAAACGTCTAAAAAAACAAATTATTATGCTTTGGTTTGCATCAAAGCATCCTCAAATGCCATGGTTCCCAAAAGTTATTGCTGTGGTGGCTGTGGCGTATGCCTTTAGTCCAATCGATTTAATTCCAGATTTTATTCCTATTTTAGGCCTTTTAGATGAGGCCATCATTCTACCGATGCTGATTTGGTTAGCTGTTCGTTTTACACCTCAACAAGTCATTTTAGATGCGGAACAACAAGCTGAAGAATGGCTAGATCAACAGGAGCGTCGACCTCAAAATTATTTGGTTGCTGTGTTGATTATTCTAGTTTGGATCACACTGGCCGTGATGGCCTATTTCTACTTTGGTGGTGGCTTGTAATTTGCAAACCGTCAAAGTTTAGAATCGTGAATTTAAAGGCATTAACATTGTGCTTTGCTACAACTCAAAGGATAATAACGTTTTTATAAGCTATGGGTTGCAGACAATGAAAATCGTCGCAGATGAAAATTTGGCATTTACCGATTACTTTTTTTCTGAGTTTGGCGATATTCAACACAAAGCAGGACGTATTTTAACCCATGCAGATGTAAAAGATGCTGAAGCTTTATTGGTTCGTTCGGTTACTGCAGTTAACGCAAGTTTAATTGAAAACACAGCATTACAATATGTGGGCAGTGCCACAATCGGGACCGATCATTTAGATATTGCGGCGTTAGAAAAACAAGGAATTACATGGGCAAATGCGGCTGGTTGTAATGCGCAAGCGGTTGCTGAATATGTCATTACTGCTTTACTTCATTTAGATGCAAACCTTTTAGAACAACAAGAAAAATTTACCCTAGGTATTGTTGGCCTTGGCAACGTCGGTAAGCGTTTGGCTTATATGGCTCAGTTACTTGGCTGGAATGTAATTGGCTTTGACCCATATGTGAAACTAGACACAATTGAAAATGTAAGCTTAGAAACTCTGTTGCAACAAGCCAATGCCATTTCAATTCATGTGCCGCTTACTAAAAATGGTGAACATGCCACATATCATCTGTTTGATGAAAAAGCTTTTGCAGCGCTTCAACCTGACACGATTTTAATTAATAGTGCACGTGGCCCAGTCGTTAAAGAAGCCGCTTTAATGGAAGATATTCAACGTACCCAGCGTAAAGTCGTGCTTGATGTATTTGAGCATGAACCAGTCATATCAGAAGAACTCATAGAGATGTTGGCTTTAGCAACACCGCATATTGCTGGTTATAGCCTTGAAGGAAAAGCCCGTGGTACACAAATGATTTATGAAGCGTTTTGCCAAAAATTTGGATACGACATTAATAAGCGTTTTGAAACTCAGCTACCTGCATGCGAAGACTATTTTTCGGGACATGATTTAAAAGCTGTATTAAAGCAAAAACTATCTCAAATTTATGATATTGCTCAAGATGATGCCAATATCCGTGCTTGTATTAAAGACGGAAAAGTAGAGCAAAAAGCATTTGATTTATTACGTAAAAATTATCCGCTGCGCCGTGAATGGGCAGCACATGAGGGACCACAGGCATGAGTTTAAGTTATCAACCTACTTGTTCAATTGATGCCTTAAAAGCACGTGCCAAGCTCTATAGCCAAATCCGTCAGTTTTTTGCGGAACGTGATGTCATGGAAGTTGAAACACCGATTGTTTCACAAGCAGGCGTCACCGATGTGCATTTAGCTTCGGTTCAGGCTTTGCGTCATATTAACGGTAAATTGCAAACTCAATATTTACAGACATCACCAGAGTTTGCGATGAAGCGTTTATTGGCGAGCGGTAGTGGGCCGATTTATCAAATCTGTAAAGTTTTTCGAGACGATGAGCACGGGCGTAAACACAATAGTGAATTTACCATGCTTGAATGGTACCGTCCGGGTCTGGACTTAAAAGCGTTAATGCATGAAACAGCAGACTTATTACAAACCTGTTTGCAGCATCGTTTTGGTGAAGTTCGTCCGTTTATTTTAAGTTATAAACATGCCTTTCAAGATCGTCTTGATATCAACCCTTTGCAGGCAACTTTGAAACAACTCAAAGATACGGCAAATCGTGTGGGGTTAAATCTCGATTTGGGCGATGATCGCCTAGCTTATATGGATTTGTTATTTTCTCATTTTGTTGAACCAAGTTTAGGATTTGATGCGCCGGTCTTTTTAACTGACTTTCCGCCAGAAATGGCCTCTTTGGCAAAAGTGAAAGTAGATGAAGATGGGGAGGAGGTCGCGGCACGTTTTGAGGTTTATATTGAAGGCTTAGAGCTAGCCAATGCCTACGATGAATTGCTTGATGCAGATGTGTTACGTTCACGCTTTGAAGCAGACAATGCAGAGCGGGCTAAGCAGGGGCTTCATGTCATGCCTTTAGATGAACATCTATTATCAGCGTTGCCTCATATGCCGGAATGCTCAGGTATCGCTTTAGGTGTAGACCGTTTACTCATGGTTGCAATGGATCAGGTCAAAATTGAAAAAGTAGTGACCTTTCCAGCAGAAATTGCTTAAACGCTGACAAATAAAAAAGCCACAATATTGTGGCTTTTTTATTTAGGATTTATTTAGCTTAAGCTTGTTGAATACCTGCAACAACCCAGTCTTGCTGAGAGCCAGCAGGTTTAACAAAGTGCCAGATTTCGGTAAACGGTTGTGGCAAGCTGTTTAAGTCTTCACTTACTGTACCAGTGAATCGTACGCTTACTACGTATTGACCATTTTCAGTCGCACTGTCTACAACCATCGCATTCAAGTTACTAAATTCAGCAACATCCTGATCTTGGTTGGCCATGATGTCGTTATACATTGAACTATAAAGTTCTGGCGTTAAGTAACGGCGAATTTCTTCAATGTTACTTGCAGTATTCATCGATTGGATATGATTAAAACGTTGACGTGCAATACGTAAGAACGCAGCTGGTTCACTACCATCTGGAAGTTGATTGCCATTGCTCGTTGTTACACCGCCAAAAGGCGCTTGCGTTGCTGCACCGCCACCCACAGATTGACCAAAGATATTTGTATTATCGCCAGCATTGCGTGGAGTTGCTTGTGGTGCAGCAGAACGGCCAAATGGGTTTTGACCGCCATTATTTGGTGCGTAAGGATTATTAGCTGCTAATTTTTTTTTTGATCCCAATTTACGGAATACAAAGAAAGCTAGAGCTGCTGCAAGTAATACCCAAATCCAACTTGGAATACCACCTTTTTTCTCTTCTTGTGCTTGCGCCTGTGTTGCTTGTTGTTCAGTAGATGTTGGTTTGTCATCAGCTAAAGCATTTGCTGCAACAGCACCTACGGCAGCACCAGCCACACCAGCTGCAACCATTGAACCAACGCCTGGACCAGATTTCTGAGGCGCTGTAGTAGTTTGTTGAACTGGAGTCACTTGACGAGGTTGTTGATAAGACTGGCTTGAAGTGGTAGATCGTGCCATACCGTGGCTTTTACCACCACCTGCACGTTTAGCTTCAGCAAGAGGCGAAATTGCTAAAGCAGCCATTAAAATACCGGTAATCAAGCCACGCTGGTGTACTTCCATAGGAAATTCCTGTTTAAAGTTAATTTACAATAGTATTTATGCAGGTATTTACCTTAAATTTCAACCTTAAAAGTATGTTTTTTTATGTCAATTCATCACTGAGTTGCATGGCTTCGGTCAAGGCTTCATGCAATCGAGCAACGGCAATGACTTGTACGCCCGGAATTGCCTTTTGAGGGGCGTTTCCTCTTGGTAAAATGACATATTTAAAACCATGTTTTGCTGCTTCTTTTAAGCGTTCCTGACCGTTAGGAACAGGACGAATTTCACCTGAGAGACCAACTTCACCAAAAACTGCAAGTTGTTGGGGTAATGCTTTAGTACGTAAACTTGAAGCACAGGCTAATAAGACAGCCAAATCAGAACCTGTTTCAGTAATTTTTAAGCCACCTACAATGTTGACGTATACATCTTGTCCAGTGGTTTGCACGCCGCCATGACGATGCATTACAGCAAGCAGCATATTTAAACGGTTTTGTTCCAGACCAAGTGCAACACGTCGTGGTTGTCCTTGAGCATCATCAACTAAAGCTTGTACTTCAACCAAAAGAGGGCGAGTTCCTTCACGGCTAATCATGACAATTGAACCGGGAATCGCTTCATCATAACGACTTAAGAAAATGGCAGAAGGGTTAGCAACTTCACGTAAGCCTTTATCAGTCATGCCAAATACGCCAAGTTCATTGACGGCGCCAAAACGGTTTTTAACAGCACGAATCATTCGATAACGTGAGTCCGATTGGCCTTCAAAGTAAAGTACGCAGTCCACCATATGCTCTAAAACACGCGGACCTGCCAGTGCACCTTCTTTGGTCACATGACCAACAATGAATAGCGCTGTGCCACTATTTTTTGCATAACGGGTTAATAAAGCAGCTGATTCACGAATTTGTGAAACACCACCCGGAGCTGACTGGAGGGTTTCTGTATAAAGGGTTTGAATCGAATCTAGAATAGCGACTACAGGTTTTTCTTGTTCTAAAACTTCACAAATGCGTTCTACACAGGTTTCAGCCATGACTTTTAATTGGTCAGTTGGCAGGTCGAGACGTTGCGCACGAAGCGCCACCTGAGATAAAGATTCTTCACCTGTAATATAAAGTGCAGAACTTTTTGCGCTTGCCATGTGGGTTGCTGTTTGTAAAAGAATGGTTGATTTACCAATACCAGGGTCACCACCAATCAATACAACAGAACCTGTCACCAAGCCGCCGCCGAGCACTCGGTCAAATTCACTAATGCCTGTAGGTAAGCGGGTTTCATGAGAAACTGAAACTTTATTTAGCGTTGTAATGTTAGCAACTTGACCCGCATAGCCCCCAATTTTAGGACGCGCACGGTGAGCAGTGGTAGGCTCAAGTTTAACTTCAGTCAGAGAATTCCATTCACCACACTCTGAGCATTGACCAGCCCATTTAAGATGATCGGCGCCACATTGTTCGCAACGGTAAACAGTTTTGACTTTGCTCATAAAAAATTGAAATTTTGCTCAATATTATATAAATATAGTTCTATAAAGAGTCCTTAACTTTTTCTCCTACGTTTTTCATGTAGAACATTAGGAATTAGAAAAGGTTCTTTTTTTAAGAACTAAAAGGGAAAGACGTCAAAAATAACACGATATAGGATTTTTACAAGTCAGATAGAGTTTGTTTTAAGTGGATATAGAAAATCTAATCTATCCCCAAGGAAGGTGTTTTTACTGATGTATGTATCTAACTGTTTATTATAGAGATGGCATGGATATTGCTGAAGTAAAAAATGAACAAAATAATATGAGTATTGTATTTTTAAATACAAAAGGTTGAAATGTATGAGTGCAGCAGAAATTGTTGATTGGATAAATAGCATAATCTGGAGTAAGGGACTTATTTACCTGTGCTTAGGCGCGGGTTTATTTTTTTCTATTTTGACAAGATTTGTTCAAGTACGTCAAATGAAGGAAATGGCTAGACTACTAATAAAAGGTACGTCTTCAGAGCAAGGGATTTCATCTTTTCAGGCTTTAGCCGTTTCATTATCAGGGCGAGTAGGGGTAGGTAATATTGCAGGGGTTGCGGCAGCAATTGGTTTTGGTGGACCAGGTGCTGTCTTTTGGATGTGGTTAGTTGCATTTTTAGGGGCTGGCACTGCATATGTAGAATCTACTTTAGGTCAAATCTATAAAGTCGAATATCAAGGGCAATATCGTGGTGGCCCAGCATTTTATTTTGATAGAGGATTGGGACAACGTTGGTTAGGGGTTGTATTTGCTATAGCAGCGATTGTTTCTTGTGGTTTATTTTTACCCGGTATTCAAGCAAATGCTGTAGGGAAGGCATTTACCCAGATTACAGGTGAAGGGGCAATTATTTTTGGTGATATTGGTTTATTTAAACTTGTAGCGCTTGTGGTGATTGTTGGTTTACTTGCCATCATTATTTTTGGCGGAATCAAACGGATTGCGCGATTTGCTGAGTTTGTTGTTCCTTTTATGGCTGCTGGATATATTCTAATGGCTGTAGTGATTGTAATTGCGAATATTCAAGAGTTACCAGGAGTCGTTAAATTAATCTTTGAAGATGCCTTTTCTCCTATGGCGGGTCTCGGTGCAGCGATCGGTTGGGGAGTAAAACGTGGTGTTTACTCAAATGAAGCAGGGCAAGGAACAGGTCCTCATGCAGCATCAGCAGCCGAAGTACAGCACCCAGCTCAACAAGGTTTTGTGCAGGCATTTTCAGTTTATGTTGATACCTTATTTGTATGTTCTGCAACAGCTTTCATGATTTTAATTACTGGCAAATACAATGTTCAAGGAACTTTAGAAGCTGGTCAATTTATTGTGCAACATGTGGGAGCTAGTGTAGAAATAGGCTCACCTGCATTTACACAGATGGCAGTCAGCACAATGTTTGGTGATTTTGGGCAAATCTTTGTTGCTCTAGCTGTGTTCTTCTTCGCTTTTACAACAATTGTTGCATATTACTATATTGCTGAAACTAACATTACTTATCTAAGCTACATTACTAAATCTCCATCATTATTATTTGTGACCAAGTGCTTTATTATTCTTTCTGTATCTTATGGGGTTTTAAGTGCAACTGGTTATATTTGGGGTATTGGTGATATTGGTGTCGGTTTAATGGCATGGATTAATATTGTCGGAATTATTGTGACTTATTTTGTATGGAAACCAACTATTAAGGCATTGAAAGATTACGAAGAACAGCAAAAGGCTGGTGTAAAGGAATTCACATTTGATCCTGTTAAATTAGGAATTAAAAATGCGACTTTCTGGGAGGAAAGATTAAAAAATAAGCAGAAATAAATTTAATTTACTTTTCCAATAATATCTCTCAAAAAAGTAGCCGTAAGGCTACTTTTTTTGTTTGTATAGAGCGTTTGAAGTTATTAGACAAAAGTTGACTTAAGAGTCCGTTGTATTGCAATAGGCTTGTGCGTATTATCGCCAATGATTGTATGTAGCTTGAAATCATCAGCAATACAGACAAAAATTGGTTAGTTGAAAAGTTGTCAAAAAATATACATTTAAAAGATGCCTGCAAATGGTGCGATATCGTCTTTTTGATTTGCGTTTAGCTAACTGACTAAAAAAATTACTGGAGTGCGTTCATAAAATGTCGAATCAAAATCTGAGTGAATCTCATGAACAAGGTGAGCTCCATCGAAGTCTTTCTAATCGACATTTACAGTTGATTGCGATTGGTGGTGCAATTGGTACCGGATTATTTATGGGATCAGGTAAAACAATTAGTCTTGCTGGACCATCGATCTTATTCATTTATCTGATTATTGGTACGATGGTTTTTTTTGTCATGCGTGCGCTTGGCGAATTACTTCTTTCAAATCTTGCCTATAAATCATTTATTGACTTCACCACAGATTTAATCGGTCCATGGGCGGGTTACTTTGTGGGATGGACATACTGGTTATGTTGGATCACCATTGGTATCGCTGACCTTTCTGCAATTATCTACTACTTACAATTCTTCAATAATGGTCTGCCTTTCTCGCCTGTCGAAGGGGCGATGATCAGTGTTGCCGCGATTGTATTTATTATGGGTTTAAACCTGTTAACAGTTCGCTTATTTGGTGAGTTAGAATTCTGGTTTGCGCTTATTAAGATTCTTGCGATTATTATTTTAATCGCTGTGGGCCTATGGATGATCTTTACAGGCTTTACCTCAAGTACAGGTGAAGTTGCTTCATTTACTCATCTTTGGGCGAATGGTGGTTTCTTCCCAACAGGAGTGCATGGCTTCTTGGCAGGCTTTCAAATCGCAATCTTTGCCTTCGTTGGTGTGGAACTTGTGGGAACAACGGCTGCGGAAACGAAAGATCCAGCACGTAACTTACCAAAAGCAATTAACTCAATTCCAATCCGTATCATTATTTTCTACGTATTGGCATTATTGATTGTAATGTCTGTAACGCCATGGAATAAAATTGATCCAGCGATCAGCCCATTTGTAAACTTGTTTAGTCAAGCAGGCGTGGCAGCAGCTGCGATCTTGATGAACTTAGTTGTATTGTCATCAGTGATGTCGTCAATGAACAGTGGGGTCTTCTCAACAAGCCGTATGTTATTTGGTTTATCTCGTGAAGATCAGGGTCCAAAAGCTTTTGGTAAATTAAACAAACGTGCAGTACCAGCAAATGCTTTGTATTTCTCTGCTGCCTGTTTATTGTTAGGTGCAGCATTACAGTATTTTGTACCAAATACAGTTGAAGCATTTACGCTTGCAACAACACTTTCAACGATTCTGTTCATTTGCGTGTGGTTACTTATTATCTGGAGTTATATCCGTTATTACACTACGCGTCCTGAGCTGCATGCAAAATCAACATTTAAATTGCCAGGCGGTCTATTTACATGTTGGATCACGATTATTTTCTTTATTGGTATGATTTACGTGTTGTCGTTGGAACCAGATACGTTCAAAGCGCTTAAAGTCAGCCCAATTTGGTTTGTTATCTTGATCATTGGTTATTTCTTCTTCTATAAACCACGTCATAAAAAGTAATTAAATTTATTTGCTTATGATCAAACGCTGGCTGAAAAGCTGGCGTTTTTTATGCATATTGTTTTTCTCTTTAAGTTTACTCTTTAGCCGTCTGCATGATCACGGTATACTGCATCGAATTGTTTAAATCAGGTGCTCAGATGCGTCGTGTCATTTGCCTCATCAGTTTATTGAGCAGCAGTATTTTGCTTAGCGCTTGTGGTCAGTCAGGAGCATTACAGCTACCTTCTGATCCGAATTATGACAAACGTGCGAAATACTTGCTCTATCGTAATAAAGAACAGAAACAAGTTGTTCAACAGGATGAGCAGGCTGAACAGCCAGTTGAATCATCAGCCCCAACCCAAACAACTTCACCTTAAGCTTTGAAATAAGGACACATTCATGAGTTTCACTCGCATTAATGGAGTATTGCATGCAGAGCAATGTTCTATGGAGCAGCTTGCGCAGCAATTTGGCACCCCTTTGTATGTTTATTCAAAAGCAGCTTTTGAAAAACATTACTTAGATATGGACCGTGCTTTTGATTTTATTGATCATCAAATCTGTTTTGCGGTGAAATCTAACTCAAATATAGCTGTTCTTAATGTGTTGGCAAAACTTGGTGCTGGTTTTGATATCGTATCAGGTGGTGAACTTGCACGTGTTCTAAAAGCGGGTGGAGATGCATCTAAAGTTGTTTTTTCTGGCTTGGGTAAAACCGAAGCCGATATCGAAACATCGTTAAATGTAGGCATTGCTTGTTTTAACGTAGAGTCTTATGCAGAACTAGACCGCCTTCAAAAAGTTGCAGCTCGTCTAGGCAAAAAAGCGCCAATTTCTTTACGTGTAAATCCAGACGTAGATGCAAAAACTCATCCTTATATTTCAACTGGTTTAAAAGAAAATAAATTTGGTATCCCAAGTGATACCGTTTATGAAACCTATCAATATGCTGCATCTTTACCAAACCTTGAAATCATTGGAATTGACTGTCACATTGGTTCGCAATTGACCGAGACTAAACCGTTTGTTGACGCTTTAGATCGTGTCATGGTGATGATCGAAGAATTGAAAAAACTTGGTATTACTCTTAAACACATTGATATCGGTGGTGGTTTGGGTGTTTGTTATAAAGATGAAACACCACCAAGTGTTGAAGAATATGCCAACTCAATGAAACCTGCTTTAGAAAAGTTAGGTCTCAAGGTCTATATGGAGCCGGGTCGTAGCATTAGTGCAAATGCAGGTGTGCTTTTAACAAAAGTTGATTTGCTCAAGCCAACGAGCCACCGTAACTTTGCCATTATTGATGCAGCAATGAATGATTTAATTCGCCCTGCTTTATATGAAGCTTGGATGGATATACAACCTGTAGTGCCAAGTTCTGATACTGAAGAAAAAACTTGGGATCTTGTGGGTGCAATCTGTGAAACAGGTGACTTCATTGGTAAAGATCGTTCATTGGCTTTAAAAGAAAATGACTTATTAGCTGTTCTTGGCGCTGGCGCTTATGGTTTTGTAATGAGTTCAAATTACAATACACGTGGACGTGCCGCAGAAGTGATGGTGTCAGGCGATAAAGCCCATTTGATTCGTGAGCGTGAAACGGTTGAATCCCTTTGGGAAAAAGAACGCTTATTGCCTGAGGAGTAAATGAAATGTTGTTAGAATTTACTAAAATGCATGGCCTAGGCAACGACTTTATGGTGGTTGATCTAATCAGCCAACGTGCTTATTTAGATACAGAAACAATTCAACGCTTAGCTGACCGCCATTTTGGTATTGGTTTTGATCAGCTATTGATTGTTGAACCACCAGATTTACCAGAAGCAGATTTTAAATATCGTATTTTTAATGCTGATGGTTCTGAAGTTGAACAGTGTGGTAATGGTGTACGTTGTTTTGCTCGTTTTGTCCATGAGCGTCATTTAACAACCAAAACAAGTATTACTGTCCAAACCAAAGCAGGTATCGTAAAACCTGAATTGGGACAAAATGGTTGGGTTCGCGTGAATATGGGCTACCCGAAGTTCTTGCCGAATGAAATTCCATTCATTGCTGAACAACCAGAAGCTTTATATACACTTGAGTTAGCTAACGACCAGAACATTAATATTGATGTGGTTAATATGGGCAACCCCCATGCTGTCACTATTGTTCCAGATGTATTAACTGCAGATGTTACTGGCATTGGCCCACAAGTTGAGTCGCATAAACGTTTTCCTGAACGTGTTAATGCTGGCTTTATGCAAGTAATTGATGAAAAACATGTTCGCTTACGTGTATTTGAGCGTGGTGTCGGTGAAACACTTGCATGTGGTACAGGTGCTTGTGCCGCTGCAGTAAGTGGTATGCGCCGTGGCTTACTTGCGAACTCAGTTGAAGTTGAGCTTGCTGGTGGTAAGTTACAAATTGAATGGCAAGAAGGTGATGTGGTCTGGATGACGGGTCCAACAACTCATGTATATGATGGGCGTTTGGATTTACGTTATTTCCAAGGTTAATAGCATTACCTAAATAGAAGCCTCTTTTCATCAGCTAAAGTGATAAAAGAGGTTTTCTTTTATATGTATATATGTACAATAAATTTTTAATTTTATTACTTTATAAAAATATGAATAATTTAATTTTCTTACCCGGCGCTTCAGGAAGTATTAGTTTTTGGCATCCTTTAATTGAAAAATTACCTCAGCAATACCGTACAAAAATTATTGGTTACCCCGGTTTTGGCGATACACCAGAATCCCTTGAAGTGAAGAGTTTTGAAGACCTAACAAATTATGTGGTCGATCAAATTAATGAAGAATCTGTAATTATTGCTCAATCAATGGGTGGGATTTTTGCCGTTGCCGCAGCGCTAAAAAAAACTCATTTGGTGAAAGGGCTGGTCTTAATTGCTACTTCTGGTGGAATCGACCTTAAGCGATTTAATGTACAAGACTGGCGTGAAGCATACCGCCAAACATTTTTAAAATATCCTGATTGGTTTATTACTACCAATGTTAACTACGAAGAGTTTTTATCAGATATAAACATTGAAACTTTATTAATCTGGGGCGATAACGATCCAGTGAGCCCCGTTCAGGTGGGTCAATATTTAAATCAAAAATTTGAAAATTCGATGTTATATGTTGTGAAAAATGGCGACCATCAATTGGCAGAAGAACATGCTGATGAAGTGGCCGCACAAATTAATGATTATTTAAAAAAGATGAAGTAAGTTTTTTAAAAACGGAAGCGTGCTCTGTTAGCACGCTTTTTTTAAAATTTATCTTTTACTCAAAGCTAATTTCAAAGCAAATAACACAAAAATACTGCCAGTAATCCGATCCATATATTTCACAAATTTGGGTTGCTTAAGATAACGTGACAGTGGCTGCATAGCTAAAATTAATAAAGTTGACCATAACATTCCAATGACGACATGAATCATTACCAGTCCCATCACCCAAGTAACTGCTGATGCTTGTGGTGGAATAAACTGTGGAAGAAATGAAATATAAAAAATTCCGACTTTGGGATTAAGTAAGTTACCCAAAAAACCTTTAATAAACCAATTCTGTGAAGGGGACGTATTTGAACTATTCTCTTGCATGTCTGCGAGTTGGCTACGTGGTTTTAAAATCATATTCAAACCCAGCCACGCTAAATAAGCAGCACCCATCCATTTCAGAATATTAAAAGCTAAATCAGAAGCCATGAGTAAAGCACCCAGACCACAAGCAACCACAATTCCCCAAGCAATACAACCAAGACAAATGCCAATAGCTGCTTGAAATGCTTTCGATTTACCTTCAAGTGTAGCGGTACGAATAATTAAAGTCGTATCTAAACCAGGTGTAAGCGTAAGTAAGGTAATCGCAATTAAATAAGGAATGAGTATGGTGGTCATGGCGGCAAGGTCCAATGAATACTTGGTTTAAATTGTAATATATAAATTAGATCAGCATTAGATTGTGCGGTATCAAATTTTCATGATCACATAGTTTTTGGTACACTCAAAAAAATGAGCAAATAAATGGAGAGCAATTTGGATTTTGCATTACAACTGCTCTCAATGTGGTTAAAAGAAAGAAAAATTCAGAATCAGTCTGAGCACACGATTACTGCTTATGAAAGAGATGTTAAAAGCTTTCTTGAGTTCTGCGAGCACAAACAACTAGATTTGAGAAATATTGAAGCTTCAGATTTAAGAGAGTACTTAGCGCAGCGTGTCGAACAGGATCAGTTAAGTTCAAGTAGTATGCAACGCCATCTCACCTCAATTCGCCAGTTTATGAAGTGGGCTGAACAAGGCAAATATCTAGAAATTAATCCTACTGACGATTTTAAGTTAAAACGCCAACCTAGACCTTTACCAGGCATGATCGACATAGAAACAGTTAATCAAATTTTAGATCAACCTATGCCTGAAAAACCAATTGATCAGCAATTGTGGTTACGTGATAAAGCCATGCTTGAGTTACTTTACTCAAGTGGTTTACGGCTCGCTGAACTGCAAGGCTTAACGATTAAAGATATTGATTTTAATCGTCAACTCGTTCGTATTACCGGTAAGGGGAATAAAACCCGTATTGTACCGTTTGGGAAAAAGGCAAAAGAAAGCTTATTGAATTGGCTAAAAATTTATAATATCTGGAAAGGCCATTTTGACCAAAATGCTTCCGTTTTCATTTCACAGCGAGGCGGTGCATTAACCCCTAGGCAAATTGAAAAGCGTGTAAAACTTCAGGCACAAAGAGCGGGTGTAAATGTCGATTTACACCCACATTTACTTCGACATTGTTTTGCTAGCCATATGCTATCGAGTAGCGGTGACTTGCGTTCAGTACAAGAAATGCTAGGCCATAGTAATTTATCTACAACACAAATTTATACCCATATTGATTTCGATCATTTGGCTCAAGTGTATGATCAAGCCCATCCAAGGGCACATAAAAGCTAAAAGTTAAAAAATAGACTCAATCAAAGATAATTAAATTGAGATGTTTTAGGTGAATGTAGAGATCATTTGTATTTTTTTACAAATTTGTTTAAGAGAAATAACGGAAACTACCCAATTGACAATTTTGATCTTTGAGTATTTTGTGGACGACTGGGTCTAAAAAACCTTGAATTGAAGGCTTTAAAAAGTAATCTTATGTTTCTAGCTAATATGCTAAATAAGATAAAAAGATAATAAAAATCAATATATAAAATAGAGTGTAAAAAGAATAAAATAGATCCTCATAGCAGTTTAAAAATTTTTTATGAACTGAGCATTTCATCTTTTTTATAGCAGTAGCGGAAATTGTGACTTGACCGAAATGCCAAACACATTGCAAGATAGGGTACCTAAAAAATTTTAATTGAAGAGTTAATATACTTTTCTCAACATTTACTTTTGCTAGAACAGCCGAGGATTACATGAAGGCTCTTGTTGCTGTAAAACGCGTGGTTGATGCCAACGTTAAAGTTCGTGTTAAGCCGGACAATAGTGGGGTTGACCTTACCAACGTAAAAATGTCAATTAACCCATTTTGTGAAATCGCAGTGGAAGAAGCGGTTCGCTTAAAAGAAAAAGGAACAGTATCAGAAATCGTTGTTGTTTCTGTAGGTCCTAAAGAAGCTCAAGAACAAATCCGTTCTGCAATGGCTCTAGGCGCAGACCGTGGTATTTTGGTTGAAACTACTGATGAAATTGGCGCTTTAGAAGTTGCTAAAATTTTAAAAGGTGTTGTTGAAGCTGAAAAACCAGAACTTATCCTTCTTGGTAAACAAGCAATTGATGATGACTCTAACCAAGTAGGCCAAATGCTTGGCGCATTATTAGGTGCTGGTCAAGGTACATTCGCTTCTGAAGTGAAAGTTGATGGCGGTAAAGTACAAGTGACTCGTGAAGTTGACGGTGGTTTACAAACTGTTGAGCTTACACTTCCTGCAATCATCACGACTGACTTGCGTCTGAACGAGCCACGTTATGCAGCATTGCCTAACATCATGAAAGCTCGTAAGAAGCCACTTGATACTAAATCTCCTGCTGATTATGGCGTTACAGCTGGTACTAAGCTTAAAACTGTTAAAGTTGAAGCTCCAGCAGAACGTAAAGCTGGCGTACAAGTGAAATCTGTAGATGAGCTTGTTGAAAAATTGAAAAATGAAGCGAAAGTGATCTAATACGGAAGGATAAAATCATGAGTATTTTAGTTATCGCTGACCACAACAACCAAGTACTTAACGGTGCTACTTTAAACGTTGTTGCTGCAGCACAAAAAATCGGTGGTGATATTACTGTATTAGTTGCTGGTTCTGGTGCTCAAGCAGTTGCTGATGCTGCTGCTAAAGTTGCTGGTGTAAGCAAAGTTTTACTTGCTGACAACGCTGCTTATGCAAACCAATTAGCTGAAAACGTAGCTGGCTTAGTTGCTGACTTGGCTAAAGGTTACAAATACGTTTTAGCTGCTTCTACAACGACTGGTAAGAACATTCTTCCACGTGTTGCTGCTCTTCTTGATGTAAGCATGATCACAGATATCATTTCTGTTGAATCTGCGAACACATTCAAGCGTCCTATCTACGCTGGTAACGCGATTGCAACTGTTCAATCTGACGAAGCAATCATTGTTGGTACTGTTCGTGGTACAGCATTTGATCCAGTTGCTGCGGAAGGCGGTTCAGCTGCTGTTGAAACAGTTGGCGAAGTAAAAGATGCGGGTATTTCTCACTTCGTATCTGAAGAAATCGTTAAGCTTGATCGTCCAGAATTAACTGCGGCTCGCATCGTAGTTTCTGGTGGTCGTGGTGTAGGTTCTGGTGAGAACTACCATAAAGTACTTGATCCATTAGCTGACAAGCTTGGTGCAGCACAAGGTGCTTCACGTGCAGCAGTTGATGCGGGCTTTGTACCTAACGATTTCCAAGTTGGTCAAACTGGTAAAATCGTTGCGCCTGAGCTTTATGTTGCTGTAGGTATTTCTGGTGCGATCCAGCATTTAGCTGGTATGAAAGATTCTAAAGTTATTGTTGCGATCAACAAAGACGAAGAAGCGCCAATCAACAGTGTTGCTGACTACTGGTTAGTTGGTGATTTGAACACTGTAGTACCTGAATTGGTATCTAAACTTTAATCTTTACTGATTAAAGCTAAAAAACCCTTAGTTTTTACTAGGGGTTTTTTTATTATGAATAGTGTCCTGAAATGTATAACTGAGACTTTTATTTCATTTGAGGTTTGATTTTTATAGAATAAAAATCACATAGTTTTAGTAAGAATAGAACGTGCTCGTTATAGCGATATGATAAGAATAATATGCAATTAAATTATACAAATATCACCAGATTAGCGGTGTAGATTCCGCACATTACACAGTGCTTTTATGCTATAGTATACAGCTATATTTTTTTCGATTTTAGTTCAGTTTCCGGAACTAAATTTTTTGCAAGATCAAGACATATAAGCAGATGGAAATTTCTATCTGTAAGAAGGAGTATGCATGAGCGTATCGGAAATCCGACCGATTGCCATTGAGGACGAACTCAAGCATTCATATTTAGATTACGCGATGAGTGTAATCGTATCTCGTGCATTGCCGGATGTGAGAGACGGTCTTAAACCTGTTCACCGTCGTGTGCTTTATGCCATGCACGAATTGGGCAATGACTATAACAAAGCCTACAAGAAATCTGCTCGTGTTGTTGGGGACGTAATCGGTAAATATCACCCTCATGGTGACTCAGCTGTTTATGAAACCATTGTACGTATGGCTCAGGACTTTAGCTTACGTTATTTATTGGTAGATGGTCAGGGTAACTTCGGTTCGATTGATGGTGATAGCGCAGCTGCAATGCGTTATACCGAAGTCCGTATGACCAAGCTTGCACATGAGCTTCTTGCAGATCTAGAAAAAGACACGGTTGACTGGGAAGATAACTACGACGGATCTGAGCGTATTCCTGAAGTACTTCCGACACGTGTTCCTAACTTGTTAATTAATGGTGCTGCTGGTATTGCCGTAGGTATGGCAACCAACATGGCACCGCATAACATGACAGAAGTTGTGAATGCGTGCTTAGCCTATGCTGACAATCCGAATATCTCGATTGAAGGATTGATGGAATATATTACTGGTCCTGACTTCCCTACAGGCGGTATTATTTACGGTAAATCTGGTATTGTTGATGCTTACCGTACAGGTAAGGGCCGCTTACATATTCGTGGTAAGTACCATTTCGAAGAAGATGAAAAGACAGGCCGTACAACGATTGTCTTTACTGAAATTCCATATCAAGTAAACAAAGCAAGAGTTATTGAACGTATTGCCGAGTTAGTGAAAGAGAAAAAACTTGAAGGTATTTCAGAACTTCGTGATGAGTCTGACAAAGAAGGTATGCGTATTGCAATTGACTTAAAGCGTGGTGAAAACGCTGAAGTCGTTGTAAATAACTTATTCTTAAATACTCAACTTGAGAACTCATTCAGCATCAACATGGTTTGTCTTGATAACGGACAACCAAAATTGATGAATCTGAAAGATATTATTGCGGCATTTATCCGTCACCGCCAAGAAGTTGTGACACGCCGTACTATGTTTGAACTGCGTAAAGCACGTGAACGTGGTCATATCTTAGAAGGCTTAACCGTTGCTTTAGCCAATATCGATGAAATTATCGAGACTATTAAAACTTCTGCTAACCCTGCTGAAGCGCGTGAACGTTTACTTGCAGGTGAATGGGCAGGTGGTGGTGTCGTTTCATTGCTTGAAAAAGCTGGCGCAATTTCTGTTCGTCCAGATGAAATCGAAGGTGAAGATCCAAATCGTCCATTTGGTTTAACTGAATCGATTTATCGTTTATCACCAACACAAGTAGGCGCAATTTTAGAATTACGCTTACATCGTTTAACTGGTCTTGAACAAGACAAATTACATGCAGAATATACTGAGATCTTAGGTCAAATCGCTGAACTTACTGCGATTTTGAATGATTTCAATTTATTGATGGCTGTAATTCGCGAAGAGTTGGCACTGGTACTACAACAGTATGGTGATGGACGTCGCACTGAAATTATTGAATCACGTATTGATTTTAGCCGTGAAGATTTAATTCCTGAAGAGCAAGTTGTATTAACGGTTTCACAAACAGGTTATGCAAAAACTCAACCACTTTCAGACTATCAGGCTCAGCGCCGTGGTGGTCGTGGTAAGTCGGCAACTTCAATGAAAGATGATGATTTTATTCAACATCTCATTGTAGCTTCAAACCATGCGACTGTGCTGTGCTTTACCAACGTAGGTAAAGTATATCGTCTTCGTGTGTTTGAAGTGCCTCAAGCATCACGTGGTGCCAAAGGCCGTCCGATTGTGAACTTGTTACCTTTAGATGCGAATGAAACAGTAACAGCTATCTTGCCGTTAACTGAGTTCCCAGAAAACCATTACGTATTTATGGCGACAGCATCAGGTACGGTTAAACGTGTTGATTTAGAGCAATTCGCTAATATCCGTTCAAATGGTTTACGCGCAATTGAACTCAATGAAGAAGATACCTTAATCGGTGTTGCGATTACTGATGGTAATCAGCAAATCATGTTGTTCTCGAACGAAGGTAAGGCAATCCGTTTTGCTGAGACTGACGTACGTGCAATGGGGCGTACTGCGAAAGGTGTTCGTGGTATGCGCGTGAGCTTTGCAAGCAGTACTTTAAGTGAAGAAGATGCAGATGTTGAAAATGATGAATCAGATGACAATGACGATTCAGCAGATTCAAATTTAGTAAGCCGTATCGTATCGCTTGTAGTTGTACCTGAAACAGGTGAAGTACTGTGTGCAAGTGCCAATGGTTACGGTAAGCGTACTCCAGTAAATGACTTCCCGACCAAGAAACGTGGTGGTAAGGGTGTCATTGCGATTAAGACAAGCGAACGTAACGGTGAGCTTGTTGGTGCAGTGTCTATTGACGAAACCAAAGAATTGTTACTTATTTCTGATGGCGGTACATTAGTTCGTACCCGTGCAGCAGAAGTTGCAATGACTGGTCGTAATGCACAAGGTGTACGTCTAATTCGCTTAAGCGAAGAAGAAACTCTAGTGGGCGTTGTGTCTATTGAAGCTGTCGAAGATGAAGAAGAGTTTCTCGAAGGTGAAGTAGATACTACCGAGACTGATAGCGAAGAAGCTGTATCAAATAATGAAGATGCTTCTGAAGACTAAGTAAAACTTTAATAAAAAAGGAAGCATAAGCTTCCTTTTTTATTTTATGAAGAAGATTTTTTAACAAGCCGATAATAAGATAAACCCACCAATATTAATCCAAGGGTCCCAAGAAAAATCAGTTTTGGTACAACCGTGGCTAATGGAACACCCATCTGGTTAAGTTGCACAAACATTTGTACCGCATGTGTTGAGGGTAAACACCACGCAAACCATTGTAGCCACTCAGGCATTGCTTGATGAGGCCAAGCAGCTCCAGTTAGTAAGAATAAAGGTACAGAACTAAACACAATAATATGTCCGGCACGTTCAGGCATATCTAAAAGTGAACCGATCAACATGCCTAGTCCAATCACACAACTAATAAAAATTGGAACAGCAATGAGTAGACCTATAAAATTTCCACCGTGTGGATAGTCATTGAACCACAAGGTAAAACCAAAAAGATAAAAACAGCCCAAACAACCAATAGTAAATATACTTGCGAAGATTCCAGCAAAACGAACAGCTGTAATTTTTTCATTTTGCTCCCGATAGCTAGCTATTAACATTGCCAAACCTAGCACAATCGTTTGATGAATAATCAAAGATGCAACAGCTGGAAAAATATAACTTCCATATCCTGAAAGGGGATTAAATAACGGCACTTGATGAATAGAAAGCGCTGGCTGGAAATGTGTGCGTTGTCCAAATTTTTCAATATATTCTTTTAATGTAGCTTCTATCGAGGTTGCCAGACCTAAACCAATTTCTTTAGTTTTTAAAAAGTTGGTTGTGCTTAAGTATAAGCCGATTCCACCCGTTTCTCCGCGGCGTAGGCTTTGGGTTAAGTTATTTGGTAAAAGTAAAATACCATCAGCTTTTTGCTCACGTACCATTTGTTCAGCTTGTAAAAAATTGCTGGTAACGGTAACGATATGAACATGGGGGCTATTTGCACTTTGGCCAATCAATTGAGAAGTTAAGAGGCTTTGCTCTTCATCGACAATCACGATTGGAATAGATTCTGCACGCTCAGCTTTATAGGCGGTAGGATAAAAAAAGCTATAAAGAATGACCGATAAAATTAGCGTTGTGAAAACTGAGCTATTACTTACAATGTCTTTAAATGTTTGCCCATAAGCCTTAAAAAATTCTTTCATTGCGTTGCCCCTCGAACTAATTTTTTAAGCAATAGACAACTTAAAAAGAAGTAAATCAGGCAATAACCAATGAGTATTAAAAAAGGAATCATTGAAATGAAAATTGGACTGCCGATCACCCATTGTTCGGTTTGAAGCTTGGCATAAGGGGTATAAGGAATAATCAGTGACCAAAACTTGGTGAAAATAGGGGCATTATTTAAAGGTAGCGTAACGCCTGCGAAACTTAAAGAAGAGCCGCCATATACCGCGATAAAACCAAAAGTTTTACTTAAATTTTTGGTTGCAAGAATGACGGTGCTACTAATCAAAGCGTAGGCAAAATAAAGTAAAAACTGTGCGCATAACAATAAACTAAGAGAACCTGCTACGAACCAGCCACGGATTTCGACTAGCCAAAACATCCATACCCATGTCCATGCACAAAATATAAGGCTATAAAGCAGATTTTTGGCCAATAAGCCTTGAATAAAACTTTCTCGGTTTACCCATGCTGTTAATGTGCCACGTTTAAGCTCTTGTCCAATAGCAAAGGCAACACAGCAACATAACAATAAGTGCAATACAGCAGGAACCATGAAAGGTTCTAAATAAAACTCATAGCTCATACTTGGATTATAAAGCGTTGAGATTTTTACATGAGCTGTAGGAACATCTAAATAGGGAATACTATTTACAAGATAACTTTGACCAGCATAGTCTGCTAAAGCATTGAGGGTACTGACCAGCATTGCTGAAGAAATGGTGTTTCCGACACTAAAAAAAGACTGATTAAATGCAATGCTGATTTGAGCATCTTGTGCTTTAACGAAGCGCTTTTCAGCACCATCTGGAATAAAAACATATCCCCATATTTTGGTTTCATTGAGTAGTTGTTCAGCCTCAGCAGAACTTGCCGTAATTGTTTTAATGTCTACTGTATGATTCAACGAAAGATACTTTTCAATATTACGGCTGAGTTCACTTTGGTCCTGATCAATAATTGCAATTGGTAAGTGTTCAGCTTTACCTGCGTAAAACATGCTGCTAAACATGAAAATGATAAAAGCAGGGATAAGTGTCACCATACACAAATCCCATTTATTGCTTTTTAGATAGTTTAGTTCCCGTAATATACTGGCAAACATGCTTTATTTTTCTTCTTTAATTTTAAATAGAACACTCATACCAACCTTTAAGTCTTTGACAGGATTTTCAGGTACCAGATGTAATTTAAAGCTACGAATATCATAACCTCCAGTTTGGCGAGTCGTTTTAATGGTAGCAAATTCACCTTCAGCATCAATATTCTTGATTTTAAAATTCACATTCTGATTAAGAGCAGGTATGAATCCTTCAAGGGTTTTATTTTTATAAACAGAGGCATATTGATTTTCACCCACGTTTAAACTCACCCATAAATCATCATCTTCTAAAATGCTGACAACAGGCACGCCCATAGCGACTAATTCAGAAGGTTTACCATAAGTTTTTGAAACTGTGCCTGAAATAGGTGAGAGTAAACGTGTCTCTTCCTCTAAAGCTTTTGCTTCAGCTACTGCAGCTTTTGCAATTTCAACCTGTGCATCTGCTGTAGATTTTTGTTGGCTGGTACTGCCACGTTTTGCACGGGCATATTGCTGATAAGAGGCTTCACTTAATTCTTGAGCAGAAGTTTGTGCAGCAAGCATTTCATCTCTTCTTTGACGTGAAATGACGCCTTGTCTATATAAATTCTCACCACGTTGGTAAGTAGTTTTGGCAAGGTTTGCTTGTGCTTTCGTACTTTGCCAGTTGGCATAAAGAGTATCGATATTTTCTTGTTGAGAACCTCGATCTATCGTAGATTGAAATGCTAAAGCCGATTGTAAGGTAGCCAAGGCTTGTTGCTTTTTAGCTTCTATTTCAGGGCTAACCAAACGAACAAGGGGCTGGCCTTTGGAAATTTTCTGGCCTTCTTGTACATAAATTTCTTCAATACGACTTGGAACTTTCGTACTTACGTGAATAGTTTCAGCTTCAACTCGGCCTTGAAGTTCAATAGGTTTCGGCTGATAGCTTTTCCACAAACCAAAAATAATTAAACCTAATAGGGCAATAATAATTACACCAATAATCAGTTTAATTTTAGAGTTTTTAGGTGGTTTTGAATCATCTTTATTTGTGTTTGATTCTTGATGGTCACTAACTTGATCATCTTTTTGAACTTGGTTGGTTTCTGCCGTATCCGCAACAGGAGAATCTTGTTCTGAATGAGCTGAGTCTTGATTCATTTTATACTCCCATTAACGAATATAGTCGGTATGTGGTTGATTGACATAGGCTTTAAACTGGTCCATAGAACCATGGCTTTGTAATAGCGTTGCGAGTGACATGACATATTTATAAGCATTTAAAGCCATTTCAGTTTTTAACGCACTTAATGCATTTTGCGCATCAATCACTTGGGTTGCTGTACCCATTCCTTCACGAAAAGAAAGTTCTTGGATACGTAGGTTTTCTTGAGCAGCATTTACGTTTCTTTGTAAAAGCTGATGACTTTGCTGAGCAGAGTTGAGCTCGTTATATGATTTATTCAAAAGAGCTTCAATCTCTTGTTTAGTTCGTTCAGTCATGAGTTCAGAAGCGTAGCGCTTTAATTCAGCGGCATGAATATTCTTATTTTTATCTACCCCAGAAAATAGGTTGTATTTTGCCATTACACCGACAATCCAGTTTTCATTTTCATCAAGCGCATATTCACCAAATGCAAATAGACTTGGTTTTTTTGCGGCTTGTTGAGCTTGAATATTTACGTTAGCCAGTTGAGTATCCATCTGCATTTTTTGTACAAGGCTAGACTTTTGTGAATAACTGGTTAAAAGTGATTCTAGAGACTGGCTGGGAGTGTTGTTTACAAATAATGGTGTACTTAAATCGACATTATTTTGTTGATGTAAAAGATTATTAAGGCTAAAGCGGCTGGCGTTTAAGTTAGCTTGAGCATTTTGTAAAGTACGTTCTGCATTATTACGAGCGACTTCAAACTGCATGCGTTGCCCTTTACTAATAAATCCTTGTTGTTCCAGCTTTAGGGCATTGCTGTAATGTTTTTGCATCGCATTAAAGTTAAATAAGCTACTTGCGACCAGCTGCTGCTGTAATTGCACATTAAAGTAACTTTGTACTACTTCAAATCGCTGTATATCTTGTTGTTGTTGGCTTGAAAGTTCAGAGCGCTGTGCTTGTATATTTGCTATTTTTTTAGCACTGCTGGTTAAGCCACCTGTATAGAGTGGCATTACGACTGAAATAGAAGGGCGTACCACCTGATCTTCGATAGTCAGGTTTGCGTAATCAGGAAAGCGATTTATACCATCATGTATGGTTTGGTTTGCGCCTTCTTGAACTTGTCCCAGCACATCTGATGGAATGACATTGTTCCACTGTGAAAGTTTATCATTTAGCCCTTGGCTTAGATCATTCTCAAGTTTTTGTTTAAAAGAGCCAAGAGGTACATCTGTTTCACTATGAAAAGCGTAGGCTCTGACATTTAAATCAACTCTAGGTAATCCGAGGCCCTTTACTGCTTCAGCTTCTAATTGAGATGCTTGCTGTAATGCTTGGTTGGCTTGAGTACTGTATGAACTTTTTAAAGCTTGTTGTTCTGCTTCAGCATAACTTAAGCTTCCGGCGTATAAGTGATTAGTGAAAAAAAAGCCTAAAGCCAAAGCAAGATGTTTGGGTTTAAATGAAAAGGGAAAAATAGACTGTCTATATCGATGTGTTGGCATTTTAAATAACAATTTTTGGCATCCCTTATAGTTTAAATTTCTTGTTATTAAATTCAATTATCATCTTGTTTATTATACATTTGTATAAAAACATGGTGGTTTTTAGCTCCTTTAATTATTGAATTTACTAAGCCAATATTTTTGTAATAGCTATCAAGGTATGTGAAATGATAATCACAAGTCAAGTTGATCTTTTTGCTTAAAAATTTTTTTAAATGAGGAAGCTGGTCATTAAAACTAAGTAAATAACGACACCAATAATTGAAAAAATAAAGCTAAATACAGTCCAGCATTGAAATATTTACTTGAGAAGCTGCTGCAAGCTTAAGCAATCTGTGGTTAAATGCCATTTTTATTGTGTTTGACTTTATACAAGGGAAAAATCATGCGCGCGTACAATTTCTGTGCTGGTCCTGCTGCATTACCTACTGCCGTTTTAGAAAAAGCTCAACAAGAATTGTTGGATTGGCAAGGTAAAGGTCTATCCATCATGGAAATGAGTCACCGTAGTGCTGACTATGTTGCTGTGGCTGAAAAAGCTGAAGCAGATTTACGCAAGTTAATGAACATTCCAGAAAACTATAAAGTACTGTTTTTACAAGGTGGTGCGTCATTACAATTTTCTGCGATTCCTTTAAACCTTCTAGGTGAGAACAGTAAAGCCGATTATATTCACACCGGCATCTGGTCTGAAAAAGCTTTAAAAGAAGCAAAACGTTATGGCGATATTAATGTTGTAGAAGCTGGCATTAAAGTAGATGGCAAGTTCGCAATTTCTGAACAAAGCGAATGGAATTTATCTGACGATGCAGCATATGTACATTATGCAGATAATGAAACGATTGGTGGCTTACAGTTCGCAGGAATTCCTGATGTAAAAGCTCCACTTGTTTGTGATTATTCATCAAGTATTTTATCTGCTCCATTAGATGTGACCAAGTTTGGTTTAATCTATGCTGGCGCACAAAAAAATATTGGTCCTGCTGGTTTAACAATTGTCATTATTCGTGATGACTTACTTGATCAAGCTAAACCAGAAATTCCAAGTATTTTAAAATATGGTGACCAAGCCAAAAATGGTTCTATGGTAAATACGCCATCGACTTACGCTTGGTACTTGTCTGGTTTGGTATTTGAGTGGTTGCTAGAGCAGGGTGGGGTAGAGGCGATCCATAAAGTGAACCTTGAAAAAGCTCAGTTGTTATATGGTTATATCGACTCAAGCGATTTCTACAATAACCCGATTGCAATTCCAAACCGTTCAATTATGAATGTACCGTTTACCTTGGCAGATGAAGCTTTAGAAAAGCAATTCTTAAAAGAAGCGGAAGCTAATCACTTGTTGAATTTAGCTGGACATCGTTCTGTAGGTGGTATGCGTGCAAGTATTTATAATGCCGTACCATTAGAAGGCGTACAGGCTTTAATCAACTTTATGGATGATTTTGCAAAGCGTAATGGTTAAGCAAATCAAATAAATAAAGCCCTCATTTGAGGGCTTTATTTATTGAATAAGTTATAAATTAAAAAGGCACTAAACCAAACTGGTGCATGAATATGGCAGCTAAGAACATACCCAAGACAAAAAAGCAAAACGCACCAGTATCGACCTTTACGCGCAGGCTACTGGATTGAATGAGGCTGGTAGTTTGTTCGGGTATAATCTTCATTCAATAACCTAATTATTAAAATATTAGTGAAATTCAATTAGTTTCACCCTTTTTAGCACAAATAGTCGCCTGAATCCAGATATTACCGCGAATATATTCGCCAATATTAAAGTTTTTATACAAATCGTTTTTGGTCGCAATGCGCACTAATATGGCAGGAAGATCATCTTCTAAAACCAAAGTAACATCATAAAGGGTATATTCTGCCCCCATAAATGTCATAGAGGTTTTACCAACAATATTACCTTGGAACCAGGCTTCATCTTCTTGACCAAGATTTTCGCCATATAAATACGCAACCATTTTAGAAAAATCAACGGTTACAGGTTCTTGATCTTCTGGACTTTTTGGCTGCCATTCATTAATGAGTTCCTGTAAGTTTTCAGGAGCAACACCATTATGTTCAGTTAAAATTGCATTTAATGCACGGTGATGTTTAATCGAAGCTGGGTCATCAACAATGATTTTTTCACCTGCTGGAACAGGTTCTAATTCATAAGCCCATGCATTAAATTGGACTTGATAGTTTTGATTTTTGTCATATTGACAGTAGTTAACACTAAATAAATTATCAAATGCATAAACAGTTGTATTTTTATTTAGTCTTAAACTTAACACGGCTTGTGTAGCAGAGTCACAAGTAATGATGCGTTCAATTTTTGCATTATATTGATACGGACTTTCAAAACTTGGGAAGGCTGTTTTAAGCGCACGAGGTTTTTGGTTTTCAACAGCAATAATTTGATTGATGGTAACTTTTTGGTCTTGTGGACCTTGAATGAGCCAAAAAGATTGGTCCATGTCTTCTTCATGTTCACACAAACCCATTGGCATTACAGGTGCATCAAGTGCCAGTCCTAACCATTTTGGTACATCTGTTTCGGGATGGGACGTCAATAGATTCCAATGTTCTCCATGACTACCAAAATTTTGGTCATTTACTTTAATAACTTCTGGACTGTTTTGATTTTTCATAAGCACGATGCTGTTGGGTTCACATTACTTGTTATATTAAATCGAGGGTGTTTACTATTTTTCAAGTCACCATATGTAAATTCTCTTGTAAAAGCGCGTATTTAGTCATTTAAAAAGAAGCGCCGTTTTTATTTATAAGATAAAAGTACTCTTAACTTATAAAAACTTTAAATGTTGAAATTAAAAATCAGTTTAATCGTTATTTTTACTCACCTTAGAAGAGCATCTGTTAGACTAATATTTTTAGTGGAAATAGAGAATAACGTGCTGCCATTTAAGCTATGGGTAGACGCAGACGCCTTACCGAAAATTTTACGTGAAGTGATTTTACGTGCATCAGACCGTTATCAATTAGAAGTCATTTTTGTTGCTAATCAGAATGTTGGTATCACCCCTTCAGTACGAATTAAATCAATACAGGTTTTAAGTGGTGCCGATCAGGCAGATAAAGAAATAGTTGATCGTATGATCGAGAATGACATTGTCATTACGCAGGATATTCCTCTGGCAGCTCAGGTGATCGAGAAAGGTGGAGTTGCTATTCATCCCCGTGGTGAAGTTTATACAACTGCGAATGTTAAAGCGCGTTTACATCTACGTGATTTCATGGATACGCTCCGTGGTGCAGGTGTGCAAACTGGTGGACCGCCTCCTATTTCCGAGCGAGATAAACGTGAATTTTCAAGTTCATTAGATCAAACGATTTTAAAGCAAAAACGTAAAACAGCTAAGTGAGCATCGCATGCCATCGCAAACCAATTTGGCTCTAACCTATGCCTTGTTAGTGTTTATCTGGGCAACCACTCCTTTGGCAATTGTCTGGAGTGTGTCTGATCTACATCTGATGTGGGCATTGTTATTACGCTTTTTTATTGCATTGCCTTTGGCTGTCATCATATTGCTAATTTTAAGAACACCTTTTCCGACGCATCGACAAGCAGTTCATAGCTACATTGCCGGATCTTTTAGCTTAATTGGTTCTCAAATTTTCACCTATGCCGCGACCCAATATTTAAGTTCAGGCATGATTGCACTTATGTTTGGTTTGGCGCCGATAATGGCAGGACTTATTGGTCGATTTGCATTTGGCCAACAACTTTATAAGCTGCAATGGTTGGGTATGGCAATTGCGGTCTGTGGGTTAGCTATTATTTGTCTGAGCGGTGCGAATCAGCATGTGCATCCGTTTGGTATTGTCCTGATGCTAATCAGTGTGTTTGTTTATTCTTTTTCAATTTTCTGGGTTAAGAAAGTTAATGCTCAGATCCAGCCGATGGCTCAGGCAACTGGTTCTATTTTAGTGTCTTCTATTTTTGCTAGTTGTTTTATTCCATTTATTTGGCAATATGCACCGACACATTTACCAGAAGCCAAATCTTTATTTGCCTTAATTTATACGGTACTTATGGCATCACTCGTTGCCATGTTCTGCTACTTCAAACTTATACAAAATATTCAGGCAACGACTTTATCTTTAACGACAGTTATTACCCCTATGTTAGCGATGATCATTGGAGCTGCTTTAAACCATGAACAACTTTCAATTATGGTTTTTGTAGGTGCTTTCATTATCTTGTCTGGACTCTTTTTATATTTCTATAAAGACATTCAGGCAAATCGGAACTTTGCTCAACATATGAAGTCTAAATAGGAGAAGATTTGGGTAATTTGTTGAGCTTATTCATTAAATTGTTCTAATTCGTAGCGAAATGCATGATCAAATTGATCTCCTAACTTAACTAGTAGAAAATAGCGCAGCAATATAATATTAGGATTGTTAAGGGAAGATCAGAACTTACTGATTTTTAAACCTTAATACAGCATCTAACGGTATGGCCAAATAGTAGATGTGGGTGCAAGTTGCCATTAACATCTTATATTTTCCATCAATGACCTTGGATTTAGAAGGTATGTTTAAACCAATCTCACTGTATATAGGGTTGAGATATACTCGCGCAAGACGCAGTAATCATTTTATTTCTTTTATTGCATTGGTTTCGATGGTCGGTTTGACACTAGGTGTCGCTGTGCTGATTACAGTACTTTCTGTCATGAATGGTTTCGACCGCGAATTGAAAAACCGTGTGTTAGGAATGGTGCCGCAAGCAACAGTTTCATCTACACAAATCCTCACGGATTGGCCTGAACTCGTGAAGCGAGTTGAACATCATCCACATGTAACAGGGGTTGCACCTTTTACACAATTGCAAGGTATGTTAACTGCGCAAGGGCAAGTCGCCGGTATTATGGTGACGGGTATTGACCCAAAATATGAAAAGAATGTCTCTATTATTCAAAATCATATTGTTGCCGGGAGTTTAGATTCACTTAAAAAAGGTGAATTTGGTATTGTTCTTGGTAAAGATATGGCTGATTCATTGGGCTTACGTCTAAATGATAGTGTGACATTGGTTTTACCAGAAGCAACACCGTCTCCAGCAGGTGTTGTACCTCGTTTCAAGCGTTTTAAAGTGGTTGGTATTTTTAGTGTAGGCGCTGAAGTCGACTCTATGGTGGGTTATATCGCCCTATACGATGCTTCAACCTTATTACGCTTACCAGATGGTGCCCAAGGTGTCCGTTTAAAACTAGATGATATTTTTGCAGCGCCACAAGTTGCTGACGACTTAGTCAAAAGTTTACCAAGCAATTTCTACGCGACGAACTGGACCTATACGCATGGTAATTTATTTAATGCCATCCAAATGGAAAAAACTCTAGTCGGTTTATTGCTTGTCCTTATTATTGTGGTTGCAGCATTTAATATTGTTTCATCACTGGTCATGGTGGTGACTGATAAAAAATCTGATATCGCAATTTTGCGTACATTAGGCGCTTCGCCATCCATGATTACTAAAATCTTTATGGTGCAAGGCACCGTGATTGGTGTGATTGGTACAGTTGCAGGTACGGTTTTAGGTGTAATTTTAGCTTTAACCATTAGTGATATCATTTCATGGTTTAACAATGTGTTGGGCTTAAATCTATTTGATGCTTACTTTGTACATTACCTTCCTTCTTATTTAAGATGGCAAGATGTGACGATTATCGTGATTGTTTCTTTACTTTTAAGCTTCTTGGCGACTATTTATCCGGCACTTCGTGCTGCCAAAGTTCAACCTGCTGAGGCACTGCGCTATGAGTAAAATTGTTCTAGAAGCGAAAGATATCTATAAACATTTTGATGACGGTAAATCTAAAGTTGAAGTCATTAAAGGTCTTTCTTTACAAGTTGAAGCAGGGCAGTTTGTTTCTATTGTCGGTGCGAGTGGTTCAGGTAAAAGTACTTTGCTTCATGTGCTAGGTGGTTTAGAGCAGCCAACTCAAGGGCAAGTATTTTTAAATGGTCAGCGTTTTGATAATTTAGGCGAAGCTGAACGTGGTTTTCAGCGTAACCAATACCTCGGTTTTGTTTATCAATTTCACCATTTATTACCTGAGTTTTCTGCTCTTGAAAATGTCGCGATGCCTTTAATGCTTCGTGCAGATAGCCAATTTAAATCGGTAAAAGCGCAAGCTGAATATTTACTTGATCGAGTTGGGTTATCTCATCGTATGGATCATAAGCCAGGTGAGCTTTCAGGTGGTGAGCGCCAACGTGTGGCGTTAGCGCGTGCTTTAGTCACTAAACCTGCGGTTGTTCTGGCTGATGAACCTACAGGTAATTTAGACCGTAAAACAGCTCTAGGTATTTTTGAATTACTGACCGATCTTAAGAAAGAACTTAACATGGCAATGTTAATTGTGACCCATGATGAGCATTTAGCTCAGGCTGCTGATTCTATTTTGCACATGCAAGATGGACTCTGGGTGAGTAGTTCTTAAAAAATTGTCATTAAATCACATTGTTAAAGCCCACTGAGTTGGGCTTTAATTTTGCCCCTAAAAAGATAATGATATGACTTTAAATGTTAAAACTTATTTTAATGGGGTGGATTGGGGGTATTGCATTTATGGGGAGAGATATCCCTTTAATAATGCAATATGGGTGGGTAGGTAAAGTCTTGCTTGTTATGGGCTTTATTTTTTATATTTTTAAGAGAAATATTTTCTTAAATCGCCCCATATTAAAAGCCATTTACTGTCTAGTCTGTGCTATTAGTTTTTTTACTATAGGACATCAATATGCTCAGCATACCTTAAATGAAAGATTACAACTGCGACAAATGCAGCCTAAATCTTTAGATATTGTTGTATATGTCGACCGTATAAGTGAAGAAAAAGAAGATAAGACGCAGCAACCCGTTCAGGTACTAAGGCAGTCCTTACATCCCGTCAATTGGCTTTTATATTTAAAAAATCGAAAAGTAAACTCAGCGTTAGATGAATCAAAATTACAATTAGGCCATTATTATCGAATTTATGGCAAAACCAAACCTGCTCATAGTTACGCAGTGGCCGGTGTTTTCGACCAAGAACAATGGTTCATTCAACGAAATATAATGTCTGGTTTTAGTGTTCAGCATATTGAGCCTTTAAGCTCTAATGAAGTTTATCAGTTAGGTTATCAACAGCATTTAAAAGAACAACAAAAATTCTTTAACAGACAAAAGTTAAATGTAGAAAAGTTGCGCCTAACATTTAGATTAATGTTAAAACAATCTCCTTTGCAAAATAAAGGACTGTTATTAGCTTTATTAACAGGGGACGAAAGTCTCTTAAATGATGAGATTAAAAATCAATTTAAGGAATTAGGAATCTCTCATTTGTTGGCTATTTCAGGGCCTCATGTACTCATTTTTGCCATCATGTTGGCTTGGGGATTACATCAATTAGTACGACGATATTATCCGCAGCTTTATTTGTATCAACCTAAACAAATTTGGGCTATGTTTCCATTATGTTTCGGTGTTTTGATTTATACAGCTTTTGTAGGCTTTGAAATTCCAGCTTTAAGAACTTTTCTTTCAGTATTTTTATTTGCCTTTTTATTGTTGGTAAAACTACCTGTTAAGCCATTTTCGCTCTTGGTTTTCAGTGCAAGTCTACTTTTGCTTTTCGATCCATTTAGTGTTTTATCGGCAGGTTTTTGGCTCTCTTATGGTTCTTGCTTTATTTTATTACGCATTTATCAAACCATAGTACAGACTCCAGATCTTGCTTCAGTGAGTCTGCTATCTAGAATAATTCTTTTAAGCAAAACCCTCATTGAATCTCAGGGCAAAATATTTATCGCCCTATGTCCCTTAATGCTGATTTTCTTTCAACAAATTTCATGGGTTGCCCCTTTTACAAATATTATTGCAGTTCCTTTGCTAGGAGGAGTTATTGTTCCTTTGAATATTTTTGCTGCTTGTGTGTGGCTTATTTTTAATTCAATTGGAAGTGCACTCTTTCAGATTAACGATATTTTGCTCAGTATAGTGCTGACATGTTTTAGTTTTTTAGAGAAGTTATCTCTACCGTTGCAAGGTTTTAGCCTGACACCACTTGCTTTGTTGTGTCTTAGCTGTGCAATTATTATTTTATTTTTACCGCGTGGTGTTTTACCGAAATCTTGGAGTCTTATATGTTGTTTACCCTTGATCATTCCAGATAAGTCATCCCAGCAAATTCAATTAAATATTATAGATGTGGGACAGGGACAAGCTATTTTCTTGCAACACCCGCAGCAGACATGGCTCATCGATACGGGTGGGTCTTATGATGAGAAAGCCTTTAGTATTGGTCAAAATGTCGTGATTCCATATTTACGTCAAAAGGGAATTAAACAACTGGATCACGTCGTACTGTCTCATCTCGATCAAGATCATAGCGGAGCATTTCCTTCTATCGCTCAGGCTTTTCCTATTAAACAAGTCATATCAAATGAACGATGGACAGAGCAAATTAAAGAGCCATTTACTTATTGCCATCAAGGGCAAAAATGGCAATATCCACAGTTAGATATTGAAATCCTTTGGCCTAAAGAAAATGATTTAAACTTAGTTCCTTCTAATCAAAATCAATATTCTTGTGTGGTTTATATTCATTTAAAACAGATAAATGGCTATCAAAATTATTTAATCATGGGCGACGCAGGGTGGGAAGCAGAATATCAACTCATGAAAGAATATCCTGATTTAAAGGTAGATGTTCTGGTATTAGGTCATCATGGGAGTAAACATAGTTCGGCTTATGACTTTTTAGCGACTCTAAAACCAAAGCTTGTTGTTGCCTCTACTGGCTTTAATAATCGATACGGTCATCCAAGTAAAGAAGTGTTAGCGAGAGTACAAGCACTTAATATTCCGTTTAAAAGTACAGTTGAACAAGGAACATTAAGCTTTGTATCTCGCAATCATGAGATAGTTTTATATACTCGACGTTTCGAACGTACTTGGCTTCACAGGAATTTGTGACGCTTCTGCTTTAAGCTTATCTACAATTTGAAGTGCTTCAGTCGGATCTATATTATAAATATTATCTAAAGCTGGATTTGCTTTAAAACGTTTATAGCTCCAGTGGTAGTGCTCTGGATATTGATGAATTAGTTGTTCAATTGCTTGATGGATGACATACGTTCCGTCATCTGCTGTACCTTCATAAATCTTCTCATCCATAGGCTCGATATGCATCGTAAAACCATCATTTTCATTACGAATTGCATAAAGGAATAAAGCTTTAGCTTTTGTTTTCTGGATAAGCTTGGCACTTAAATTACTTGAGGCAAGTGGAACACCAAAATAATTAATCATGTCACCACCAACATTTGGTGTATGGTCAGGTAAAATTACAGTGGTTTCACCTTGTTTTAATGCTTTAAAAATTTGTCGAACACCAGTTTCATCAGTAGGAACCAAGTTAGCTTGTTCACGACTACGTGCTTCTCGAACAAAACGGTCTGCATCTACATTTTTTACAGGTTTATATAAAATTGTCATTGAGGTGAACTGGGCACACCATGCATTCATGATTTCCCATGTGCCAAAATGAGGAACAATTAAAACCACACCTTTTTTTGCCGCTAGTGCTTCATGAAAGTAATGTTCACCTTCAATATGATGAATTCTTGAAATATTCTTACTATTTGATGAGCCCCAGATACTTAAAAATTCAAAATATGAGGTTAACTCGTTACGAATAGCTTGTTGTGTAATGTCTATGCGTTGTTGTGGCGTTAAATGAGGAAGTGCGATTTGTAAGTTAAGTTCAATACTCTTTGAGGTTCTAGTAATTTTTAAAGTATTGACTAATCCTGCCAACATGCGGGCAATAAAACGTCCAAATTGAATTGGTTGGCGGCTAAAAGTTTTGAGTAAATAATAGTTCATGCTTTTTACATCTAGTTTGGTCATCTATCGCGGTAAAAAGGAGGCAACAAGTAAAAAAAGATAAAAATATTATAAATGAAATCATATTATTTAGACAGTTTTTATCAAATCAACGTATATAATGACATCATTTTAGATTGATTTGGATTGGAATTTTATGTCCGATTGGCCACCAAAACCACAAAATGAACCTATAATCCCTAAACAAAATGGACCAGAATGGCAAATTCTGGAGAAGGCTGTACTTGCTTCAGTAGAAGAGCAACGCCGTAGTCGCCGTTGGGGTATCTTCTTTAAAACATTAACTTTTATTTATTTACTGTTCATTATTGTATTGATGGGCAAAGGCTGTTCAACCAGCAAAGATGGATCAGCAGTAAGTAGCAGTAGTGCCCATTTAGCAGTGGTGGATATTGTTGGAACGATTGATGCTTCAAGCAATCAAGCTGTGAATAGTGAAGATACGAATAAAGCACTCAAACGCGCTTTTGAGGCCTCAAATAGTAAAGCTGTTGCACTAAATATTAACTCACCTGGCGGTTCTCCAGTTCAGTCTGATGAAATCTGGCAGGAAATTCGATATTTGAAAAAACAACATCCTGATAAGAAAGTCTATGCCGTTATTGGTGATATGGGTGCATCGGGTGCGTACTATATTGCTTCTGCTGCGGATGAGATTATTGTCAATCCATCAAGTTTAGTGGGTTCAATTGGTGTCATCATGCCTAACTATGGGATTACTGGTTTAGCTCAAAAGCTCGGTATTGAAGACCGCACTTTAACAGCAGGAACGAATAAAGACATTTTAAGTATGACAAAACCGATTGATCCTGCTCAAAAGCAGCATATTCAATCTGTTCTTGATAATGTTCATACTCACTTTATCGCTGCAGTTAAAGAAGGGCGTGGCAAGCGCTTGAAATCGAATGATCCAGCTATTTTTTCTGGTTTATTCTGGACTGGCGATCAAGCAATTCAATTAGGTGTTGCTGACCGTTCAGGTAATATTACGAGCTTGATGCGAGAACTAAATCTTGATAATAAAGTTGACTACACAATTGAGCGTAACCCACTAGAATCTATTTTGGGTCGTATGGGTGCACAAATCGGGCAAGGGGTAAGTGAATCTATTGCTCAAGAAGTGCAGACTCGTCAAAGCGCAAAATTACAATAAATCTGTTTAGGATAGCGGTATGTCAACAAAACCAGTTATACACTTTGCTCATGCCAATGGCGTACCATCAAAAGTGTATCAAAAATTGTTTGACCAATTGAAAGGGGAATATGACGTCATTTATGTTCCCTTGATTGGTCCTGATAAGCGCTATCCTGTGACGAATCATTGGCCTGCTTTGGTTGATCAGGTTATTGATAGTATTGTGCGTCAAGCGAAAGGACGTAAAGTTATTGGGCTCGGTCATTCTCTTGGTTCCGTTCTAACATTGATGGCATCTTTTCGACGTCCTGAACTTTTCTCTCAAGTGATTATGTTAGATCCGCCTCTGATTTTAGGGCGATATTCGTTTGCTTTTCATATGGCAAAATTATTTCGCCCTAAATTGGTTGATGTGATGACACCAGCAGGTTTATCTGCACGTCGTCGTGAACATTGGGAATCGAGAGAGCAAGCGGCTGAATTACTGCGTCCTAAGGGATTCTATAAAAATTTTGATGAAGATTGTTTCCAAGCTTATATTGATTATGCTTTGAAAGAAGATTCAGTTCGTGGTGGAGTAACTTTAACGATTTCTCGTGAAGATGAAGTTGCAATTTTCCGTAAGAATCCTTCTTGGTGGTGGCTACCTATGCCAAAACCTAAGATGCCTGTGCATTTAGTTGTAGGGAAAGAGAGTGATTTCTTAAAAAGAGGCTTTCCTCAAATGGCAAAGCGAAAAATGGGAATTCCATTTACTGTGGTTGAGGGGGGGCATATGTTTCCTCTAGAACATCCTATCGATACAGTAAATTCTATAAAGAAATTGATCAGCCATTAACTAAATTGATTTTTAAGTGAATAAAAAAGGACATGCTAGCATGTCCTTTTTTATTTTTGTTTGTTAGTAAAATATTTTACCAGCTTGCAAAACGAATAGGGTCTTTTAGAACTTGATTACGGAAGTAGGCTTGTCCATCTTTCCATGTAAGTTGACCGTTACACAGCCACTCTGCAACTTGTGGGTAGATAAAGTGCTCAAGTGTGTGCACTCGATCTGCCAATGAGTCGACAGTATCATGTTCTTTAACTGAAATAGCTGACTGGGCAATAGATTGACCAGAATCCAGTTCAGCAGTTACAAAGTGCACGGTACAACCATGTAAACGGTCACCTGTGTTTAAAACACGTTGATGAGTATTCACACCTTTGTAAGCAGGTAGAAGCGAGGGATGTATGTTTAGCATTTTCCCTTGCCATTTGTTGACAAAGGTAGGAGTTAAAATGCGCATGAAGCCAGCTAAAATAACCACATCTACTTCCCAAGCTAAGAGTTGCTGATGCATTGCTTCATCAAACACTTCACGAGTTGGAAAGTCTTTATGGGAGATAACAGCGGTAGCAATATTAGCTTTTTCAGCACGCTCTAAGGCATAAGCATCTGCTTTATTAGACAGTACACCTACAATTTGCCCTGATAGATTTGCATCTATCAAGGCTTGTAAATTACTGCCGTTCCCAGAGACTAGAACAGCAATTTTTATCATGCAAAGATCACACGGATTTTTTCGTCTGCACCTTCCACTGACTCGGCATTTTCTTGGATTTGTCCAATTTTCCAAGCTTTTTCGCCTTGAGCATTAAGCACTTCAATTGCTTTTTCAGCATCATTTGCATCAACAGCAATAACCATACCTACGCCACAGTTAAACGTACGGTACATTTCAAAGCGTTCTACATTGCCTTCGCGTTGTAGAAGTTGGAACAATTCAGGCCATTCCCAAGAAGATTCATCAATAACCGCTTGAGCACCATTTGGCAATACACGAGGTAAGTTACCTGGTAAACCACCACCAGTAATGTGCGCCATAGCATGAACATCAACTTGTTTGCAGAGTTCAAGAACTGGTTTTACATAAATACGAGTTGGTTCCATTGCGACATCAGCAAGAGGACGACCATCAATTGTTTGAGTTAAATCAACGTTTTTAACGTCTAAAATTTTACGTAGTAATGAGTAACCATTAGAGTGAGCACCACTTGATGCAACACCAATAAGTACGTCACCAGACTTTACTTTAGAGCCATCAATAATTTTGCTTTGCTCAACAACACCAACAGCAAAACCAGCAAGATCGTAATCTTCACCTTCGTACATGCCTGGCATTTCTGCGGTTTCACCACCTACAAGTGCGCAACCTGCAAGCTCACAACCTTTACCAATACCAGTAACAACATTTGCAGCAACGTCAACATTTAAGTGACCAGTCGCATAGTAATCTAGGAAGAATAATGGTTCTGCACCACAAACTAAAAGGTCATTTACACACATAGCCACAAGGTCTTGGCCGATTGTGTCATGACGATTGAGATTAAGTGCCAAACGTAATTTAGTTCCTACACCATCGGTTCCAGAAACTAAAACAGGTTCTTCATAACCTTTAGGAATTTTGCATAGTGCACCAAAGCCACCAAGACCGCCCATTACTTCAGGACGACTTGTACGTTTAGCGACTGACTTGATACGATCGACCAGTGCGTCGCCCGCTTCAATGTCGACACCCGCATCTTTGTAGCTTAAACCGGTATTTGGGGTAGAAGTTGAGTTGCTCATAAATGAAGTCTCCGCATTGGCGGCAGATTATAACCTGAATATACGAAACTCTTATGTTATTTATGCTCGAAAATGCTATCTTTAATAAAAATATTTTTCCATTTATAACGATTAAATCAAAAAAGGCTAGATTTTATGCAAGATCGTATACTGCGCCGTATTTTTTTACTCGCAGGTATTGTATTGCTGGTATGGGTGTTGTACTTGCTCAAGCCTGTAGTCATTCCTTTTATCGGTGCTTTTTTCCTGGCTTATTTATTCAGTCCACTTGTTGATGTTCTGGTAAAAATGAAATTGCCTCGCTGGTTAGCAATTAGCTTGGTATTCGTTGGAATAGGCATAACTTTAACTATTGCACTTTGGTATTTGGTTCCACTTATCTGGAAACAATTAGTTTATGCCCGAGATAGCATTCCAGCCGGTATCCATTGGATTAATGCTACCTTTCTACCTTGGGTATCTTCGACATTTAATGTCCAGCAAATGGAAATTGATACAGAGCAGTTGTCTAAAGCTGTCATGGAATATGTCCAGACAAACTATAGTGCAGACAGCATTCAGGCAGTATTATTAAAACTAGCTCAATCTGGTCTGAATTTTATTCAGATTGGTGGAACAGTTGTTTTAATTCCAATTATTGCTTTCTATTTCTTGCTCGATTGGGAGCGTATGTTACAAAACTTACGTCGTCTTATCCCACGTCCATATGAAGCTACTACCTTACAAATCGTTGGCGAATGTCATAGTGTTTTAGGAGCATTTGTTAAAGGTCAGTTTCTGGTCATGCTATTACTCGGCATAGTATATGCGGTTGGTTTGCAGCTCATTGGTTTAGAAGTTGGCCTGATTATTGGTATGGTGGCTGGGCTTGCCAGTATTATTCCTTATTTAGGATTTGGAGTAGGTATTATTGCAGCTGTTATCGCCAGCTTGTTTCAGTTCGGCTTAGATTGGGTGCATTTATTACTCGTTGGTGTAGTTTTTATGGTTGGCCAAGCTGTAGAAGGCTATATCCTACAGCCATTCCTACTGGGAGATAAAATTGGTTTATCTCCTGTAGCAGTTGTTTTTGCAGTATTGGCAGGTGCACAGCTTGCAGGTTTCTTGGGAATGTTAATTGCATTGCCTGTTGCTGCCGTTATTGTAGTGTTGTTAAAGCATTTAAGAGAGAACTATGAAAGAAGCTCACTTTATGCGCCCCCTTCTACATTAGTAATCCAACATGGCGATATTGAGCAAATTCATGTGGAAACTGAAAGCACTAAGCTTGATCTTGAAGTTAAAACACAGCAAGATACAGATGAACTAAAATCCCCTAACCAGAAATAATTTCAAGGTTAATTCAATATATGCGTCAACTCCAACTGGATATAGAACCTCAACTTGATGCCCGAATCAGTGATTTTTCGGGACCGGGTTGGGGGCATGTAGTCGATGCCGTGCGGCAACTACATGCTGGTCTGGTGAGTAGATTCTATATCTACGGTGGAGCAGGAACGGGCAAGAGCCATTTGCTTTCCGCAATTTGTGATTCTTATTTAGAAATAGGTAAGTCTGCTATCAAAGTATCTTTGCTTGAACTGCTTGATGCACCTATTGAGGCAATTACCTCTTTAGAACATTATGATCTTGTTGCTTTGGATGATATTGAATCGATTAGTGGTGTGCCTCACTGGCAAAAAGCTGTTTTTCATTTAATGAATAATCATGAAGGACAACTGATATTTTCTTCGCGTGTAGCCCCGATCGAATTAAAGCTGGAATTACCAGATCTACAATCACGACTTACACAAGCCGTTAGTGTAAAAGTGCCGAGTGGAAGTTTATATGCAGACCGCTATGCCTTGGTGACATCTGTAATGGCTAGACGTGGTATCCACTTTGATCAACAAATTGTTGACTACTTATTATTGCATGGTCCTCATCAAGCTTCTCTTTTATTACAAACAGTTGCTCAATTAGAAAAATTGCTTAAAGGTGAAAAAACAAAACTTTCTAATGCAACTTTAAGGCAAATTTACGCTTTGATTGATGAGTATCAACAGTAGACTTTCTAACTTAAGTTTGCTGTTTTGCTTAAATTAGACTCATACAATGAAAAATGGCTTTCCCTACATAAGTTTTTTCATTTCATAATAGTTATATTTGTATCTTCTAAATTTTCTTTTAATTTTTTAATACGCCACTTTTTTGTATTTAAAAAAACTTTTTTAGATCTACGAAGCTTTTTGTAATCTAGTTCAAAAATGACTCGACAGACCGACCAAAATGTCTTGAGAAATTCTACTTGCTGTGACAAAGTACGCACAAAGGATGCGATTGCAAAAGCGGATATTTTGCAATATTGACAAAGAAAAATGAAAAAAGATGTAAGGAGATGGGTATGCTCAAACGGAGCATTGCTTTTGCTTTATTGGCTGCTGCTGGACACGCTTATTCTGCCGATATTCAAGTCACAACTACAAATGATGAAGACGTCGACAACACGGTCTGTTCATTACGTGAGGCTGTTGAACTTTTAAATAGACTTAATTCAAGTGATTCTAAGGTTGTTGCGTCTGTAAAAGATGGTTATCGTGGCTGTACTAGTGGTGACTCAAACAATATTATTTTGCAAAGAGATAAAGAGTATGCACTTAAAGAACAAATAAAGATTACAGCCCCTCTGACAATTACTACTGCGAAAAATGATTCTACGTTAGTTGATACTGATCAACCAGGTTCGCATAACGCTACAATAAAAATGATTGGTACAGATCGGTTATTTAAAATTGATGATGAGAGTATTGAAAAAGCATCAATTTCGGTTTCGCTAACTGATCTTAATTTACAAGGTGCGGGTTTAAAATTTAAAGCTGTTACTGGTGGGTTGATTGATAATCATGAAATATTGAAAATCCAAAACTCTCGTTTAATTGATGGATACGCAGCTCAAGGGGGAGCGATTTATAATAGAGGATTGGTCACGAAAAGTGGCCAGACTTACGGTTTCGTCACTATTACTAATACTCTTATTCAAAATAATAAAGCAACAGAAGGTGGGGTAATTTATAGTGAGCAGCCTTTGTATTTGATCACGCAGTCTGTGATTCGAGACAATGAAGTTAGTTCTGCAGCTGGATCACTTTTCTTCAGTGCAAATAAATTTGATGATGAGAGTACTGGGGGGTATTTAAGCCAGCGTTCTACCGGCCTGAGTAACAGTACTTTTTTTCATAATAAAGTGGGTTTTATTGCAAATGTTCAAGATGGGATGTTTGTTAATAACATTACGATGATTAAAAATGACAAAGGATTATTTCTAGATGCTTCACAAGGTAATGCATCTATTTCAAATAGTGTTTTAGTTGGGAATACGGTCAACTGTCAGGCGAGTACTGCTGATAAAGCAATTATACAAAGTAATTTGGTTACCGCAGAATGTAACCGGAATGCGACTTCAAAGCTTCCTAATATTCTTTATCCCGCTAATGAAAAATTAATAGCAGGTAGCACAGATGAGGGGATATGTGATGTAACAGCGAAAGAAGGCTTATTTTGTCCTTTTAATACCCCTAAAGATAGCTTTCTTGGCTTTTTCAAGCCTCGATTGTTAGAGAGTTATAATACTTTAGCTGATTCCCTCATTATTAATAAAGGTCGTTTATATAGTGATGGAACTTCAGTTGGTTTAGCAAGTTGTGAAATTATTGATCAGCGTGGAAAAAAACGTAGTGGTTATGATGAGTTATGTGATCTTGGAGCGATTGAATATATTTTAGATACTGAGATATCCTCAGTAGGTCAAGATATTAGATATGGACAAGTTGCAAAATTTAATATTCTTGGTTCTCTAAGTGAAGCAGATCTAGTGACTCCGGCTACATGCAAACGTTTATTCGGAGAGCGGGCTGATGGAGAAGAATGGCAACCAGGATGCCTTAGAATTAAACAAAGTACAGATACCCCAGTTTCTAAAGGCAGTATAACTTTAGATCAAAATGGAAATGTAATTTATACACCAAATGGGAACTGGCATGGTGCGGATATTTTTAGCATTCAGGTTGTTACGAGTGTGTCTCGATTTAATGAAGGCGTAGAGTTTCAATATATCACTATCCCGACAAGAATTGTTCAGGATCCTTTATCTGGAATTGAAGACAAATCTGTGAGTACAGGTGGTGGAGGTAGTGTTGGTGGAGCCTTTATTTTAAGTTTATTCGGTTTAATTGCTTTACGCCGTTTCAAGCCATAATCAGGGATGAGACTATGAAAAATTATAAAAAGGCATTATTAGCATTAGCTGTGCTTGCAAATATGCCACTTTTTGCTGACACCACAAATAAAAGAATTGAGGTTACAACTTTTGCTGATGAAGATGGTGAAAATACGAACGCATGTTCATTAAGAGAAGCCATTAAAGTCGCAGAAACTCGTAAATCCGCTTATGGATGTACTGTATTTAGCCTTGATACTGATCAGGTAATTCAGTTAAAAGCTGGAACTTATACTTTAAATAAAGAATTGGTGCCCAATGCTAATATTTCTATTTATGGCTATGGTGAACGTGAAGAGGATAAAATCTGGTCAGAAAAAAATGTTTTAACAAATGACTATCCTGCTCTACCAGAACTTAAAACACGTATTAATGCTGCGGGTAAGTCGCGTATATTTAACACAGCAGAAAATCAAAAAGCATTATTTTTGCAAAATATTATTTTAGAAAATGGTATAGCTTTAAATCAAGGTGGAGCTATTTATGCGGGTGGTAATGTTACATTATTAAATTCTCAAATTTTAAACTCTCAAGCTCCAAAAGGTGGAGCTGTTTTTCTTGGTGGTAGTGGAGTAAATTTATCAATAACGCATTCCCTCTTGCAAGGCAATCAAGCAAGTACTGGTAGCGTGTTAGCTATGAGTTGTAAAAATGGTACTGAGTATGCTAAACGAGAGGTTACTCTTACATCCTCAAGTATTATCAAGAATGGTTCAAGCAATTCTGCGAGTACATTTGAATTTTGTGGCGAGCCGAAAGCTACTTTTACAATTAATACAATTGCTCAAAATATTGCCAGCACTGTAAATGGGGTTATTTTAAAATTTACAGGAGATGCGATTCCTGGTAATACAACAAATCCATCAACTATTTTAAGTGGTGGAAGTAGTTTAAAACTACAAAATAATACTATTGTTGAAAATAACGCAAATACAACTTTCCTATATGATAGTTTAGGTGGGAAAGAGTTAAATTTTAATATAATTGGATACAATCCAGTTGGTTATGCTTGTCGATATTTAGCAGGTTCAGCAGCAGATTTAAAAAACACGGGTCTTAGATTATCTTTTAATGCACTCAATTTAAGTAATAATACTGATAAATGTGATTTACCAACAGAGGTACTTTCGTCAGCTAATAAGACAATTGATATTTCAGGTGTTCCATTTAACTCTTTACTTGAGCGCCATGAAAAAGCTACAGCAGTAACTGGTTTTTTACCACTTTATTTTCCATTGGTAGCTACTGGAAAAGAAGATTTAATAGATGTAGACCCTGAGGGTAAAGCTATATGCGCTGATATAGATCAACGTGGTTTAGCTCGACTCCCAACTAATAAACTATATTATCAGCCCGATAACATTGCTCGTAATAGCTGTGATATAGGTTCAGTAGAGGTAATGAAGTTAACTGCTGGTGATTTAAGAGGTTTAGGTAATACATCTCTTACCGCTTTACTTGAGGGATATCAAACCCAATATGATACTGTAGAAAAAAATCTCACTAATCCACTTTATTCATATTTGTGGAATGTCTTAAAAATAGATTTGGCAAATTATAAAAATCTTCTTGATCAAACTAAGGCCAATGCAAAATATCGAGCGATCTATATTGATTTGAAGGCAAATGGTTTGCCTTTGCCAAATGAAGATAGTAGTCATCTTCTAAAGTTTTTTAATAGTACGGACTATAATATTAATCTTGAATCTGTTGGAACAGGATTGATAGACGACAAAGTTACAAGCACGAAAAAAGACGATAAACTTTTTTGTGAATGGAATAGTGCTTTACAACAAATTATATTCTATCGGTCGGATGATATTACTACCCAAGCTGGTGATTACAATTATTGTAAATATACGGTTAGTAGTAAAGATGGTTCTATTCAATCATCTGGTCTTTTAGAAGCACGATTTGATAATGTTGCACCTGTAGCAAGTGATAGTAAAGTTGTATTTCAGTATTTAGCAAATGAAATCATTCCATTAAACTTACTTAAATATGCAAATGATGATGGAGATGGTCCAGCTAATACACTTATTACAAAGCCTAATAAACCCCAGTTTGCAGACTTGCCTATCTATTTGCCAAGTAAAAGCTCAAAAGATGGAATTTTTACGGTCGTGAAGGCAGACAGAGAAGGCCCTTGCCCAGGTGAAGATAAGGATAATACTTGTTATGGTGGTAATATTTATATTCAAGCTAAAAATAGTTTTAATAACTTCAATGATACATTAACTTATTACGTATATGATGCTGATAATAAAATTTCAAATGCTGGTACTATCAGTTTAGTGAGTAGTAATACTACTGCTGGAGGTGGTAATAGTGGAGGCGGCGGTGGTAGCTTAGGAATTTTGTCTTTAGCATCCTTACTTGGTTTAGCAGCTTATAGACGCTACCGTAAATAAACATAAAGAATAAAAAAGGCCTCCAATTGGAGGCTTTTTTATAAGAAATGAAATCAAAATAATTGAGCGATTAGTGTCTTATTTTTGCTAGCTAAATAACAAATTAGTGTTCCAAATACTTATTCATGTATTCTTCACGAATTGCTGTTCTTTCTTCACCATTCGCTTTAAGCATCCGCTGACGTAAGTCTTTTCGCTCTTGCGTACTCATTTTTTGCCATGCTTCACGCATTTTTTGTTTTTCAGCTTCAGGTAGTTGAATAAACCAGTCCATACGTTGCTGTAAGTTCGTGCTTTGATTCGCTGGTAGCTCTTTTAAACTCTGGTAACGCTTAATGACTGCACGTTGCTCTTCTTCGGAAAGGGCATCCCATGTGTCATCGACTTGTGCATTGGCATCTTTAGAAAAAATCCAAAAGCGTTCAAAACCTGCAAAACTTGTCTGCAAGAAACTTAATGAACACAGGATAAGCGCTAATTTTTTAGCTGCCATGTTGTACTTTATCCTCACCCAACACCATTAACATCTCTAAATCTTCCACCATTTGTGGAGATAATTTAGGATTTACGATCACTTGATTTTGTGGCTTATCCACAATCTCGACTGAGTTAGGCAGAATTACAAAACCTGTAATTGCTGCGGCAAGTGCGAAACCAGTCATTTTCCAGACACTATAATAAGAGGCTGGTTTTTGTTGAATATGGTCAAGCACATGATTCATGACCACTGTTTTATTTTTATGGTGATCTGCCAAACTATCAAGTTTGGATGTCACCTTTTTAGTGAAATCATCATGATTCATCAGAACCTCCCAAGGGATTTAAATGTGCCAAGTATTCTCTAAGTCCCTGAATTGCTCGGTGATAATGGGTTTTCACACTACCTTCGGTACAGTTCATGATCTGAGCTGTTGTATGGGTGTCAAACCCTTCCCACGCACGTAACATAAATGCCTGTTGTTGACGAACAGGTAGTTTTTCAATCGCTTCCCGAATTTCCTCTATGGTTACCGCTTGATCGAGAAAATCTGCAGGATTAATGGCTTTTTCATCAACTACATCGATAACTTCGTCGTCGTCATTATCCAGACTAACTTTTTTGAAGAATGAAAATGGGTTTGCTCTACGAGATTCTTTGCGGCGCCAATCCTGAAGTTTGTTATTCAAAATAGTGTAAAACAGGGGATACCATTCTTCAGTACTTTTATCGGCGTAAGATTTGTGTAAAGCAATAAATGCTTCTTGAACCAAATCCATCGCAATACCTTGTTGACCTTGGGTAGCACTCTCCATCATTACCAAAGCACGACCAGTAACATCTTGCATGAAAACTTTCAGGCGTTGCTCAGCCGTGCTGGCATGAGCACTAGATGTTTCCGATCGAGACTTTTTCGGTGCTAAATCCATGGAGATGGAAAATCCTGTCATTGGACATACCCACCTTATCTTCAATATATCTCTTATATAACGTTGAAAAGAGGTGGGAGGTTGACAACAATCGGTTATTTTTTACTAGTGTAATTGATTTTTTTCACAAATATGTGCGATGTAAAATAAATTAACGTTTTATTGGCGCTGGCGGACCATCTCAAAAAAACAAATAGATCCTGCAATTGCCACGTTTAATGACTCTTGTCCACCCGGTTGAGGAATAGTCACTGATTGTGCGTGATCTAATGCATAATCACTAGCACCTTGTCCTTCATTTCCTAAAATCCACACACACGGTTTAGAAAGGTCTTTTGAATAAAGACTGGTTGAGCGATGAGAGCTAGTAACAAAAACCGGGATTTGAAATTTCGGAAGGATATCTGTCAGCTGGAAGTTTTCAAAACAATGTAAGCTAAAATGAGCGCCCATACCTGCTCTTAAAACTCGTGGAGACCAAAGTGAGGCAGAGCCTTGTGTGCAAATAATTTGTTTAATATTTGCTGCTGCTGCTGAACGTAGCAGCGTACCTACGTTACCTGGATCCTGAATATTTTCAAGAATTAAGGTATCTACTTTATAGTCGATGGTTGAGGCAGTTTTAGGTAGATCAATAATCGCTAAACAAGGTAAGCTTGTGCCTAATGTGCTTAAATCTCTATATAAAACTTCGCTAATAACAAAGATATGGCCTCGATGTAGCTCTGTTATTTTCTTTAAATCTTCGTGTTCTAATGCTTGTTCTGTAGTAAATAAAGAAAAAATCTTTTTTTGCTGTTGCAACCAAGCCAAGCAAAGATGCGTACCTTCAAGAACTGTTTGTTGGTGCTTTTTTCGGGCGTTACTGAGTTCGATTAATCCACGCAAATGTTTGATTTTTGCATTGTCTTTTGATTCTAAAAAAATAACCGCCATAAGAAAATATCCAACAAAAGGGCACCATCATACTATGATGCCCTAAGTAATTAAAATTATTAGTGGTAGCTTGTTACGCGTTCAACTTCATTTTTAGAACCAATGATTACAGGAACACGTTGGTGAAGCTCGGTTGGTTCAATGTCTAAAATACGAACACGACCTGTAGTTGAAGCACCACCAGCTTGTTCAATGAGCATACTCATTGGGTTTGCTTCATACATTAAACGTAAACGACCTGCTTTTTTCGGATCTTTTAAGTCATATGGGTAAAGGAAAATACCACTACGACATAAAATACGGTGAATATCACCCACCATACATGCTACCCAGCGCATATTAAAATCTTTTTCACGAACAGATGTCTTGCCTGCGAGTAATTCATTAATATATTGTTTTACGGGTTGTTCCCAATGACGCTGGTTGGATGCGTTAATAGCGAATTCTTGAGTGTCTGCTGGAACTTGTACATTCTCATTAGTAAGCAAGAAGGTTTGAGTTTCTGGATCTAAAGTAAAGAATGCTACGCCATTTCCTACAGTCAACGCCATCATAGTTGATGGGCCATAAAGTACATAACCAGCAGCAACTTGCTGTGTACCCGCTTGCATGAAATCGTTTGCTTGTGTTACTGCATTTTTTGCAGGCAAAATAGAGAAAATCGTGCCTACACACATATTGATATCAATATTACTTGAGCCGTCTAATGGGTCAAATAAAACGAGGTATTTACCATTTTCTTGTGCAGGTGTGAACTCATCAAGTTCTTCCGAAGCAAGACCACCTACGTGTGGGTGTACTTTTAAAGCATCAATTAAGTAGTCATTAGAAATCACATCAAGTTTTTTCTGTGTTTCACCCTGAACATTTTCATTACCAGCACTACCTAAAATACCAGCCAGAGCACCTTTTTGTAATGCTTGGTCGATTGTTTTACAGGTCGTGGCAATAGTATCGATGACTTGAGCCAACTCAGGTGTTAGATTCCCTTTTTGTTGTTGTAAAAATTGGGACAAAGTGAGGTTGGACATAAAAAACGCTCCTGTGCTTCAAGCATCAAAATGAGTCAGATAAATACGTGGCATATTCTAGATGAGAATGTCACAAAATAAAAATTATCTTACTTTATTTGTGTTGGATTTATGCTTACAAGACCCAATTAAAATGGTATGTTGATTGCATTACAAAGGATTGTATATTTTTAGGAGAATCGAAATGACAACAAAGAAGTTTGATGCGACCCCCACGGCAGGTGAACCAATCAATCTAGATGAAATTTCGAAAGAAAATGTTCAGGAAGCTTGGAAAGATTATGAAGCAAAACCTGAATATAAAGATTTTAATAAGCATGATTTGATTGAGTCCATGCAACATCCTGAAGAAGAAAAGAAATCTTCTTAAGTAATAAAAAAACGCTCATATTATTATGAGCGTTTTTTTATGCATATCCCTTATTTTAATAAAGGAGGGACTGCTTCGTAATTAATCTCAACGCGGCGATTTTCTTTCCACGCTGATTCATCATGTCCCGCATTAACAGGAGCTTCTTTACCATAACTTACAGCTTCAAGTTGCTGTGGGTTTACACCATTGGTAATTAAATAGCTTTGTACAGCTTTAGCACGACGCTCACCTAAAGCCATGTTGTATTCACGTGTACCACGTTCATCTGTATGGCCCGTTAATGCAACTTTTGAATTTGCATTTGCGATAAGGAACTGAGCATGAGCTTGAAGTGTTTGGTAGTCTTCAGTAGATAAATCGCTGCTGTCATAATCAAAGTGAACAACGCGTTTAGCCAAAGCCGCTTTATTTGCTTCAGTTACACCTTTAGATGAAGCACCTGCCAAATTTTGAGCATTTAATGCAGCATCTTCACTTAAACCAGAAGTGTTTACCGTACTTGGATTTGTACCAGTCGTGGTAGTCGCTGCAGGTTTACGGCTAGCACAGCCTGTCATTACGAGTGCTACGCTAAGAAAGGGTAGAGCTAAATATTTGATTGATTTCATGATCATCTCCGTCAATGGAATTAAAAGTTATTTTGGTGCCCAGGCTGGTTCACGTACTTCACCTTGTTCGCTTGGTAAATTCATACGGAAACGTCCATCAGTAGACATAATAGACAACAAGCCACGGTTGCCTTCACGAGTTGCGTAGACCACCATTTGCCCATTTGGTGAGAAACTTGGTGATTCATCTAAACTAGTTGGGGTAAGAATATTGGTGATGCCAGTATTAATGTCTTGAATTGCAACTTTATAACTGCTGCCACTTGGGCGATGAACAAGTGCAATCTTTTTGCCATCTGCACTTAGAGTTCCACGTGCATTAAATGACCCTTTAAATGTTAAACGCTTTACTGAGCCATCAGCAAAGGTATAACGATAAATTTGGGCAGAGCCACCACGGTCAGAAGTGAAAATAAAGGATTTTCCATCTGGTGTATAACGTGCTTCGGTATCAATTGCCGAGTCATTTGTCATACGTTTGACTTGGCGAGTTGATAAATCCATTTGATAGATTTCAGGGTTGCCATTCATAGATGCTGTAAAAAGCATTGATTGGCCATCTGGTGAGAAACTTGGTGCGCCGTTTAGTCCTCTGAAACTGGTAAGAACTTCACGTGTTCCAGTTGATAAATCCTGTAAATAAATTGCTGGACGTTTAGTTTCAAAAGAAACATAAGCAATTTTTTTAGCATCCGGTGTCCATGCCGGAGAAAGAATTGGATCACGAGACGATAAAACAGTCTTTGGTTGTTCACCATCCGTATCTGCAATTTGTAGGGTATAACGCTCGGCAGGTGTTGTAGGATTTCTTAGGACATAAGCAATACGGCCACTAAAGTCGCCAGGAATGCCAGTAAGCGCTTGGAAAATAGCATCACTTACCATATGGCCAGCTTGACGTATGCGTGTAGCTGGTACATTTAAAAGTTCATTTAGAATGTATTGTTGCTTTTGTACATCATAGAGTTGGTAGTGAACTTCAAAACCTGTCGCAGTTTGTTTAATTTGACCCGTCACTACATATGGAATACCTGCAGTTTGCCAGTCAGAAGCTTGAATCTGATTGATTGCAGCATTGGCAGGTAAGTTTTTAGATGAGCTTGTAAAGCGCCCAGAACGGTTTAAGTCTGTTTCAACAATAGGATAGAGCCCATTGTCATTGCTAAACGGGACAATAGCAATTTTGGGGGCCTGATCTGGTGCTTTGGCAATTTCCAGATATAACTGGGCAAAAGCAGTTGTAGAGGCAATAGGGCTTAAGGCTGTGATCAGTGCTAAAGATAGCAGGTGTTTGCGGCTCGTATTCATAAGTTTAAAGTCATAGCAGGTATTTTTGTGACTGTTGATTTTGTAGCATAGTTACATGCCTTAAACTATTTAAAGCATGTAACTCTTTCAAAATTATTGCGCTCTAAATGTAGAACTAACACTTCTTGCTTCACGTCTTGCATCTGGATCTGATGGCATAGGATATGGCGCTGCGGCTTGAATTGCAGCTTTAATACTTGCGTCTAAAGCATCGTCACCGCTTGAACGCGTGATAACAATAGAATTAACGCTTCCTGAATCGGAGAGAGTGAAGCGAACACCAACTGTTTTACCACTACTGCCAGTTGGGACATCCCAAGAGCGTCGAATTTTTTGCTCAAAATCGCGTCTAGCTGAAGAAGCAACCTTTTTAGCTTCAGCTTTCTTCTGAGCTGCCTCTTCTTTTGCTTTTTGAGCAGATGCAGCTTTTGCTTCAGCCTCCGCTTCTGCTTTACGTTTAGCCTCATCAGCAGCTTTTTGCTGCTTGGCTTTAGCATCTGCTTCAGCTTTGCGTTTAGCGTCTTCAGCTTTTTGTTGCTTAGCTTTAGCGTCAGCTTCTGCTTTGCGTTTAGCCTCGTCAGCAGCTTTTTGCTGTTTGGCTTTTGCATCGGCCTCAGCTTTACGTTTAGCATCGTCATTGGCTTTTTGCTGTTTGGCTTTTGCATCGGCTTCAGCTTTACGTTTAGCATCATCATTAGCTTTTTGCTGTTTAGCTTTAGCTTCAGCTTTGCGTTTAGCCTCGTCAGCAGCTTTTTGTTGCTTAGCTTTAGCATCAGCTTCGGCTTTTCGCTTAGCTTCTTGTTGTGCTTGAAGTTTAGCTTTTTCAGCCTTTTGAGTTTCACGTTTTAATTTTGCATCAGCCTCAGCTTTACGTTTAGCGTCTTCAGCAGCTTTTGCATTTTGTTCAGCCTTACGTTTTTGTTCGGCTTCTGATTTTGCTTTAGCCTCAGCTTGGCGTTTAGCTTCAGCCTGCTGTTTTTGAGTTTCCTCTATGCGTTGCTGTTCTGCTGCTTGTTTCGCTTTCGCAGCTTCTTCAGCTTTACGCTTTTGCTCAGCTAACTTGGCTTGCTGGGCCTGTTCGGCCTTTTGCTTTTGAGCAGCAAGTTGTTGAGCTGTTGGAGGAGGAGGCGCAACTGGAAGATTTTGAGGAAGCGTTTCATCCACAATAGGGGCTAATACCTCTTTTGCTTCATTTGTAGCTGTAGTCTCTTGTTCAATTTCTTTGGCTAAAGGAGGAGGTAAATCTTCTGGCTTAACTAAAATAGTCGTTAGCTTTTTTGGCTGTTCAGGTGGTTTACTCAAGCCTAAAAAAAGCAAGCCAACAATGGCAATTGCATGAACTCCGAGTGTAAAGCTCAATGCAATCGCATTTTGTTTAAAGGGCGGCTTTTGATTTTTGTTCATAGCTTATTTTAAAGGCTCTGTCAGAAGGCCAACTTGAGTTAAGCCTGCTTCTTGTAAACTTGCCATTAATGATACGACTTCTCCATAAGGACGAGACTTATCACCATTGACTAAAACTGTGAGTTGTTTGTTTTCTTGTTCGGCTTGTTTTTGAGCATTGCTTAAAACTTCTTCAAGCTTTTCACGAGATAATGGTTCATCATCTTTGTACTCTTCATACTGAAGATAAATATTGCCATCTTTGCCAATTGTTACCATGGCTGGCATATCTTTTGATTCAATTGGATGGTTATTTGCTTGAGGTAAATCAACCTTGATACCACTGGTAATCATAGGGGCAGTTACCATAAAAATAACCAAAAGCACAAGCATAACGTCAATATAAGGTACGACGTTCATATCACTTTTTAATGGTTTTTTTATGCGCTCAAAGCGCCCTGAACGCTGAATTGCCATTATGCATCTTCCTGTGATGAACCCACAGATTGACGTTGCAATAAAGCAATCATCTCTTCAGCAAATAAAGCGCGATCAGAATAAACACTTTCACTTTTAGCAGTGAAATGGTTAAAAGCTAATACAGCAGGAATTGCGGCAAACAAACCAATTGCAGTTGCAATAAGTGCTTCGGCAATACCCGGTGCAACAGTTGCTAGAGTTACCTGATCAACCGCAGCTAAACCGATAAAGGCATTCATAATACCCCAAACAGTACCGAATAGACCGATGTACGGGGCCACAGAACCAATACTTGCTAAAGTCCCTAAACCATATTCTAAATGGCTTTGATCACGGCTCAAACCTACGCGTAAAATACGCTCCGTGCCTTCAATTGTTTGAGAGACAGGAGCTTGACGTTTTTTGAGTTTAAAAAACTCGCTCAACCCTTGATAAAAAATATCTTCAAGCCCTGAACGCTTTGAGTTGAGTTGAGCATTGTTGTAAAGCGTATTGAGTTCAGCACCAGACCAGAACATTTTTTGGAAATGTTCATCGTCTTGATGTGCTTTTTTATAACTCATATGTAACTTGGCAATCAGATACCAACTAAAGATCGATGCTAACAATAAAATTAGCATGACCAACTGAACGACTGGACTTGCTTGTAAAATAAGGTCAGAAATATGCAGGGTTGATTCAATGTTTGTTGCCATAGGTTACATATGCCGGTTGTTTTTTTAGTCTTGTTCCAATTCTTTACGAATAAGATCACGTATTTCTTCTGGAAGACGACGAGCTACAAGTTCTTTACTTAAACATGCCAACTCAACCTCGCCAGAAGCAAGCAAGATTTCACCACGATAAATATTTTGTTGCAACACAAATGACGCAGCTTTACATGAAACTACACGTGCTGTAACAGTAATTAAATCATCCATTAAAATAGGACGCATGTATTTTACGTCAATTTTGTGTACGACAAAGTTGTAGTCTTTTTGATGCCAGTAATGATCAACGCCAGAAGCACGGAGCCATTCAGTACGGGTACGTTCCATATAGCGAATATGGTTGGCATGGTAAACAATACCACCTGCGTCCGTATCTTCAATATAAACACGAATGTTGAATTCAAAATGATTCGCCATGAGAGTATTCCGTTTTTAGTTCACTATAGAGCTTTATATTTAAAATATGGCTTCGAATAAAACATTGGTTCTATTCAACAGCCATACATCTGCTTTTAAATACGGGGCAGTTTAGCAGATTGCATACTAAGTCCTATGGCACAACCTTTCAATTGCGGTTGCTGTGTTTCTAATCTAAAAACGCTATATCTTATAGCTAGCAAGCTTTTTAAGTTAAGAGGGCTTCCATGAAGTTTGAACTTGTTTTGATATATTCGGATAATCTAATACGAATCTTACATGTAGCTCGGTCCCTGTTTTTAAGGCCTTATTATCTACAATAAAATAAGGACTATGATTTGGTGCCGCCTGAGTTAAGTCCTGATTTTCTGGTGTTGCCCCTAAGAAAACAAAAAATGAGGGCATTAACTTGCCATAATAGGCAAAATCTTCACTAGCGCTTGCATTATGATCTAAAACATGGAGTTTTGAATCGCCAACAACTTTGGCTAGGGTTGGCTGAATAAACTGAGTGAGCGCTTTGTCGTTCATGGTTACTGGAGCATAAGGAGCAATTTCAACTTTGGCAGTCACGTCGTTGGCTTGAGCGTTATGCTCTATCATGGTGGGTAAACTTTTTAAGATATTTGCTCGTATCTGTTCGTTGTTAGAGCGAATGGTTCCGATCATATTGACTTGTTCCGGAATTACATTTCCTGCCGTACCACCTTGAATATTACCGATAGTGACTACGCCCATGCCTTGGGTGAGGTCGGTTCTTCGGCTAATAAGACTCTGTAAATTATTAATCATTTGTGCAGATGCATAAATTGGATCTCTGCCTAACCATGGGGTCGAGCCGTGAACCTGCTTACCGTTAACCTGAATACGCAAGTGATCTGCGCTATTTAAAATGGCACCATCTTTATAATAAAGGTGCCCACTTTGCATACCAGATATGACATGTATTCCAAAAATAGCTTCGGGTTTATAATCTTTAAATGCACCGTCTGTGATCATTTTTCTTGAGCCGATTTGATCACTCTGCTTAAAGTTGTCTATATCTGCTCCACCTTCTTCAGCGGGTTGAAAAACAAAGACAACGGTACCCGATATTTTATCTTTATTCGCAGCTAGAATTTTTGCTGCGCCTAATAGCATTGCTGTGTGTGCATCATGTCCACAGGCATGCATCACATAAGTTTCTTTACCTTGATAAATTGCTTTTTGTTTACTAGAAAAGGGAACTCCGCTTTTTTCTTCCATAGGTAGCGCATCCATATCTGCTCTAAGCGCGATAATAGGGCCGGGTTTATTACCTTTTAAAATGCCAATAACCCCTGTTTTTGCATAACCTGTTTTGACTTGAATGCCATAAGACTTCAATTCTTTTTGAACCAGTGCTGATGTTTTAAATTCCATGTTGCCGAGTTCAGGATGCTCGTGAATATGTTGTCTTAATTGAATCACCTGATTTTCATTTTGTTGTGCAGCATCTTTTACCCAATCTGCTAGGCTCAGTTGACTCATTAGAGCAAGTGGAAAAATTAAAGCGGTTTTTTTGTACATGTCCTTATCCTAAAAATATTATTGTTCATAAGATTTGATATCTACATTTCTTATAATGCAGTTTTTTAAAATATTAAAAAATCAATAAGGTATAAAAATAGACTTAAAAGGTATGGAGTGGCTAATTTATTGATAAGACGATTATTATTTCATTAGATAGAGAGATTAAATTAAAAAAGGAAGAGAAAATTCTCTTCCTTTGATTAGTTTTTAGGCTCAGGTGGTGTCATTCCAAACTGTAAATAAGATTGATTGGTTGCAATCCGACCTCGTGCGGTACGCATGACATAACCCTGTTGAATTAAATAAGGTTCAATCACATCTTCAAGCGTACCGCTGTCTTCAGCCATCGCTGCTGCAAGCGCTTCAACTCCAGCAGGACCGCCATCAAAACGTTCGAGTAGCATGCTCAAATAACGTCGGTCTAGGGTATCTAAGCCAGCTTTATCAACATTAAGCATATCAAGCGCACGCTGCGCCATTTCATGGGTCACTTCGCCTGTGCCTTTCACTTGTGCATAGTCACGAACACGTCGTAATAAACGGTTAGCGATACGAGGTGTTCCGCGTGATCGACGAGCTACTTCTTCTGCGCCTTCAACTGTAATGGGTACATCCATTAAGTTTGCAGAGCGCGACACAATGTGAGTCAAGTCTTCTACAGAGTAAAACTCAAGACGTTGCACAATACCGAAGCGATCACGTAGTGGTGAGGTCAACAAGCCTGCACGTGTGGTGGCAGCGACGAGTGTAAAAGGTGGCAAATCGAGTTTAATTGAACGAGCAGCAGGGCCTTCACCAATCATGATATCTAATTGGTAGTCTTCCATAGCTGGATACAGAATTTCTTCAATCACTGGAGAAAGACGATGAATCTCATCAATAAACAAAACATCGCCTTCTTCAAGGTTAGTCAGCATTGCTGCTAAATCACCCGCACGTTCTAATACCGGTCCTGAAGTAGATTTGAGGTTACCACCCATTTCTCGGGCAATAATATTAGCAAGTGTGGTTTTACCTAAACCCGGCGGACCAAAAATCAGCGTATGGTCGAGTGCTTCGCCACGGCCACGAGCAGCACCAATGAAAATTTCCATTTGCTCGCGTACGACCGGTTGCCCAATATAGTCAGCAAGAGAAGTTGGTCGAATAGCCCGATCAAAATGATCCTCTGGTTTTTCTGTTCCACTGATTAGACGGTCTTGCATAAGTGTTTTACTTCATCATGGATTTAAGAGCAGCACGAATAATATCGGCTGATTCTGTGTAATCGGCTTTAACCGCAGCAACAGCTTTTTGTGCTTCAAGTGGCTTATAACCTAAAGATTGCAAAGCAGCTTCTGCTTCTGCAACAGGAGAGTTTGCAGCAAATTGAATTTGAGGCATGGTCGCCGTAGTTGACGTGCCTTGAGCCAATGTTTTGAAGCGATCACGGAGTTCGATCATTAAACGTTCAGCTGTTTTTTTGCCAACACCCGGAACTTTGACTAGCGTATTAATATCATCATGTTCAATGGTTTGAACTAATAACTCAACACTTAGCGTCGATAAAATACCCAATGCCATTTTTGGACCGACACCGTTTACTTTTAATAAGGTACGGAAAATTGTTTTTTCTTGAGCATCGCTAAAACCGTAGAGCTGCTGTGCATCTTCACGGACAACCAAATGCGTCCATAACGTAACTTTCTGGCCCTTTTGTAATTGGCAAAATGTTGAAAGTGGCGTATCAATTTCATAGCCCACACCATTTACATTCAGTAAGACAGTAGGGGCTTCTAAGGCAAACACTTCGCCAATTAAACATCCGATCATAGCGTAATTTCACTTATTCGTAACTGTAAATCTGGTCGTTCTAAAATGAATTGAAAACGACACTGGTTTTATTTCTTTCTATATCAAGCCAGCTTAAAACAAGCCAATTTTATTACCTTGCAACTCTTGCGCCAAGCTATAAGCCTGATGATCTGAGAACTTACTAATAATATCGAGGACTTGCATGATATTGCTGTAGTGATTATTGCTAAAGCTAGCACCATATAGATTAAGGATAGACATTAAACGTTGTTCTTTAAAGCTTAAAGATTTATGTGGTGTTGTAAGTGGAACAAATGCATCCAAAATCGTTTGCAAACTTTGATGCGCAATAATTTCTAAACCAGACTTTTGTGGGTGCTCAAAAATTTTATCACGTGCCAGATTCTTGGCAGTTTCGATACCAATTGCAATATCTGGAGAACAATATTGCAAAAGATTGCCTTTAAGCTGACCTGTAATGATTTCATAGTGATTTTTGGCAAAAGCCGTAGTGACTTCATCAACAAGACGTTTCATGACTCGGCCACGTAATGCCGAGATCTTTTGTTGCCATGTACTATTTGGATGAGACAACTCTTCAGGTTGACCATAGTCGGCAATAAGATTTAGGAATATTGGTTCAACTTCTTGGTAACTCAGCATATTTAAGACAATGCCATCTTCTAAATCAATTAATGCATAGCAAATGTCATCGGCAGCTTCTAGTAGATAGGTGAGTGGGTGACGACAATAATGATATTCCCCGAGTTGAATCAGCCCGAGCTGTTCCGCAATCTGTTTTAAAATTTCTTTTTCAGACTGATAACAACCAAACTTTGCTCTTTGATGGGAAGGGCGGTCACCCTGCGAAGCAATTGTTTTTGAAAGCCATGGATATTTTAGATAAGCACCTAAAGTTGCATAAGTTAAGCGCATACCGCCATCATTTGGATGATAGTCAATGCGACTTAATAGACGTAATCCTTGAGCATTACCTTCAAACTGACGAACGTCAGCTTCTTCTTCAGGACTGAGTTTTTTCAAAAAATCATCATGTGAGGCATCATCGAACCATTCGCGAATTGCATATTCACCCGCATGTCCGAAAGGGGGATTACCTATATCGTGGGCCAGACAAGCTGCTTGAATAATTGCCCCGACATCGGCAGGTGAAATCCACACTGGTAATTCATCTTTTATTTTTTCTGCGGCAAGCATGCCCATTGAGCGACCAATGCAGGAAACCTCAAGGGAGTGAGTTAAGCGGGTATGAATGCCATCATGCTGTGCTAGAGGGTGAACTTGCGTCTTACGGTTTAACTGACGAAAACTTTGAGAAAATATAATGCGGTCATAATCTTTATGGAATGGGCTACGAGCCAGTTCTGTACTACTTTTTTTGCTACCTAAACGAACTGCGGAAAGCAGCTCTAACCAACGCATTTGTTCCATTTATCATTATTCAAAACTATAAAACCTGATCATGCCAAAAAAAACTTAAAAGCACTAGCTTGGTGCGACATAGTTTGTCTTAGTTCGGGTTTTATTATGTTATTGAATAAACATGCAACAATTTATTTTTAGCAAGAATGACTAAAAAAATGATTTTGAACAAAAAACAAATCACTTCTTGCAGAATTAGGTTACAGAATACTGATTCTACATCTAGCTGATTTTAGCAAGAAGCAGTAGAATATGCGCTCTCTCTAAAGTCACATTGCGGTAAGGTTCACAAGACCTGCCCGTGGAGCCAAAATCAACATGTTTATCGTGGCCGGTGCAGCAGCACATTCTTCTTTTAAGAAAGCTCAACTATTAACACGTTTATCGTCAATTAGTTCTGTTCAATCTTTTGACAGCCAATGGGTCTATTTGTTTGATCAAGCGCTCAACGAGCAGCAACATCAATCTGCTTTGCAATTATTAAATGACGGTGAGTCTTTTGAACTTCGTCAATCTGCAAGTGATGAGATTCAGATTTTAGTTACACCACGTGTGGGTACTATTTCACCTTGGTCTTCTAAAGCAACTGATATTTTCAAAAACTGTAATACACCAGTACACCGTTTAGAACGTGGTCTTTTATTCACGTTAAAAGGTGTTACTGAAATTACTAATGAAGTTAAACAAGTACTTCATGACCGTATGACAGAAACAGTTTTTGCTCAAATTGAAGATGCAAAAGCATTATTCTCAGAAACAGCTCCAAAACCATTAAATTCAATTGATATCTTGGGTCAAGGCAAAGAAGCTTTGGTTAAAGCGAACAATGAGTTCGGTTTTGCGCTTTCTGAACAAGAAATTGATTATTTAACAGAAGCATTCGGTAAGCTTGGTCGTAATCCAAATGATATCGAATTGATGATGTTTGCACAGGCGAACTCTGAACACTGTCGTCATAAAATCTTCGGTTCTGAATGGACAATTGATGGTGAAAAACAACCATTATCATTGTTCCAGATGATTAAAAACACTTACAAAGAATCACCAACTGACGTTTTATCTGCATACAAAGATAATGCTTCTGTAATTGTGGGTTATGACACGATGCGTTTTTATCCAAAAGCGGATGAAAACGGTCACTTTGTTTATAAATATAAGAGCCAAGCAGCTCATATTTTAATGAAGGTTGAAACTCATAACCACCCAACAGCAATTTCTCCATTTGCTGGTGCTGCAACTGGTTCAGGCGGTGAAATCCGTGATGAAGGTGCAACTGGTCGTGGTGGTAAACCAAAAGCTGGTTTAACAGGCTTTACAGTTTCTAACTTAAATATTCCTGGTTTTGAACAACCTTGGGAAGAAAACTACGGTAAACCTTCACGTATGGCATCGCCATTACAAATCATGATTGAAGGTCCATTAGGTGGCGCGGCATTTAACAATGAATTCGGCCGTCCTGCCTTAAATGGTTATTTCCGTACTTTCGAACAAAATGTAAATGGTGAAGTGAAGGGCTTCCATAAGCCAATCATGATTGCTGGTGGTTACGGTAACATTCGTCCTGACCATGTAGAAAAAGATGCGATTCAACCGGGTGACTTGCTCATTGTATTGGGTGGCCCTGCAATGTTAATCGGTCTTGGTGGTGGTGCAGCATCTTCTGTAGATAGCGGTACAATGGGTGAAAGCCTTGATTTCGCATCTGTACAACGTGAAAACCCAGAAATGGAACGCCGTTGTCAAGAAGTGATTGATACGTGCTGGCGCTTAGAAGACTTCAACCCAATTGTTTCTGTACATGACGTTGGTGCGGGTGGTCTATCAAATGCTATGCCTGAACTTGTGAATGACCATGAGTTAGGTGCAGTTCTTAATCTTCGTAAAATTCCTTCATTAGAGCCGGGCATGAGCCCAATGGAAATCTGGTCAAATGAAGCACAAGAGCGTTATGTTCTCGCAATTCGTCCAGAATCATTAGAACAGTTCGAAGCAATCTGTGCACGTGAACGTTGTCCATTTGCTGTGTTAGGTGAAGCGACAGAAGCTCGTCACTTAACTGTTGAAGATCCATTGTTCCAGAACAATGCAGTTGATATCCCAATGCAAGTAATGCTTGGTGGTACACCGCGTATGCAACGTTCTTATGAAACAATTGAGCGTAAAGGTAACGAGTTTGACGCTTCAAAAGTTGATTTGAAAGATGCGATTTTCCGTGTATTGAAAAATCCTACAGTTGCTTCTAAGTCATTCTTGATCACCATTGGTGACCGCTCAATTACAGGTATGGTTGCACGTGATCAAATGGTTGGTCGTTGGCAGATTCCTGTTGCAGATGCAGCAGTAACGACGACAAGCTTACAAGGCTTCACTGGTGAAGCAATGGCGATGGGCGAACGTCCACCAGTTGCATTGTTAAATCCAGCAGCGTCTGCTCGTTTGGCAGTTGCTGAAGCAATTACTAATATTGCATGTGCAAACATTGAACAAATTAGTGATATCAAACTTTCTGCAAACTGGATGGCTGCTGCTGGTCAAAAAGGTGAAGACCAAGCGTTGTTTGAAGGTGTGAAAGCGATTGGTATGGAAATGTGTCCTGCTTTAGGAATTGCAATTCCTGTAGGTAAAGACTCACTTTCAATGCGTACCACTTGGAACGAAAACGGCGAAGACAAAGCTGTAACATCTCCAATGACTGGTGTAATTACTGCATTTGCTCCAGTAACAGATGTTCGTAAAACTTTAACACCTGAACTTAAGAATTTAGAAGATTCAGTACTTGTACGTATTGATTTATCTAAAGGCCAGTTCCGTTTAGGTGGTTCGATTCTTGCGCAAGTATATAAAGCAATCGGCTCAATCACTCCAGACGTTGATAGTTTTGATGATTTCAAAGCGTTCTTCGCATTAATTCAAGATTGGAACAACCGTGGTTTAATTCAAGCTTACCATGACATTGGTGATGGTGGTTTACTCGCAACTGTTGCTGAAATGATGTTTGCTGCACGTTTAGGTGTTGCATTAGAAGACCAAACTCCAGCAAGTTTGTTTGCTGAAGAAATTGGTGCAGTTCTTCAAATCAAAGCAGCTGATTGGGAAGCTTTACAAGCAGAAGTTGCTGCTTCTAGCTTAAAAGATGCAATTGCTGTAGTTGGTCGTGTAAACAACACAGATCAATTATCTGTAAACGGTTTGACTTTAGAGCGCGCAGAGTTACAGCAAGCTTGGTCTGAAGTATCTCATCAGATCCAACGTTTACGTGATAACGTAGAAACTGCTGACCAAGAATTTGCTTTAATTGCAGATAAATCACATCAAGGCTTAATTGCTAAACCAACATTTGACTTGAATGAACCTATTGAAGCACCGTTCATTAACACACGTCGTCCTAATATGGCGATCTTGCGTGAGCAAGGTGTAAATGGTCATATTGAGATGGCGGCAGCCTTTGATAAGGTTGGTTTCAATACTGTTGACGTGCACATGAGCGATTTACTTGCTGGTCGCGTTAGCTTAAGTGATTTTGAAGGCTTGGTGACTTGTGGTGGTTTCTCTTACGGTGACGTAATGGGTGCTGGCGGTGGCTGGGCAAAATCAGTTTTATTCAATGCGAAATTACGTGATCAGTTTGAGCAATTCTTCCACCGTGAAGGTACGTTCAGCTTAGGTATCTGTAATGGTTGCCAAATGTTGTCACAATTGGCGCCGCTTATTCCAGGTGCTGAACACTGGCCACGCTTCCACCGCAATATGTCAGAAGTTTTTGAAGCTCGTAGCGTAAATGTTCGTGTTGAAAAATCAGTTTCTGTATTACTTGATGGTATGGAAGGTTCGATTTTACCGATTGCTGTTGCGCATGGTGAAGGTCGTGCTGTTGCAAGTGAAGCTAACATTGCAAGCTTGAACGCATCTAACCAAGTTGCATTGCGTTATGTTGATAGCCACGGTAATCCGACTCAACATTATCCATTGAACCCGAATGGTTCGCCAGAAGCGATTACTGGTGTAACGTCTAAAGATGGTCGTGCAACGATTATGATGCCACACCCAGAGCGTACTTTCCGTGCAATTCAACACTCTTGGAGTCCAGAAGAGTGGACTGAAGATGGTGCATGGTTACGTATGTTCCGTAACGCACGTAAGTTTATTGGTTAATAGAAAAATTGAAATAAGCCACCGTAAGGTGGCTTATTTGTATGTAGTACAATATTAATAAATAGTAGAGAAGAAAAATGAAATCAAAAATCCATTTCCGCGAGTTCGCATTGCTGATGGCATTGCTCATGTCTATTGTTTCTTTTTCGATAGATGCAGTCTTACCTGCTTTGGGGGAAATCGGACGAGTTTTTGACTTAAAAAATAATAATCAGACACAGTGGGTCATTATTGGTATCTTCTCTGGTATGACAATTGGGCAACTCATTGCAGGCCCTCTATCCGATGCGATTGGCCGTAAACGTATTTTATTCACAGGAATTGTTATTTACTTTTTGGGAAGTTTGTTGTGCTTTACCACACAAAGTTTTGAATGGTTTCTAGTTGGACGTTTCATTCAGGGGGTTGGAGTATCAGGTCCTTATGTGGCTTCTATTTCAATTGTTAGAGATAAATACAGCGGAGCTCAAATGGCCCGCATCATGTCTTTAATCATGATGGTGTTTATGGTTGCCCCAGCAATTGCACCAAGTTTGGGGCAGCTCATTATCCATTTCTTTGGTTGGCGTGAGATCTTTGTTTTATATATGGTCTATGCCACAGTTGTCGGGGCATGGGTCGCTTTACGTTTGGAAGAGACATTACTTCCCGAAAATCGTTTACCTATGCGCCTACAAGCATTTCAGGAAGGTTTTAAAGAAGTAGTGAGTAACAAAACCACCATGAGCTATTTGCTATGTGCAGGTTTTTGCTTTGGTGGATTCATTGGTTACTTAGGTACTTCTCAGCAAATTTTTATGCAGCAGTTTGGTAAAACAGGGCAAGAGTTTAGTGCTTATTTTGCTGTGCTTGCAGGTGTGATGGGCGTCGCTTCATTTACAAATTCTAAAATTGTCATGAAGTTTGGTATGCGTCCAATCTGTATTTATGGTTTTCTAGGTTTGTGCCTAATTTCTTTGGTTTTCTTAGGAGTTCAACTTTTAGGCGTGGCTGTGTCATTCTGGATGTTTATGCTTTATGCCTGCATTTTATTTTTATTATTTGGAACTTTATTTGGTAATTTAAACGCGATTGCAATGGAACCAATGGGGCATGTTGCTGGTATGGCTTCGGCCATTATTGGTGCAGCATCCTCTGTTTTGTCACTTATTCTCGCTTCCATTATTGGGCAGCTATATAACGGCACATTAATTCCCATGACTGGCGGCTTCGCAATTTTATGTGGTTTAGCATTTATGATGACAATATATGAAAACAGATATTTAAAGAAATAGAATGCTTAAACTTATAAAGATGCAGTTAGTACACTGAATTTTAAAATTTTGTTCAGAGTAAGAGCTACATATAAATGAGTGTAGCTCTTTTAAGCATTTTAGAAAAATTATAAGCCTATAGACATTCGGCTATTTAACACTTTATAGTTTGTTCAAGATTGGATCAATTTTTGCTTTCTCTGTAACAACGATAAAAATCGGAGATCAAAATGATGAAAAATAAGTATCACATAAGAACAATGTATACCAAAGATAAGGGCTGGCGCTTGTTTGGCTTGGCGCTTGCCATTCAAATCCTCTTTATTGGAGCAAATTATTTGGTAATGATGAGCTGACTTTGATTTAGAAGCTTTTTTAAAGGTATGATTTAAAGCTAGTTTACTAGTTTCGAGTCATTCTACTTATGTTAAAGCTGATTTATTACGTACCTGAGTCACATCTTGAGTCGACAAAACAAGCTATATTTTCTGCTGGTGCAGGTGGTATCGGTAATTATGAACACTGTGCATGGCAGGTGAAAGGAACAGGACAATTTAAACCAGTCAAAGGTGCAGATCCTTATATCGGAGAGCTGGGTGAACTCGAACAAGTTGAAGAATGGCGTGTAGAAACAATTGTAATTGAAGAAAATGCCAAGACCGTAGCAAAAGCATTAAAGGCAAGCCATCCTTATGAAGAGCCTGCCTTTGAGTTTATTCAAATCATAGAAATTGATTTTAATTAAACTGTGAGAAATCTGGTTTACGTTTTTGCATAAATGCTTGTACAGCTTCTAGCATTTCTGGAGATTGAACGCGCTGCATAAAGATTTCAGCTTCATGATCAATACATTCAATAATTTGATCTAAATCATGTTTCATCAATGCTTTTGTTTGTTTTAAGGATGCAAGTGGTAAAGCTGCTAAATGTTGAGCAGTTGCCTGAGCCGATGCATAAGCATCTTCAACAACTTCATTCACTAAACCTGCTTGGACGGCGGTTTCTGCATTAAATTTTTTCGCTGTAAATAGAAGTTCAACTGCTTTGTGATAACCCGCTTGTTTAATCAATAGTTGGCTTGCACCACCTTCTGGTGAAAGACCAAGACTAACAAATGGAATTTGGAAAAGAGCAGTGTTGTCAGCAAAAACTAAATCTGCGTGTAATAAAATCGTAACACCAATACCAATTGCCACACCTTTTACTGCAATAATAAGCGGCTTCGATAATCTAGCAGCAGATTTAAGGAGTACAAATGGAGGAACTTGACCTGCCGGACCAGCATTAGGATTTTGTACAAAACCCATAAAATCTTTCATGTCATTCCCAGCGGTAAAATCTTGCTCTACGCCACGAAGAACGATTACTCGTACATCTTTGTCTTGGTCAGCTTCATCAAGTGCTTTAGCAATCCATAAATAAAGTTCGCCATACAGCGCATTTTTTGCTTCTGGACGATTTATGGCTAAGGTGAGTACGCCACCTTCTAAATTTGCGTGTAAATGTTGATGAGGTTGTTGAATACAGCTAAGTGTCATCGTACTATCCTTGCTTTAAACCACGTTGTTAATTTTTAGGTTCTCATTATGGCGCATATTCTTTCTAATGCGAGTAACTGGTGAGTTCATAAAAAGTGAAAATCTAATTATGTATAAATTTGACTATCTCGTTTTTATAGGGCGTTTTCAACCATTTCATTTGGCTCATATGCAGACAATTGAAATTGCCTTACAACAAAGCCACTATGTCGTTTTGGCATTAGGCTCTGCTCAAATGGAACGTAATATTAAAAATCCATTCTTAGCAGTAGAGCGTGAGCAAATGATCTTGTCAAATTTCTCATTAGAAGAACAAAAACGCATTCGTTTTGTACATGTAGTAGATGTTTATAATGATGAAAAATGGGTAAAACAAGTCAAATCTTTAGTGAATGGCGTAATTGAACCGAACTCAAAAGTTGGTTTGATTGGACACTTTAAGGATGAGTCTTCCTATTATTTGCGACTATTTCCTGAGTGGATTATGGTTGAACTTGATAGTTTAAAGGACTCTATTTCGGCAACGCCAATGCGTGAAGCTTATTATCGTGGTGAAATCCAAACAGAGTTTTTCCCTGTAGGAACTATTCAATTTTTGGATGAATTTAAAAAAACACGCACTTATCAACAGTTGCAACAACGCTTTGAAGAAGATGATCGCTCTAATTTAGATGATTTTGAGTAAGTGCATATAAATTAAGCATCTGCCCAAAAGATGATTCGGTTTGAAAAAGGATCAGTGATACTGAGTTCAAGTGTCTCCCAATCTGTTTTTTCAATCTGAGGCTTAGAAAATCTATAATCTTTTTTGCTTAGTTCACTATGCAACTCATAAATATGTTCCCAATAAATACGGATCGCACTATGAGGACTTGCATCTCCAAAATGCTCGGATAAATGAATAACACAATCATCTTTAGAAATTTGTAAATATAACGGAAAGTTGTCTTCAAATTGGTGTTGCCAATCAAGCTGAAAACCTAAAAACTCAAGATAAAATGATTGAGCTAACCCAACATCAAAAATTCTTAAAATAGGGGTGATCGAATCTGATTGCATCTTTTTTCCTTTTAACGTGTACCAAATTGTTGAGTCCAATAGCTCTTTTGTTTTACAGATTGATCGGAAGCACAAGCAATTGCGTAAGTTGTAAATTTAGGGTTCATTAGGTTACTACAATGTAAGGGACTCGATAGCCATCTAGACATCACTTCATCTAAAGTTTTTTGTCCACTCGCTACATTTTCACCGTTGGCTTTACCGAGTGTATTATAAAGTTTCAAACGTGATTTTAAATCTAGCCCCGTGGAGCCAACATGTCCGAGAAAGTTGTGTGTTGCCATATCTTCACTATGAGAAAGTGCACCTTTATATAAATTATTACTCCAACTTAGTGGTCTGGTTGCAGAGAAATGTTGTTGTCCACATTGGCGTGATTGCTGGCGAATCTGATTAATTATTTTAAGTACAGCTTGTTGATAGGCGGGGTTTTGTAAATCTTGGCAACTTATTCTTATAGATGGAGTTTCAACTTGTGTGGTAGATGATGTAATTGAGGGCGGCATACTGGATGAACTAACAGAGCATGCAGAAATAACAAGACCACTAGACAGTAAATTACAAACTTTGAGCACACTCATGTAAATACCTTAGCGTGAATTATTCTAATGTCTTTATCATACGCCAAAGTAAAGGAGTAAGTAATTTGTTGATATACAAAAAACGAGCATTATGCCCGCTTTTTGTTTCTTAAGTTTATTAAGCTGTTTGTAGGGCTTTTAAGTCTTCTAGAACTTGCTCTGCATGCCCAGCTGCTTTAACTTTGCGATAGCTTTTAACTAAAGTTTTGTTATGGAAAATAAAAGTAGAACGTTCAATCCCCATGACTTTTTTACCATACATATTCTTTTCTTTAATCACATCAAAGTGATGACAAAGAGTTTCTTCTTTATCACTGATCAGATCAATAGTAAGTGCTTGCTTCTCTGTAAAATTTTGATGGGCTTTTACCGAGTCACGTGAAATACCGAAAATACGGGCACCTAAAGCTTCAAATTGATCTTTCAAACAAGAAAAACCAACTGCTTGTGTTGTACAGCCTGGTGTTGAGTCTTTAGGGTAGAAGTAAATGATTAACCATTCATTTTCGACTTCGGCCAAGTTCACTTCGCCGTGTGTAGTAGGGAACACCTGATTTGGCAGTTGAATATTCTCAGACATTTCTTATCCTTTAAAAGTTAAATTTGATCTAATTCAAGTGGTAAAAAAGCGTATTCCTCATGATAAACAATATTGAGTTTTCTTACAGGGATTGCTTTGTTAAAAATTGGCCCATCAATCACAGTCGTATGAAATTCACCGCCCTCACCACATGGATCAATGCCACGGTTCTCAAGCTCTTTAACAAAACTATAAAAAAGCCTGCAAAAATGCAGGCTTAATTTGGAACATTAAAATCTTATTTTTTAGGAGCTTGTTGTTGAGCTGCCTTCATTGCATCTTCAGTTAACTTTTCAAGCTTAGTTGTTAACTGAGGACCGAAACATGCTTTAAGATCGCGGTTTTGTTGTTGTACAAATCCTAGAGAACTTGGGCTTTTCTTCGCATTGATTGCGCTTTGGATTTCCCATTTTTGTGCTTCAGTCACTTTACCTTGTGCTTCAACTTGGCAGCTACAGAATTTGCTAACTTCAGATGAACTTAACTTGCCGCCTTTAGCAGTTTGTTCTTTACAAACGTTAACTAATGCACCTTTAACGTTAGTGCTTTTATATGCCGCTTGAACTGGGTTTTCAGCTGCTTGAACTGAACCAGCCATAAGTGCAGCTGCTGAGAATAAAGATGAAAGAATAAGATTTGATTTTAACAACTTCATAAATTTTACCTACTTATTACGGTATATAGCGTGTTGGATCGGTAACACCAGCATCGATAAAGCCTTCTTTACGCAAACGGCAACTGTCACATTTACCACACGCACGTCCTTGAGCATCTGCTTGGTAGCAAGATACCGTTTGACTATAGTCTACGCCATGTTCAATCCCTAAACGTATGATATTCGCTTTGGATAAATGTAACAGGGGTGTTTCAAACTTAAGTGGTTTTCCTTCTACGCCAGCTTTAGTGGCTAAACGGGCCATATTCGCAAAAGCATCAATAAATTCAGGGCGACAATCAGGATATCCTGAATAATCAACGGCATTGATACCAATAACAATAGCTTCAGCATTAAATACTTCGGCTGCTGCTAGAGCATATGAGAGGAAAATAGTGTTACGCGCTGGTACATAAGTTACAGGAATACCTTCTTGTAACTGTTCTGGTACTGCAATGTTGTGATCTGTAAGTGCTGATCCGCCTAAATTTGCTAGATCAATATTAATTACACGATGTTCAACACCTGAACGCTGAGCTAATGCTTTTGCAGCATCAAGTTCAGTGGTTGAGCGTTGGCCATACATAAAACTAATAGCAATACATTCATAGCGCGCTTGTGCCCAAGCTAGGCAAGTGGTTGAGTCTAAGCCGCCTGAAAGTAAAACAATGGCACGAGAGCGCATATTTTTCTCCATATTCGGAATGATTTATTTTATTGAGTGATTAACGACCTGATTCATCGTTCCAAAGCAGTTTATGTAACTGAAGTTGGAAACGAACAGGTAATTTATCATCAAGTATCCACTGTGCCAGATCACGTGCTAGACGTGGCAGGCCTACAGCACCTTTTTCAACTGCAAAGGCAGGGGAGAACCAAACGGTACTGACTTTGGTTTGCAATTGATATTTTTCAACTTGTTGCTTTGACCATTCATAGTCTTCACGATTACAAATCACAAATTTGATTTGGTCACGTGGTGTTAAATGGTCAAGATTACTGATGAGATTGCGATGTTCTTCACCAGAAGTTGGTGTTTTCAAATCCAGAACTCTAGAGACACGAGGGTCTACTTTTGACACATCAAGAGCGCCACTGGTTTCTAGAGAAACGTCAAAACCTGCTTCACATAAACGTTGTAATAAAATCAAACAGTTTGGCTGAGCAAGAGGTTCACCACCTGTTACACAAATATAAGGTGTTTGAAATTGTGTAGCTGTTTCAATGATATGTTCAAGTGAAAAACGTTCGCCACCTTCAAAGGAATAGGTGGTATCGCAATAGCTACAACGTAATGGACAGCCTGTTAGACGAATAAATACAGTCGGTAGGCCAGAGGCATTTGCTTCACCCTGCAACGAGTAAAAAATCTCGGTAATGCGTAAACCGGACGCAGGGTCTGAGACAGGAATTGCAGAGGAACGTAAGGAAGCCATTCTAGAAATACCACACTATATAAAAAATAAAATCTCTACGATCAGTTTGATCGTAGAGATGAGGAGCGATTAAAGCTCCGCAGGAGAGTTATAACAAATTAGTCAGCGCGTAACAAATCGTTCAAACTTGTTTTTGAACGTGTTTGCGCATCAACTTTTTTCACGATAATTGCAGCATATAAGCTGTAAGTACCACATTTAGATGGCAAGCTACCTGCAACTACAACTGAACCTGCTGGTACACGACCATAATGGATTTCGCCAGTTTCACGGTCATAAATTTTAGTTGATTGACCAATGAAAACGCCCATTGAAATGACTGAGCCTTCTTCAACGATAACGCCTTCAACGATTTCTGAACGTGCACCGATAAAGCAGTTGTCTTCAATAATAGTTGGGTTAGCTTGTAATGGTTCTAAAACACCACCAATACCTACACCACCAGACAAGTGAACATTTTTACCGATTTGAGCACATGAACCTACAGTTGCCCATGTATCAACCATGGTGCCTTCATCTACATAAGCGCCAATGTTGACATAAGATGGCATTAACACCACGTTTTTAGCTTGGAAGCTACCACGACGTGCTACAGCAGGAGGAACAACACGAACACCTGCAGCTTTAAATTGCTCTTCAGTCCAACCAGAGAATTTAGTTTCAACTTTGTCATAGAAACGAAGATCACATGACTCGATTGGTTTATTGTCATTAAGTTTAAATGATAATAAAACAGCTTTTTTTAACCATTGATGAACAATCCATTCACCATTGATTTTTTCAGCAACTCGAAGTGTACCGTTATCTAAACCAGCAATTGCTTCTTCAACAGCTTGGCGAATTTCGCTTGAACAATCTGCTGCAGTAAAATTTGCGCGGTCTTCAAATGCTTGCTCAATGATTGTAGAAAGCTGAGACATGATCTTCCTTCCATAAAAAATTTTAAAGATTTTACACTAATTTGTGACAAGAATCTTTCAAAAAACGTGTTACGTTTGATTGATGATATAAATGAGGTAAATCGAAATAAGCTTATTAGATAATCAAGTGTTTTTTACACAAAAATGATTTGAAAATAAAAATTTAACTCAATTTGTATCAAAAAATAACAGAAATCTAGCATTTTTTGTATAAAAAAGAATCTAAGCTGTCATTATTATGATTTCAGTCACAAGATGAATAAATTAAAAACAGAGCCTTTTTGAGGAGAAAACTATGAAAGCATTACGTGTTTTAGTAACAACAACAGCTTTATTTGCTGCTGGTGCTGCAATGGCAGATGAAGCCGTTGTTCATGACAGCTACGCATTTGATCAAAAACAATTACTTCCTGTGGGGGTGCGTGCTGAGGTAGGCACAACTGGTTACGGTGGTGCTTTATTATGGCAAGCAAATCCATATGTAGGTTTAGCTTTGGGTTATAACGGTGGCGATATTTCATGGACAGATGATGTATCTGTAAATGGTACTAAATATGACCTAGATATGGACAACAACAATATCTATTTAAATGCTGAAATTCGTCCATGGGGTGCTAGTTCTAATCCATGGGCTCAAGGCTTATATGTAGCTGCAGGTGCTGCTTATCTAGATAATGATTATGACTTAGCTAAACGTATTGGTAATGGTGAGACATTGTCAATTGATGGTAAAAACTATCAACAAGCAGTTGCTGGTCAAGAAGGTGGCGTAAGAGGCAAGATGAATTATGAAAATAATATTGCTCCTTATGTAGGTTTTGGTTTTGCTCCAAAAATTAATAAAAATTGGGGCGTATTTGGTGAAGTAGGTGCCTACTACACTGGTAATCCAAAAGTTCAGTTAACTCAATATAACCTTGCTCCTGTAAATGGTAATCCAACGTCTGCTCAAGATGCGGTAGATAAGGAAGAAAATGAAATCCGTAATGATGATAAATATAAATGGTTACCAGTTGGTAAAGTTGGTGTGAACTTCTACTGGTAAGATCCAAAACAAAAAACGAGCTACGGCTCGTTTTTTGTACTTAATAAAATAAAAGCGCTAAAAAGCGCTTTTATTTATTTTTAATCTTTATTCATCTGGATAAGCAATTTTCTTAAGCGCTTTAATATCCGCATCAGGTGAGCATAAAGAAATAAATTCGTAACCATAACCGCGTAATAGATGACCTTTGCGAACTGCAATCCAAGTGGTATTAACACCAAAAATATCAGTTTTGGTTTGCTTTAAACGATAATCACGTTCTGTGTCATAAGCTACGTCATTGACAATCCCGACACCCATGCCGAGTTCTACATAGGTTTTAATAACATCGGCATCAAGAGCTGACATTACGATATCTGCATCTAGGTGAGCTTCTTCAAACGCTTTATCAATTTTAGATCGACCTGTAAAACCACCATGGTATGTAATGAGTGGATATTCAGCTAAAAGTTCTAGAGTGATCTTGTCCGCCTGCACTAAAGGATGATTTTGTGGGGTAATAATACTGTGTTGCCATTGGTAGTAAGGAATACTAGCCAGATTTTCTTCAGTCGTTAAAGACTCTGTTGCAATACCAATATCCGCTTCACCTTGTAAAAGCATTTCTGAAATTTCGACAGGGCTAGCTTGTTGTAAAATTAAATGTACTTTTGGGAATAATTTCTTAAATTGATTAACGATTGGAGGCAATACATAACGCGCTTGAGTATGCGTAGTTGCGATCGTTAATGTTCCTTCGTCAACCTTATTAAAATCTTCGGCAAGTCGTTTAATATTTTCAGCATCCACTAACATGCGTTCAACAATGCTAAGAAGTGACTGGCCCGGTTCTGTTAAACCTAAAAGGCGTTTACCTTTACGAACGAAAAGTTGAACACCTAATTCATCTTCTAAATCTTTAATGTGCTTACTTACACCTGATTGAGATGTGTAGAGTGCAGCCGATGCTTCCGTCAAGTTAAAGTTTTGGCGTACTGTTTCTCGGATAATTCTTAATTGTTGAAAGTTCATTTACACTTTTCCTCAAAAGAGGTGAGGAGCGTCTAAAGATCCGCAAGATATTTCCTCACCAAATATATTTCTTAAGCAACTTGGTCTGCAAATAAGTGCAATTGAGATGCGCTCACCCAAACAGTTTGATTAGGTTTAAATGCATGTAATTTTGCAGCTTCACTGCTCAGAGCAATTTCGATTAAATGTCCATTACGATCTTGTAATTCAGCTACTACTTTCCCAGCAATCCAGATTTCACGTACAAAAGTCGCTTCAATGGTATTCGCTTGCGGTTGCGAGTGAATATGTAACTCATCTGGACGAGCAAAAGCAATCACTTTTCCTTGAGGTGCTTCAACTGCTGTTGGTAATTGAATACGGTCATTACCGATACGGATGATACCTTCCGTATGTTCACCTTCAAATCGATTTGCCTGACCCAAGAAATCAAACACAAATGGCGTTGCAGGTTTTTCATAAACTTCACGAGGTGAACCGATTTGCTCAACATTACCTTTATTCATGACAATAATCTGGTCTGCAACCTCAAGTGCTTCTTCCTGATCGTGAGTTACGAAAATTGAAGTGATATGCAATTCATCATGTAAGTTGCGTAACCAGCGGCGTAACTCTTTACGGACTTTAGCATCTAGCGCACCAAATGGTTCATCGAGTAGTAACACACGAGGTTCTACAGCCAAAGCCCGTGCTAAAGCAATACGCTGACGTTGTCCGCCTGAAAGCTGAGCAGGGTAGCGGTCTGCTAAAAAGCCCAGTTGGACTAGATCAAGTAACCGAGTGACACGTTTTTTAATTTCAGCTTCCGAAGGACGGGTTGCACGAGGTCGAACACGTAAACCAAAGGCAATATTGTCAAATACGGTCATATGGCGGAATAAAGCATAATGCTGGAATACAAAACCAACTTGACGCTCACGCACATGTACATTGGTCGCATCTTCGCCTTCAAGTAAAACCTGACCGCCATCAGCTGATTCTAGACCTGCAATAATACGGAGTAACGTCGTCTTACCACAACCAGATGGTCCGAGCAGCGCAACCAGTTCACCCTCTGGAAAATCTAGGGAAATATTTTTAAGCGCATGGAATGCACCAAAGTGTTTTTCAATATTTTTAACTTGAATACTCATGATTTCATTCCTTACGAATCAGTTGAATGCGGTTCTGGTTTATCTTGATGTAGCTCTAACCAAGTTTTTAAAATCAGTGTTAAAAGAGCTAAGAAGGCAAGCAGTGAGGACACGGCAAAGGCTGCGCTGAAGGTGTACTCGTTATATAAAATTTCGACATGAAGTGGCAGGGTATTGGTTTCACCACGGATGTGGCCAGAAACTACAGATACTGCGCCAAACTCACCCATTGCACGGGCATTACATAGAATCACGCCGTAAATTAAACCCCATTTAATGTTTGGTAGAGTGACCTTCCAAAAGGTTTGCCATCCTGATGCACCGAGTACAATCGCTGCTTCTTCTTCTTCAGTTCCTTGAGCCTCCATGAGTGGAATTAACTCACGTGCAACAAATGGAACAGTAATAAAAATAGTGGCTAAAACAATTGCGGGTACGGCATATAAAACTTTGATGTCATGTTCCATTAACCATCCGCCAAACCAGCCTTGCGCACCAAAAATCAATACAATCATTAAACCGGCAATAACGGGTGAAACCGAAAAAGGCATATCAATGATGGTTGTTAAAATCGCCTTACCTCTAAACTGGAACTTAGAGACAGCCCATGCAGCGCCAACACCAAATATCACGTTAATCGGAACAGCAATTGCTGCGGTTAATAAGGTCAATTTCACTGCCGATAGCGTGTCTGGATCAATCAACGCTTGAACATAGACTTCAAGTCCCTGTTTAAATGCTTCTACAAAAACCAGAATGAGTGGCAACATCAAGCAGCTTAAGAAAAAAATCAGAGCCACGGTAATGAGTGTGTAACGTACCCAAGTTGGTTCACGTGTCGCATCTCGTGATTGCAATTTAAGCGCAAGCGCATTGCTGTCAGTATGTAGGTTCATGTGACATTTCTCCCTGTACGACGGTTTGCCCACGCTTGAAGTAAATTAATGGCAAATAAAATGATGAAAGAGAGAACTAACATGACCGCAGCAATCGTTGTTGCGCCTGCATAATCATATTCTTCAAGACGTGAAATGATCATGAGTGGAGCAATTTCTGTTTTAAACGGCTGGTTACCCGCAATAAAAATAACTGAACCATATTCACCCACACCGCGGGCAAATGCTAAAGCAAAACCTGTGAACAAAGCTGGTAGTAATATCGGTAAAATAATTTTAGTAATCGTCTGCCAGCGATTTGCACCAAGTGCTGAAGCTGCTTCCTCAAGTTCGGTTTCAATATCGCTGAGTACCGGCTGAACGGTTCGAACAATAAATGGAATACCAATAAAGACCAATGCCAACGTAATACCGATTGGGCTATATGCGACCTGAATACCAAGTGGTTCAAGATATTGACCTAACCAACCAGTAGGTGCATAGAGTGAAGTCAGTGCAATACCTGCAACTGCGGTCGGAAGCGCAAAAGGTAAATCGACCAATGCATCAACTAGACGCTTTCCAGGGAAGTTGTAACGAACAAGACACCAAGCCAAAAGCAGACCAAACACAACATTAATAAATGCTGCGATTAAAGCTGAACTAAAGCTGAGTTGAAGCGATTTCAAAATACGCTCAGACGTTAAAATTTCCCATAATCCGTCCCATCCGATTCCAAATGATTTGATAAAGACTGCGGCTAATGGAATAAGCACAATAAAAGAAACATAGGCGAGGGTGAAGCCCAAAGATAGACCAAACCCAGGCAGCACTCGGGATCGCTGCGACATGATATTTCCTCAAAGAGAAAAGCCTTCTGAAACCAGTAAGCGAATAAATAAAGATAAACAGTGCGGTATAAAGATTGGTATTAAGCAAATTTCAAAGAGAAATGTGTTTTTACCGGGTCGATAGATGAGTGACTACACATCGAATTTTCTGGAATCAAATAATTCAGCAAATCTGGAAATGGCCCAAAACCTGAGGCAACATTAATATGGCCCACTTCTCCAAGATTAACGGGATTTAACTTCCATGATTTTGCAAGTTGTAATGCATCAAAAAAGCCGAGCCATGGATCATTTTCACTAATGAGTAGCGTTGCAGGTACATCAATTTTTAATTGATGAAAATAATCTTTGTAGTCGGTCAAGCTATGGCGAGCAAACCCTGCTTCCCCAAAGCGTGCTGGATTCGCTGGAGCGACTAAAATTAGTTTCTTAACTTGGCTTTTTAATTCTGGATGCTCAGCTAAAGCAGCTACACTCGTTAAGCATCCGAAACTATGTGCAACAATTTGAACAGGAGCTTGAGCTGCGTGAACTGTTTTAACGAATTGCTCAACCCATTCACTTAATACAGGTCTATCCCAGTTTTTTTGCTCAACACGAGAACTAGACACGAGTTGACGCTGCAACCAAGATTGCCAATGCTGATGTTCACTGCCACCTACACCCGGAACAATTACAGTGTGAATCATGTCTGTTCTCCTTACTTTTAGTGCAAAGAATCACTTCTCTGCACTATTGATTTTCACAATTTGATCGAAAACACCACCATTATCAAAGTGTTGTTTTTGTACTTTTGTCCAACCACCAAACTCTTTATCGATTGTTACAAGCTTCAATGGCTTAAATACATTGCTGTATTTTTTAAGAACAGCTGCGTTACGCGGACGGTAGAAGTTACGTGCTGCAATTTCTTGACCAGCAGGTGAGTACAAATAGTTGAGATAACCTTTAGCAATGGTTAAGTTGCCTTTTTTAGCTGCATTCTTCTCCACAATTGCAACTGGAGGTTCAGCTAAGATTGAAAGAGACGGAGTAATAATTTCAAATTTGCCGGGCTGTTCACGAATAGCTAAATGAGCTTCATTTTCCCAAGCCAGTAATACATCACCAATGCCTCGCTCAGCGAAAGTAGTCGTCGCACCGCGAGCACCAGAGTCTAGAACTTTAGTGTGTTTATAAATTTGGCGAACGTATTCTTGTGCTTTCGCGTCATTGCCGCCTGGTTGATGTTTTGCCCAAGCCCAAGCTGCAAGATAGTTCCAACGAGCACCACCAGAGGTTTTCGGGTTTGGTGTAATGATTTCTATGCCTGGTTTGATTAAATCAGCCCAGTCTTTAATTTGCTTTGGGTTGCCTTTACGCACCAAAAACACAATGGTTGATGTATATGGCGTTGAGTTTTGTGGCAGTTTTTTCTGCCAGTTTGTTGGAAGTAACTTTGCTTTTTCAGCAATTTCATCAATGTCTGCTGCAAGTGCTAATGTCACCACATCTGCATTTAAACCATCGATAACTGCACGAGCCTGTTTACCAGAACCGCCGTGTGATTGCTTAAACTCAATATCTTGACCAGTGCGTTTTTTCCAGTAAGTACCGAACTGTTTGTTGAAATCTGTATATAGCTCACGAGTAGGATCGTAAGAAACATTTAAAAACTCTTGGGCTGCAAATGATGAAACAGAAACAAGTGCAGCGATAACCCCGACTTTTAATTGAGAAAAACGCATGAGATAAATCCTCAAAAAATATGAAATGTTCAAAACTTGAACGCAGAATAGCGCTAGTCTTTATTCTAAAAAAATAATAAAAAACGAATTTAATATGAAAAAAATAGAAATATTAAAAATAGATAAACTATTCTTAAATCTTGATATATAACGAGTTTCAAAACTAGATACGAAATCGGTATAATTTTTTAAAATCAGTCATTTATTATTTAAATGAAAGGTGGTGTATTGTTGTGCGGCTTTTAGTAAAGGATGGAACAAACATGTGGTGTTTTAAAAATGGGCAACCCGTTGAGACTATTCCTTTATTAGATCGAGCCTTTCATTATGGTGATGGATGCTTTACTACAATTCGTGTTTTTCAAAACCAAATTGAGCTTAAAGAAAGGCACTGGCAACGTCTAAAACTTGCATGTCAAAAACTGTCTTTGACTGTAAATTTTGAATTAATTGAACTGAGTTTACAGCAACTGCAAAAGCAAAACCTCGTACTCAACGGCACTTTAAAAATTGTGATTAGTCGTGGGGAAGGCGACCGTGGTTATAGCTTGCCAAAACATGAGGCTGATATTTATATCTGGTTTTATCCAAAAGCTTTAGAGCCGTTTGTGCCTGATTCTATCCAGTGTGGTGTTTTAAATCAGGCCCTAGGTTTAACTATGCCGAGCTTGGTCGGACTTAAATCTTTAAATCGCCTTGAACAAGTATTGCTAAAAAAAGAAGCAGATCAACTCGGGTGGGCTGAAGCATTAGTTACTGATGTACAAGGTTATATTGTTGAAGGGGTCAGTAGTAATTGTTTTATTCGTTTAAATGATAGATGGATTACTCCTGAACTTCGTTATAATGGCGTCCACGGTGTAATGCGGGCAGAAATTCTGGCGCGTATGCAGCACCATGGTATTGCCTGTGAAGTACGTGTGATTGAATTAGATGAAGTATCTGAAATACAAAGTCTATTCTTTTGTAATGCTTTAAACCCTATGCGAGTGGTTACTCATTTAGGCGAGAAAATGCTAGATACACAGGCATGCATAGATTTATTTCATATCCTTAACTTAAATCAGATTCATTAATATGCCGAAGCCACCTGTGAATGCGAAAGCAAAAAACGCCAAGAAAAATAACAAAAAACAAGCTCCAAAATTTTCTAAGCGATTGGTTCTAATTAGCCTTTTTATTGTTTTAATCTTTACGTTTGCGATTTTATGGTCAAGTTTGTTTAAGGCTTATCCTATCGAAGGAAAAAAACAGATGTTATCTATTACATCTGGGGAAACTTATTCTGGTTTTATTGATCGTTTGGCAAAAGAGGACAAAGTTAGCTTTCCTATCGTCTTAAAGCTTTATCAGAAGTTTATGATTCATGACAGCATGAAAGCTGGTGTGTATGAAATTGAACAAGGGATGAGCGTAAGACAAGTGTTAGAGATGTTGTCTGATGCTGATAATGCTCAGATGAACCGTGTTTTGGTGATTGAAGGTACAACTTTTAAGCAGCTTATTACTGCATTAAAAAATGATAAAAATGTAAAAAATACAATATTGGATTTACCTAATGATCAGCTTATGAAAGCGCTTGGGATTCCTTACGATCATCCAGAGGGCTTGTTCGCGCCGAATACTTATTTCTTTGCCAAAGGCGAGACTGATAAGAAAATTCTGACCGATTTATATCATCGTCAAATGAAAGCCTTAGATACAGCTTGGGCAAATCGCGCGCCGAATTTACCGTATAAAGATAAATATGAAGCATTAATTATGGCTTCTATTGTTGAGAAAGAAACGAGTTTAGACAGTGAACTTACACAAGTTTCTGGAGTTTTTGTCCGCCGTTTAAAACTTGGTATGCGTTTACAAACGGATCCAACTGTTATTTATGGAATGGGTAATAACTATAAAGGCAACATTACCCGAGAAGACCTCCGTACTCCAACACCATATAATACTTATACTATTAATGGTTTACCGCCAACTCCAATTGCTTTGCCAAGCCAAAAGGCAATTGAAGCAGCATTACATCCAGATGATTCAAATAACATCTATTTTGTTGCGACTGGTAATGGTGGACATAAATTTACGGCAAGCTTGCAAGCACATAATCAAGCTGTGCAGGATTATTTATCCGTGTTGAGATCGAAGAAATAAGGAAAAGAGATGTTTATCAGCTTTGAAGGCACGGAAGGGGTAGGTAAAACTACACTCATTCGAAAAATTCATCAGCATTTTGAAGAGCAAGGCAAACGAGTTGTTTTAACTCGAGAGCCGGGGGGTACACCGTTAGCTGAACAAATTCGTTCGATGCTTTTGGCTGTGAATCATGATGAAAATATGAGTCATGATACTGAGTTATTACTCATTTATGCAGCACGTGCTCAACACTTACAACAGGTTATTTTGCCTGCTTTAGAAGCTAATAAAATTGTATTAAGTGATCGCTTTACCGATGCGAGTTTTGCCTATCAATGTTCTGGTCGCGGTTTAAGCCAAGATAAATTACAGCTTTTAAATCAGAACTTCGTTTCACGCATGCCGGAGGTGACTTTCTGGTTAGATGCACCGATTGAACTTGGTATGAACCGTGCACGTGAACGCGGAGCTTTAGACCGTTTTGAACAAGAAAAGTTAAGCTTCTTTACTAAGGTTCGTGAAGGTTATGAAACCTTGTGGAAAGCTGAACCGGAACGGATTAAGCGAATAGATGCAACACAAAGTCCTGATCAGGTGTTTGAGCAGGCTTTGCAATATTTACGGTAAGCAATTGGATGAGCCACTCTTATAAAAATATAGGAGTGGTGAAAAATGATGTTAATTCTGATTTAAATCGTCATAGAAAATATCTGTAATTTTCTTATGCTATCTTAAATATGATTTATAGATTGAAGAATAACAAGGATGAAAAGTTCAAAAGAAGAAATCGTGGCATTTCTTGAAAAGGAATTTCCACCAAGTCTTGAACATTGCACAATTGAATCAGTCACTCCCAAAGCTGCAGTTGTTTACTATCATGTCGATCAAAGGCATCAACGCCCTGGTGGTACTATATCTGGCCCAACCATGATGACTTTGGCAGACTTTGCTTTATATATTGCGATATTAGGTGAGATTGGTATTGTTGGTTTAGCTGTGACGACCAACTTTAATATTAATTTTTTAAGAAAACCTGCAGGTGATCAAGACTTACGTAGTGAATGTAAACTCATGAAAGTCGGAAAGAGCTTGGTTGTCGGAGAGGTCTGGATTTATTCGGTCGGTCTGGATGAACCTGTGGCGCATGTGACTGCGACTTATTCAATTCCACCTAGAGCATAAATATTAAACCAAATAAAAAGCACAGCCAGAGCTGTGCTTTTTCTGTAGAAGGGCACCTTAAATATCAGTATTAACCAACGGCTGTTCTACTGCAAAATTTGGAGGAGTTAAAACCGTTTTACGAATCTCGTTCGAAGTTTCCGGATAATCGAGCGTGTAATGTAGACCACGTGATTCTTTACGTTGCATAGCACAGCGAACAATCATTTCAGATACTAAAACAAGGTTACGCAGCTCAATCAGGTTTTTGCTAACACGGTAGTCTTGATAATATTCAGTGATTTCACGCTTTAACATTTCAATACGGTGTAACGCACGTTCTAAACGTTTTGTGGTTCTGACAATACCAACGTAGTTCCACATGGTTGAACGTAACTCATCCCAGTTTTGTAAAATCACAACATCTTCATCAGGGTTGGTTACTTGTGAGTCATCCCAAGTTGGTACTTCAGGTAATTTGAAGTTTTCATCAAATTTATTTTCGATGTCTTTTGCCGCACTCATACCGTAAACGAAGCACTCAAGTAATGAGTTACTTGCCATACGGTTTGCACCATGTAAGCCTGTATAAGATGTTTCACCAATCGCATAGAGACCTTCAATATCCGTCTGGCTATTTGAGTCAACCACAACACCACCACATGTATAGTGAGCTGCTGGCACCACTGGAATCATGTCTTTGGTAATGTCGATGCCTAACTCAAGCAATCGTGCATAAAGTGTAGGGAAGTGCTCTTTAATAAATTCAGGTGATTTATGGGTAATGTCTAACCATACATGGCGAATACCGAGACGTTTGATTTCGTGGTCAATTGTACGTGCCACAATATCGCGAGGAGCTAGTTCTGCACGATCATCAAAACGCAACATAAAACGTTCGCCATCAGGTAAGCGCAAATAAGCACCTTCACCACGCATAGCTTCGGTAATTAAAAATGAGCGTGCTTGAGGATGATACAGACAAGTTGGGTGGAACTGATTAAATTCCATATTGGCAACGCGGCAACCTGCACGGAAAGCCATTGCAATACCATCACCTGTGGCAATATCTGGATTAGATGTGTACAGATAAGCTTTCATCGCACCGCCGCAAGCCAGTGCGGTGAATGGTGCAAGGAAGGTATGAACCTTTTCAGTATTTTCATCTAATGTATATAAACCAATAGCGCGATTCGCTTGGTCGGTATGGCCTAATTTATGCGAGGTGATTAAGTCAATCGCAATATAATTTTCAAAAATAGTAATATTTTTACGTTCTTTGGCACGCTCAACTAAAGTGGTTGAAATGGCTTTGCCTGTTGCATCAGCAGAATGGATAATGCGACGCTGCGAGTGACCACCTTCGCGAGTTAAGTGAAGTTGCTCATCTTCATCTAAGGTAAATTGCACGCCTTGTTTTAAAAGAAAATCAACAGAAGGGCGACCACCTTCTACGGTATGTTGTACCGCGTCCATTTCACATAAATGAGCGCCTGCAATCATAGTGTCATTAATATGCTGTTGAATAGAGTCAGTCTCATCAAGAACAGCAGCAACGCCACCTTGAGCATAAAAGGTACTTGCTTCGGTTAGAGCAGCTTTGGCTAAAACTGCAATATTAAAATGATTTGGTAACGATAAAGCCAGACTTAAACCAGCGCCGCCGCTGCCCACAATAATCACGTCAAAGTGGTGAATTGTCTGTAAATTAGGCATGTCCATTCGCATCAATTTAAAACGTCCGCTAATGACACCCCTTTTTACCTAAAAAGGCAAGAGCTTAAGCGCTCTAACTCAGAGAAAAATTGCAATTGGCTTAAAAAGTTGCAATGCGTAAAATAATCCTTGTGATGATGTATTACAAATAAACATATTGTTACGCACAACCCCAAAGCGTTGTGATACAACAGTTTTATTCTTATTCTCGTAGACCAAATTGTGGGTGAGCACCGAATGAAATCTCGCTATTTACAACAAGGAATGTATGCAGCGGTATTTACAGTTGCTGCTGTTCAAGCAAATGCTGCTGTTGATTTTTCAAACCTCGTTGAACAAGTTAGTCCAGCAGTTGTGAGTGTGAATGTCGTAAAAAAAATGACTCAGGATGAACTGTTGCAGCAGCAAGTTCCTGAAATTTTAAAACGTTTCTTTGGCAATCAGGTCATCATTCCACAGCAACGAGGTCCACAAGAAAAGACAGCTTACGGAAGTGCATTCTTTATTAGTAAAGATGGCTATTTACTCACAAACCACCATGTGATTGAAAATGCCTCTCGTATCAGCATCACTCTAAATGACCGCCGTGAAATTGATGCAACCGTAGTGGGTAGTGATGAGCGTACAGACGTTGCTTTGTTAAAGGTAAATGGAACTAACTATCCAGCTTTACGAGTAGGAAATGTTGATCGTTTACGTGTCGGAGAACCTGTTTTAGCTATTGGTTCGCCGTTTGGCTTTGACTACTCAGCTTCGGCAGGTATTGTCAGTGCAAAATCTCGGAACATGAGTGGTGAAACCTCGGTGCCGTTTATTCAAACTGACGTGGCTTTAAACCCAGGTAACTCTGGTGGTCCATTATTTAATCAAAATGGTGAAGTGGTCGGGGTAAATTCACGAATATTTAGTGGTACTGGCGGCTATATGGGCTTGTCTTTCTCTATTCCGATTGATGTAGCAATGGATGTTGCGGACCAGCTCAAAACAAAAGGTAAAGTAACGCGTTCTTATCTTGGGGTGATGATGCAAGATATTGATCGAAACCTTGCTGATGCCTATAAGTTACCAAAACCTGAAGGTGCTTTAATTACTCAAATTTCTCCGAACTCACCTGCACAAAAAGCAGGGCTAAGAGCTGGAGATGTCATTTTAAAATTAAATGGTGCGCCTGTACTTCGTACGAGTGATTTACTCTATGCATTAAACAAAGTACAGCCAAATCAAACCGTTCAGTTTGAAGTATTACGTGATGATAAAACACGCAATATTTCAGCGACTTTAACGACTGCGCCAGATGAAACACCTGCTACTGGTGCACAAGGTGCTGCATCTAAAGGGCCAGTTTTAGGCATGAGTATTCGTGATCTAGCTGAACCGGAAAAAAATGCGTTGAGCGTGAAAGGGGGGATTTATGTACAAGATGTTCGCCGTGGCGGTTTAGCATCATTGTCGAATATCATTCCAGGTGATGTGATTACTCAAGTCAATAATAACCAAATTTTAAATAGTCAGGATTTTGCAAAAGTTGTTTCTAACTTGCCGAAAAATACCGTAGCACGTGTTGCTATTATTCGTCAGGGACAGCGCGCGATGCTTGGTTTACGTATTCAATAGTCCTCAACCCAATCAATAAGCCACCCTGGAAATGGGTGGTTTTTGTTATTTATCTTGAGCGTTTAGCGATATCTACCTACACTTATTTCAGTTTTAAGGTTAATAAATAAGAGTGTTCATTTGTGAGTAGTATTTTTGATTTACATATTCAGGTACAGCCACATCACATTGATGCGTTGGGACATGTAAATAATGTGATGTATGTTCAATGGATGCAAGATGTAGCTGCTGCCCATGTTGAAACTTTGGGAGTAGGGGTAACTAAGTATCTTGAGTTAAAACATGCAATGGTCGCGGTTGAGCATCATGTGCAATATCGTAAAGCTGCATTTGAAGGCGAACAAATCGTATTACGTACATGGTTAGATGACATTAATGCACTTTATTCGTTCCGCCAGTATGTGTTTTTTCGTCCATCAGATCAGGCCGTATTATTTGTTGGGAATACCAAATGGGCATGTATTGAAATTGCTACTGGACGTCCAAAACGAATGTCGCCAACTTTTACCCATGCATACAAGCCGCTTGACTCAAGCATAAATCCTTACGATTTTACCGTTTCGTATGATCGCAAGTAAAAAAGAGAGGCTGGAATTTGGAGTATTTATTTTCTATAGAAACAGATCGATTAATCTTAAGTGACCTTACAGAAACTGATAAAAATTTTATCTTTGAATTATTTTCAAATTCAAGCGTACTCGAATTTTATGATTTAGAAGCCTTTACTTTATTGGAAGAAGCTGAGGCTTTAATTGAAAAAATGCATAAAAAATGGAATCAACAGCTAGGTTTTAGGCATGCTATTTGTCTTAAAAAAGATGGAACTATGTTGGGAACATGTGGTGTAAATACTATCAAACAAATTGGTGATGATTTTGCGGTTGTTATTGGTTATGAGCTTCATCCTAATGCATGGGGTAAGGGATATATGCAAGAGGCTCTTGTAGGGCTCATCCAGTATTTGAAACAAGGCAGATTATTCCAAAAACAAATAAAATATGTTTGGGCTGAAATATTTGAACAGAACATTAGATCTCAACAAGTCGTGCAGAAACTCGGATTTGAATTGATTGGGGATATAGCTAATGAAACTGGCAATAATTTATCTGCAAGCTTACTTAAGTTCGAGTTAAAACTGTTCTGATTTAAAGACTCTTCAAAGATAAATAGTTTGTTATATTGAGAAGTTTAAAAAGCTTTTTTAAAAGAAAGAATTTATATCTTTTTCATATCGGCAATCTGTTATAATGTCACGCAATTTATTTAACCGCTTTGGCTGTGTATTAAAGCAAGCTACATAGCACTCTATATTTTCTCAAGGTAACCCATGGCGCAAGCTAAAAAATCCGTCGATATCAAAAATATACGAAATTTCTCGATTATTGCCCACATTGACCATGGTAAGTCTACATTGGCTGACCGTTTTATTCAGATGTGTGGCGGTCTACAAGATCGTGAAATGCAAGCCCAAGTCTTAGACTCAATGGAGCTTGAGCGTGAACGTGGGATTACCATTAAAGCCGCTTCTGTCACGCTGTACTACACCCATCCAAATGGTCAGGAATACCAACTTAACTTTATTGATACGCCTGGGCACGTTGACTTCTCCTATGAAGTTTCTCGTTCATTAGCTGCGTGTGAAGGTGCACTATTGGTTGTAGATGCAGCACAAGGTGTTGAAGCTCAATCAGTTGCAAACTGTTATACAGCAATTGAACAAGGTCTAGAAGTTCTTCCTATTCTAAATAAAATTGATTTACCACAGGCTGAACCTGAACGTGTAATTCATGAAATTGAAGAAATTATCGGGATTGAAGCGACAGATGCACCAACCTGTTCAGCAAAAACTGGTTTAGGTGTTGAAGGTGTACTCGAGCGTTTAGTCGATGTTATTCCGGCGCCAGAAGGTGATCGTGAAGCACCATTACAAGCATTAATTATCGACTCATGGTTTGATAACTACTTAGGCGTAGTTTCTCTTGTTCGTATTAAACAAGGTCGTATCCGCAAGGGCGACAAAATGTTGGTTAAATCGACAGGACAAACTCATCCGGTCACGTCTGTAGGTGTATTTAATCCTAAGCATACTGAAACAGATATTCTTGAAGCTGGTGAAGTAGGTTTTGTTATTGCTGGTATTAAAGATATTTTTGGTGCGCCAGTAGGTGACACAATTACTCTTGCTTCTACACCAGACGTTGCAACTTTACCAGGTTTCAAAAAGGTTAAACCACAAGTATATGCTGGTCTTTTCCCGATTGATGCCAGTGACTTTGAACCATTCCGTGAAGCATTACAAAAATTACAGATTAATGATTCGGCTTTATTCTTTGAACCAGAAAGTTCAGATGCTTTAGGCTTTGGTTTCCGTTGTGGCTTCTTAGGCATGCTACATATGGAAATTGTACAAGAGCGTTTAGAACGTGAGTACGATCTTGATCTCATCAGTTCTGCACCTACTGTAATTTATGAAGCATTAACCAAGAAAGGCGAAACGATTTACATCGATAGTCCATCAAAAATGCCAGATGGATCGACTGTAGAAGATTTACGTGAACCAATTGCGGAGTGTCATATCCTTGTTCCTCAAGAATATTTAGGGAACGTAATGACACTATGTATCGAACGTCGTGGTGTACAAAAAGATATGAAATTCTTGGGTAACCAAGTTTCTATTACATTTGAAATCCCGATGGCTGAAGTCGTTATGGATTTCTTTGACAGATTAAAGTCATGCTCTCGTGGCTTTGCATCTTTAGACTATAACTTTGTACGTTTTGAAAGTTCAGCTTTAGTTAAGGTTGATGTGTTAATTAATAGCGAAAAGGTTGATGCCTTGGCTATGATTTGTCACCGTAATGATGCACGCCATCGTGGTATTGCATTGGTTGAGAAAATGAAAGACTTAATTCCTCGCCAAATGTTCGATGTTGCTATTCAGGCAGCAATTGGTGCGCAAATTATTGCCCGTTCTACCGTAAAAGCGATGCGTAAAAACGTATTGGCAAAATGTTATGGTGGTGACGTTTCGCGTAAGAAAAAACTACTTTCTAAACAAAAAGAAGGTAAGAAACGTATGAAACAAGTGGGAAGTGTTGAAATTCCACAAGAAGCGTTCTTGGCTGTATTGAAAGTAGAAAGATAAGAAATGAGGGTGGGGGAAGTGAACAATTTCCTTTCCCCACTGTAATACAAGCAGCGAGGCTGCGAGTGAGGTCATGTGGATTTTGATTTTAATTTAATTCTTGTTCCAGTTACGCTGATTCTATTTGCAGTGTGGTTGTTAGATAAACTTGTATTAAAACAGCGTGCAAATAAAGGACGCGGGAACGAAAATTTTGTCATTACATGGGCCTATGACTTTTGGCCGGTTTTAGCTGTAGTACTTATACTCCGTTCATTTCTTTATGAACCATTTAATATTCCATCGGACTCTATGGTGCCAACTTTAGAAACTGGTGATTTTATTCTGGTGAATAAATTTGATTATGGTGTACGTTTACCTATCGTTAATAAGAAAATTATTGACGTAGGTGAACCGAAGCGTGGTGATGTAATTGTATTCCGTTATCCACCTCAACCGACTATTAGCTATATTAAACGTGTAATCGGTTTACCTGGCGATCATATTGTTTATGACCATGGGCAATTAATTATTAATGGGCAAAAAGTACCGAAAGTATTAACACAGTTCAGTCGTGAAAAAGATGTGATGGATACGCCAACGTCTATTTATCATAAAGAGACGATTGGTGAGCATACCTTTACGATGCGTGAGCTTGAAGGCGTAAATGTGGCGCGCCAAGCACCGTTTATCAACTATGTTGAAAATGGTAAATATGCGAACCAAGACGGTTTATATTGGGAAGTGACTGTACCAAAAGGACATTACTTTGCAATGGGGGATAACCGCGATCAAAGTGCAGACAGTCGTTTCTGGGGGTTCGTTCCTGAAGAAAACTTAACAGGACGAGCATTCTACGTGTGGATGCATAAAGAACCGGGTTTACACCTTCCTAACTTTAGCCGAAATGGAAAAATAGATTAAAAACAACCATTAGGAAAAAAAGAAATGCGTAAGGCACAACAGGGTACTTCGTATTTAGCAATTTTATTTGGGGTGGTTATATTTGCGATTGCAGTAAAAGCTGTACTTGCAGTTTGGCCAGCATATTGGGATGATCGGCTGATTAATAATCAGATAGAAGAGCTTTTACAAGAAAGCTCTTCTGAGATCACACCACAAAAGTTTGTAACACAAATGGATCAGCGACTCGAAATGAACAATATTCGTGATCTCCACTTTAAAGAGATCGCTCAAGTGTTTAATCAGTCAGGTCTAACGGTCAAAAAGAAATATGAAGTAAGAAAACCTTTCTTATTCAATATTGATTTAGTTTTAACATTTGAGAAGAGTTTTGATAAAACATCAGTTCAAACTAAGTGATCCTCGCTTACTGAGTCGAATCGGATATCAATTTAAGCAGCTTGAATTGTTACAGTTAGCTTTGACTCATCGTTCGGTGAGTCACAAATACAATTACGAGCGCTTAGAGTTTCTCGGCGATTCATTATTAGGCATGATAATCGCTAATTATCTATATCATGCCTATCCAAATGAAAATGAAGGTCGTCTCACGCGTATGCGTGCGACCTTAGTTCGTCAAGAAGCATTAGGTAAGATTGCAACAGATTTGCAACTTAGTCGGTGTTTAATATTAAGTACAGGCGAGTTGAAATCTGGTGGTCATCATCGTGAGTCAATATTAGCAGATACGGTAGAAGCGATTATTGGTGCAATTTATCTTGATAGTGGTGATCTCAACTTACTTAAAGATATTGTGCTAAAATGGTACATACCCTATTTAGACCATATAGAACCTACGGATCAACTCAAAGATCCGAAATCACGTTTACAAGAGTATCTACAAGCACGTAAAAAACCTCTCCCTGTTTACGAGGTTGTAGATATTCAGGGTGATGCACCTCATCAGCACTTTAAAGTGGAATGTGTGGTAGATGGTTTACCGAAGATTTATGGTGAGGGTTCAAGTCGTCGTTTTGCCGAGCAGGCAGCAGCGGCGGAAATTTTAAAGTTATTGGAGCAATAACCTGCATGTCGATGCATTCTGATCAAATCAATCCAGATTCAAATGAAAACCAAGATCCTAATAATCTGATTGATCAATTTTTTAGTTCCAAAGGCGTAACAATCCCTTCGGATTTTAAGAGCGGATTTGTGGCGATTGTGGGACGTCCAAATGTGGGTAAATCTACCCTCATGAACCATTTATTGGGTCAAAAGCTCTCTATTACTTCGCGTAAACCTCAAACAACACGTCATAAAATTATTGGTATTGATTCGCGCGAAAAGATGCAGGCGGTATATGTAGATACCCCAGGTATGCATAAAAAAGAAGTGCGTGCTATTAATAAAATGATGAACCGTGCTGCTCATTCTGCATTACGTGACGTTAACTTAGTTTTATTCGTTATTGATGCTTATAAGTGGACTCAAAACGACGATTTAGTGCTTGAAAAACTCAAGAACGCTGAAATGCCAGTTATTTTGGTCATTAATAAGGCGGACACTTTTGAAGATAAAAGAGAGATTCTTCCTCTCATTCAAGAACGTGCCAAACTTATGAATTTTGCTGAGATTGTTCCTGTTTCTGCTTTGCGTGGTGCAAACTTAGAACACTTGAGTGAAACGATTGAGAAGTACCTTCCTTACCAACCACCATTGTATTCATTTGATCAGATTACTGACCGCTCTGAACGCTTCTTGGCAAGTGAAATTATTCGTGAAAAAATCATGCGTCAGTTGGGTGAAGAGCTTCCTTATGATTTAACAGTACAAATTGAATCTTTTAAAACGGAAGAAGCAACTGTTAATGAAAAAACTGGTCGTTTAAAACCAGCTTGTACCTATATCGATGCAACGATTTTTGTAGACCGCGCTGGTCAAAAAGCCATTGTGATCGGTGAAAAAGGTGCCAAGCTTAAAACGATTGGTATGGATGCTCGTAAAGACATGGAAAAAATGTTTGAGCAAAAAATTATGCTCACACTTTGGGTAAAAGTGAAGGGTGGCTGGTCTGATGATGAGCGTGCTCTAAAAAGCTTAGGGTATAGTGATATCTAAAGGATAAGGATGCTGGTATGAAAACAATTACATCGTTAATTGCTATAGTTGGATGTACATTGATGTTACAAGGTTGTGTATATAAGCTTGTAACCGTACCAGTAGGTATCGCCTATAAAACTACTAAAGGTGTAGTTAAAGGTACAGCAGCTGTTGTAGGTGCTGTTATTCCTGATGGTGATGATGAGGATGACAAAAAAGAAAAAGAATCTGAGGAATAGATTCTTTTTATGATGCGCAATGAAGTCCTCCATGGATATATGATTCATCACCGTAAGTACCGTGAAAAAAGTCATATTGTGCATCTTTTTACTCAGGAATATGGGCGAGTCGATGGCATCTTAAGGCAGACTCCCCCCCCTCAATATCAGCCTATTCGGCTACAAGCCACGGGTAAAAGTGAACTCAAAAATTTTACTAAGCTGGAAATATTAAATCAGCCTGTTTTCTTTTTTGGTGATGCTTTTTTTGCTGGTTTTTATCTAAATGAAATTGTTCTTAGACTTTGCCCATTAGAAGAGGCAATGCCGCAATCTTTTGAGCAATATCAATTAACTTTGCTTCAATTACAGCAATTATCTTCCCATGAAAATCCTGATCTTTTTCTGAGACAGATTTTGCGTCAGTTCGAACATGTTTTACTTCCTGAGTTGGGTTATGCGATTGATTTCTCAATTGATACTCAACAACAGCCAATACAGGCTCACCAGTTTTATCAATTTCAGGTGACTGAAGGTTTTGCGCCCGTTGTTCAGGCAAGCCGTTCCTCATTGTCAGGTAAAGCAATTTTATCTATGTTGGATTATGAGCAAGGTCAGGATTTTTCTCACGAACAATTGCAATTATTAGGTAAACTATACCGTCAAATGATTACATCGCTTTTAGGAGATCGTCCCCTAAAAAGTCGACAATTGTGGATTCAAAATACTCAAACTCAATCGTAATTAGGATTTATTTATGGCTGCATTGCTTGGTGTAAACATAGACCATGTTGCTACTTTGAGACAGGCGCGCGGTACTACTTATCCAGACCCTGTAGAAGCTGCTCTTATTTGTGAACAAGCTGGTGCAGAGGGGATTACTTTGCATTTGCGTGAAGACCGTCGCCATATTCAAGATGATGACGTACGCCGTATGCGTCCATTATTAAAAACCCGTATGAACCTAGAGTTGGCTGTTACTGATGAAATGGTTGAGTTTGCGAAAGAAATTCAGCCTCAGCACGTGTGTTTTGTGCCAGAAAGACGCCAAGAAGTAACAACTGAAGGTGGTTTGGATGTAGTGGGTAACTTTGAAAAAGTTAAAGCTGCAACTCAAACTTTAGCGGCTATTGGTTGCGATGTATCATTATTTATTGATGCTGATTTAGCTCAAATTGATGCAGCAGTTGCGTGTGGCGCACCTACGATTGAGTTGCACACGGGTGCATATGCAGATGCGGAAACAGAGCAGGATCAACAAGCTGAGTTGGCGCGTATTATCAAAGGCGTTGAATATGCAGCTTCAAAAGGTTTGGTTGTAAATGCTGGTCATGGCCTTAACCTTAAAAATATTGCACCAATTGCAGCTATTCCACAAATTCATGAATTAAACATTGGTCATTCAATTATTGCTGAAAGTATTTTTGTAGGTCTGGTTCAAGCTGTTAAAGATATGAAAACCGCGATTAAGGCCGCAGGATAGTTGGTTATGTCGAGTATCAATTACGATGATTTAATGCAACCTGTGATCGCCTTTTTAGGTTGTCAAACACCAAAAGCATGGTTGGATGAAGCAATCAATAATTTAGATATCTTGATGCAAGATCATGCTAATTGTGAAAAGAAAGCAGCTAGTACAGCAATGAACTTAATGTTCCGTTATAGCTTCTTTCCTGACTTACAAATAAAACTTGCTCAGCTTGTACGAGAAGAAATGCTTCACTATGAACAAGTGCTTGAGCTTATGGCTAAGCGTGGTCAAGAGTGGACTGGTTTAAGTGCCGGACGTTATGCAGGTGGATTACGTAAAGAGATTCGTACGTATGAACCTGAAGCTTTAATTGATGTGCTGGTGATTGGTGCATTCGTAGAGGCTCGTTCATGTGAGCGTTTTTATGCACTTGCTCCGCGTGTAGATGATGAGTTAGGACGTTATTATCGATACTTGCTTAAGTCAGAGTCTCGTCATTTTGAAGACTATCTCGCCCTTGCGCTTGATGTGGCAAAAACTGCAAAAATGAAAGATCCTAAAGAGGATATTCAGCAGCGAATTGATCATATCCGTGAAGTTGAAAAGAATCTGATTTTAACGCCAGATAATACTTTCCGTTTTCATAGTGGTATCCCTGCTTAGTCTTGGATGTCTCAAACAAAAAAGTTTACCTTTCACGGTAAACTTTTTTATTAGGTGAACATTATCTCTTAGACAGTAAGCATGCTCTGCTTTTAGTTTTTTAATACATATAATTATTTAATAAATATATTTTTTATAGATTTTAATTTCTCTTAAAATTTTTAAAAAACTTTTATTTTTTTAGGCTAATAATAAATATTGTGTAAATATAAAGGCTGATATGTTCATCATGAGTTCAACTGAAATAGTTGATCATTTCTAAGGATATAAGAATGTTAGCATTAGTTACAGGCGCATCGGCAGGTTTTGGTTATAGCATTTCAAAAAAGCTGCTTGAGCTAGGATATAAAGTTATTGGCTGTGGAAGACGAGCAGAAAAACTAGAAGAACTAAAACAAGAACTTGGAGAGAAATTCTACCCATTAGTATTTGACATGACGGATACGGCAGAAAATATAAATAAGGCATTGCTTGATTTGCCAGCCGAATTTCAAATCGGTCAAATTGATTTATTGGTGAATAATGCTGGATTGGCATTGGGATTGGAACCAGCAGATAAAGCAGAATTAGATGATTGGTATACGATGATTGATACCAATGTAAAAGGGCTTGTTACGATTACCCGACTAATTTTACCAAGTATGGTAAAGAAAAAATCAGGTTTAATCATTAATATGGGCTCTATTGCAGGTACATACCCATACCCAGGGGGCAATGTGTATGGAGCAACCAAAGCATTTGTGGAGCAATTTAGTCTAAATCTTCGTGCTGATTTGGCCGGTACTGGTGTGCGCGTAACTAATATTGAACCAGGGTTGTGTGGAGGTACTGAATTTTCGCTTGTGCGTTTTAAAGGTGATGAGGATAAAGTAAACAGCCTATATGATAAAAAGAATCCACTCTTGCCTGAAGATATTGCAAATACGGTAGCTTGGATTGCTTCACAACCTCCACACATTAATATTAATCGTATTGAAATGATGCCGACCACCCAATCTTTTAATCCTTTAAAAGTGGTTGAAGTCGAATAATAACTTGAGAATAGATTCTTTAGAGTTAAATTGGACCCTTAAACCTAACAAAGACTCTAATAAAAAATTAAATCCTCTATCTGCTGATAGAGGATTTTTTTATAGTTATTGATAAATTTATGGCAAAAAAAAGCCCGCTTTAATGCTGCGGGCTTTTTAGTATTTGGCTCTCCCACCTGGGCTCGAACCAGGGACCTGCGGATTAACAGTCCGTCGCTCTACCGACTGAGCTATGGGAGAATCTGCATGCGATTATAAGGAGATTTTGAGAAGGGTCAAGTCTAAATTGCCATGTTTACTTCATTTTTGTGTCGTATGCTTTTTATTTGATCAGTTGAGTGATGAGTTAAGAAATTACTTGCACTTTAAAAAATCAATTGCTAGATTCAAAAAAGAACAAGCGTTTGGAGAAATCCAAACAGTGTGGATTTAAACCAACTTGCCAGCACTAAAATGGCTAAATCGGAGATAAGTATGAAAACGCTTACGATCGCTTCTATTTTTTCTAATTTTGATTTCTATCAACACAATTATCTGAATATCTTAAATCAATCAGAATCTTATTACACACCCGTAGAAAGTGCATGGATTAATACTTATCCTTTCAAAAAGCAGAATTTGTATTTAGGCGATTTATTGCAGCTTTGGTTTAGCTCTAAATGGAATGTGCATAATTCACTTAAGATTTTAAAAAGCTCGAAACTACTAAACTCCTCTGAATCTTTATATATTTTCCAATTAGAAGGTGAGTTATTGCTGGGTAAAAATAAAGTTTTAGCTTGGTCTGTAGAGCATCAAGAAATTATAGAGCTCCAACTTAAAAATATTTGGGCGCCGTATGTGATTGCACAAACTTGTAAACGTCCAGATAATTCAGGTGATTCAATAAAAAAGGCAGCGGTTTAAGGCTGCCTTTAATCATTATGGGCGAATAATCATGCAGGTTGCTGTTGCATAGGCATACAGTTTGCCTTCCTCATCAATGATCTTTCCTTCAGAAATACCTAAATTTTTACTTAAATTAATAACTTTGCCTGTTGCAATTAAAGCCTGATTTTGGGGAATAGGGCGGCACATTTTTACGTTAAGGTCGATTGTGCCGTAACCTACACCCGCAGGTAACATCGTATGTACTGCACAGCCAGTCACTGAATCTAGGACTGTAGCAGCAAAACCGCCATGTACTCCACCGAGTGGATTTAGATGGTTTTGATCTGCTTGGGCTTTAAAAGTAACAGATCCTTCCGAAATTTCAGTAGGTTGCATAGGTATGGTTTTACTAATACTTGCAGGTGGAATATGGCCTTCTATCATAGCTTGTAAAAATTCTAGACCAGTCATTTCCATCGGATTTTTCATTTTTTGAGTCCTTAAATCAATAAAGTTCTAAAATGGAACTTGATGTTAAGTTAGGCGTTAAAACTTCTATTGTCAAGTTAACAAATACAAGAAATATGGGCCACTTTATAGTTTATAAACTTGTAAATTTTGGTTGAGCAGAATATTTTATAACTCTAAAAATATAAATTTAGTATGGAAAATAATAATGAATGGTCAATGTTTGTGTGGAGAAACAACTTTTGAAGTTGAATTAAAAAATCATGATGTACATGTTTGTCATTGTTCAATGTGTCGTCGACAAACGAGTGGTGTCATTATGACGATTGATGTTGTCAAAGGTAGTCTTAAGTTTAATCAGCAAAAACATCTGAGTATCTTTAACTCTTCTGAATGGGGTGAAAGAGGTTTTTGTAATGCTTGTGGAACAACAATTTTTTGGAGAACAAAAGATCAAAGTTACTGCAATATCAATGCATTTTCTTTAGATGAACCAGTAAAAGACTTGAAGCTGGATATAGAAATTTTTATTGATTCAAAGCCTGATTTTTATAATTTTCAAAATGATACAAAGAAATTGACCGAGGCTGAGGTTGCCGCTTTATTTAACTTAGAATAATTTTAATTATAAAAAAAGGCCTCAACTTTGAGGCCTTTTTTATATTTTTAAATTATTTGGCAGCTTTTTCAGCTTCGATTGATGCAATCGCAGCATCAACACCTTCGATTGATTCAGCAGCTTTTTTGATACGTGCTAATGCATCAACAAGTACTTCGTCCGCAGTTGCATATGAAATACGCATAAAACCGCCTAAACCAAATGCATCACCAGGAACAACTGCTACGCCAGTTTCTTCAAGTAACCATTCAGAAAATTCTGTGCAAGACTTTAAGCCTTTTGCACGAATAAGAGGACGAATGTTTGCATAAGCGTAGAATGCGCCATCAGCAGGTAAGCAAGAGATCCCCTTGATGTCGTTTAAGCCGTTTACAACTAAGTCATGACGACGTTTAAACGCTTCAATCATTGGTTCTAAAACATCTTGTGGACCATTCAATGCAGCTTCAGCAGCAACTTGTGAAATAGAAGTTGGGTTAGAAGTTGACTGTGATTGGATCTTTTTCATTGCACCAATGATTTTTGCTGGACCGGCTGCATAGCCAATACGCCAACCTGTCATTGCATATGCTTTAGAAACACCGTTTAAAACAATTGTGCGGTCATATAAATCTGGAGCAACAGTTGCGATATTGTAGAACTCGTCTTCCCAACGAATCGGTTCATACATATCGTCAGATGCAACAAATACTTGTGGATGACGACGTAAAACTTCAGCTAAAGCTTCTAATTCAGCTTTGCTATAAATCATGCCTGTTGGGTTAGATGGGCTGTTTAATACTACTAAACGAGTGTTAGGTGTAATAGCAGCTTCTAATTGTTCAGGAGTGATTTTGAAGCGTTGATCTTCACCACATTTCACAATGACTGGAGTACCTTCAGCAATAATGACCATATCTGGATAGCTTACCCAGAAAGGTGCTGGAATGATAACTTCATCGCCTTTGTTTAATAGAGCAAGTGCCAAGTTAAAGAAACTTTGCTTACCACCACATGAAACCAAAATCTGGTTTGCTTGATAATCAAGATTATTATCACGCTTCAATTTAGCAATAATTGCTTTTTTTAACCCAGGAGTACCATCTACAGCCGTATATTTGGTGAAACCATTATTAATCGCTTCAATTGCAGCATCTTTGATGTGTTGAGGGGTATCAAAATCTGGCTCGCCAGCACCTAAACCAATCACGTTCTTGCCAGCAGCTTTAAGTTCAGCAGCTTTGTTAGTTACAGCAAGTGTAGGGGACGGTTTGATAGCATTGACACGATCAGAAAGACGTACGTCCACGGCAATATTCCTCTTATGGGATTAAAAAATAAAAAGCATACTATCTTATCGCAAAAATTAAGCAATTTGCGGATACGGGTATGTTTAGATGTAAAAAAGTTTAATTTAAGAAGGTTCTTGTTGCTGTTTTACTCAATTGAAGCTTTTTTGAAAAGAAATGATAAAAATCATTTATAATAGACCGCAATCGAAATTTCGAGAATGAATCATGACTGAGCAACAGCCAAAACAGAAAAAGGCTTTGGTGAAATTGCCATTTCCAATGCCGAATGAAAGTAATCAAGCAGATGATGCGGTCCACAATCAAGTGCGTCCAAAACCAGAGCAATACGCGGATAGAACATGGATGCCTCCACGTGGTACCCGTCGTTCTATGGGAAAACGCTAATTTTGAAAAACAGGCAATATGCCTGTTTTTTTATTGATTAAATAAAATTTCTTGATAATAACTTTTTTTCTTTTGATACATGTGATGGTCTGCTCGTTTTAGCATGTCCTCAATTTGTTCATTTGTTTGAGTGGTTGCATGTCCAATCGCAATACTAACTGGATGGCTTGAATAATATTGATTGTCGATATTAAAAAGCTCTTGAATCGTTTGAAGCATAATTTGAACGTTCGCTTCATCTGCACCTGGCATTAAGATCACGAACTCATCACCACCGATTCTAGATGCGGTATACGCTGTATTCGAAATAGCCTGACTTAAAATATTTCCAACACGGCGTAATAAACCATCTCCAATATCATGCCCAAACTGGTCATTTGTTTCTTTTAGACCATTCATATCTAAAAAAATTGAAGAAACAGGACGAATAATACTTCGGTTTAAACGATTTAGTTCCTCTGTAAAAAAAGCACGGTTATATAGTTTGGTCAGGACGTCGTGTTGCCCTAAATATTCAAGGTAGTTTTCCGCTTTTTTTCGTGCAGTAATATCTGTTAGTGCAACTTGTACCAGCCCCCAAGTATCTTCATATCCGGGAAAAACGGTAAATTGAAGCAACACATTTCTTATTTGGCCATCTAAAGCGTAGTTAACAGCCTCACGTTTATGATGGATATTCCCTTGCCACAATTCGATGAGTTGCTCCCGAAAGGTCTCAATCATTTCTTCAGCAAAAATCTTATGTGTATTTCTTAAAAGTGTGGATTTATCAGGAGCTTTAAACAAATCCATTGTGGCCTGATTAACATCTAAAATTAAAATATCTTCTATACATTGGCGCACAAATTCAGGATGAACATCTAGAAAAGTTCTGAAATCTTCAATTCCTAATAGCCTAAGTTGATCAATTCTATTTTTTATACGGCTGAAATCCTCAACCCACAACGAAGTAGGCGAGTAGATAAACATAGACTCAGCTAAGCGACGATTTTTTTCTTCCTGACGCAGTGCATTTTGATAAGGGGTAATATCTTCTGTAGTAATTAATACACGTTCAAAGGTAGATTCAGAACCAGGTAAAATGGAACCTCTTAACTGAACATCAATACGTTTGCCTGATAAGGTGTAATTCACAGTAGTGCTTGAAAAATGGGTTTTACCATTCCATAACTCTTCAAGCTCATAAATATGTGATTCGAACATTTCCTTTTTAAAAATAAGATTCAAATTCGAATATAGTTCTTCGTGTGTTGTTGCTTCAAAAAGTTCTAAAGTTTTTTGATTAACGCGAATAATTTTAATTTTATGAGCACATTCGATAACTAAATGTTTATTTTGATTTAAAAATTCGTGGAGGTTTTCAATACCTTGATTTCTCCATAAATTAAACTGTTGTTTAACTTCACTGAAATCCTCAATCCACATTGGTATGGGGCTAAGGTCAAAAATCGAAGAATCTAAAGTTTCCATATGTTTCTTTAAGTATTCAGTTTGCCTTAAAGTATAATGAGAAAAATTAAGATTTGGGAGGATAAAGAGTTAAATATATTAGAATAATTAAAAATAAAAGGATTAAATGTAAGTAAAAATAAAATAGTGAGAAAGCAGAGATTATCTGCTTAGCTCATAAATTTATAAGAAAACTTAACGATTAATAGGGTGATCAATATTTTTTTCACCACGCCATAATTTGATAAAATCTTGCTCATCAAAATCATAAAGCTCCATCAGTGCAACAACAGCACTTACAAAAATCATGGCACCTTCAGAGTTTCCATGAAGATTGAAAATTTTACCGTTCAGCTTCCCTAAAATATCACTAAGCTCATGATCACGGCCTCGTCCATAACGATCTCGTGGATATAACTCTTCATTTAAAACAATAAGTGCTATCGCTTTTTCAGCATCTGATAAATCAGTTTTATCTAAAGCTTCTTCAAAAGATTCACTGCCATGATTAAAGTAAAAAATAACTTCATCATTAATGAAACTTTGTACCATCTTTTGAGTCAAAGTCGGAAATTGAGATACCGCATTATCTTCCACGTAGGGTTTAAATGATTCCGGAAAAATAACGTTGTGATGAATCCCTCTAAAAAGAGGAGCGATTTCGGAAACTTTATAACCAGCAATGCCACAACCTAATGCCGTGACAAAATATTTCATTTTAGGATGATTTTTTGCATAAATTTTGAAGTCTTCAACATAATGCTCAATTTGTGAAAGAGGCATTTGTTGAATATGTTCATTTAAAGTTGGAATTGCAAAGCTTTGGCCTGCCCAGCCACGACCTACACCTTCAACTGCTCCGAAGTGCTGACTTGCAACACGTGCTGCACCACTACTGTGTTGTCCAGCAAGATTACTTCCAAATACAAAAACTGTATCTTCGGGAAGTTCAGTTACAATACTTTCATCATGATATTGATAGGTCATGGTTATACTTTTTGTTTAATGGTTAGCTTCATGTTGCAACCGATTAGGGTATTGGTCAAGTGTTAAGATGCTTAATCTTTTACATTGAATTTCCAGCTCAATTTAGACTTTAAATTAAGAGAAAAATCCCCATTAAAAGGGGAGACGTTAAATTCAATTTTTCATAAAGAGAGATAACTTTGAACGAAAATCAACCTTTTGATTTGGTCACTCATTATCAGCCAGCAGGTGATCAGCCACAGGCCATTGAAAAGCTGGTAAATGGTATCGAGCATGGTTTTCGTAATCAGTTATTACTTGGTGTAACTGGCTCGGGTAAAACCTATACCATGGCAAATGTGATTGCTCAAACACAGCGACCTACAATTGTGATGGCCCATAACAAAACTTTGGCTGCCCAGCTTTATGGCGAATTTAAAGCGTTCTTCCCTAATAATGCGGTTGAGTATTTCGTAAGTTATTATGATTACTATCAACCCGAGGCTTACGTTCCATCCTCAGATACTTTTATCGAAAAAGATGCAGCCATTAACGATCACATTGACCAGATGCGGCTATCGGCAACACGCGCTTTATTAGAGCGTCGTGATGCAATTATTGTGGCATCGGTTTCTGCAATATATGGTTTGGGTGATCCAAATGCTTATATGCAAATGTTACTGCATGTGGTTGAGGGCGACCGCGTAAGTCGTGATGAAATTATCCGCCGTTTGGTTGAAATGCAATATACGCGTAATGAACTTGAGTTCTTACGTGGTACATATCGAATTCGCGGCGAAATTATTGATATTTTCCCTGCCGAATCTGATCAACACGCGATTCGTATTGAACTATTTGATGACGAGGTCGATTCGATCCGTTGGTTTGACTCGCTAACGGGTAAAATGGTCCGTAAAGTTCCACGTGTTACGATTTATCCAAAAAGCCACTATGTAACGCCGAAAGATCATCTGACTCGTGCCATTGATACGATTAAAGATGAATTACAAGATCAACTTAAGTTCTTCCGTGAACATGACAAATTGCTGGAAGCCCAGCGTATTGAGCAGCGTACCCGTTATGATTTAGAGATGATGCAACAGTTGGGTTATACCAATGGTATCGAAAACTACTCACGTCATTTATCGGGTCGTCCAGCTGGTGAAGCACCTCCAACTTTATTTGATTATGTACCTGAAGATGCGTTGTTAATTATTGATGAATCACACGTTACTGTTCCTCAAATTGGGGCGATGTATAAAGGTGACCGATCACGTAAAGAAAATTTAGTGAATTACGGGTTCCGTTTACCAAGCGCACTTGATAATCGACCAATGAAATTTGAAGAGTGGGAGCGCATTGTACCGACGACCATTTTTGTCAGTGCGACGCCAGCAAAATATGAGTTAGATAAGTCTGACCAAGTGGTTGAACAGGTGGTACGCCCAACAGGACTAATTGATCCTGAAATTGAAGTTCGCCCTGTATTAACTCAAGTTGATGATGTTCTTTCTGAAATTAATATTCGTAAGAACCTAAATGAACGTGTGTTGGTGACTACTTTAACAAAGCGTATGGCAGAAGATCTGACCTCTTACTTAAAAGAATATGGGGTTAAAGTCGCTTATTTACACTCGGATATTGATACGGTTGAACGTGTCAAAATTATTCATGAGTTACGTACAGGTGTGTTCGACGTTTTAGTCGGTATTAACTTGCTGCGTGAAGGTCTCGATATGCCAGAAGTTTCTTTAGTTGCTATTTTGGATGCAGATAAAGAAGGTTTTTTACGTTCGGAACGTTCACTTATTCAAACGATTGGCCGTGCTGCGCGTAACGTAAAAGGTAAAGCAATTTTATATGCTGACCGAATTACTGATTCTATGCAAAAAGCAATAGATGAGACTGAGCGCCGTAGAGCGAAACAAATCGAGTTCAACGAGTTACATGGTATTACGCCACGTAGTGCCGTTCGTCAGGTCATCAAAGAAATTGATTCAGGTGAAGTGCTTTCAGATGATGAAATTGATGAGAAAGTACTTGAACAAGCACAAGCTTTGAGTGCCGATGAAAGACATATTCTCTCAGATCCAAAATTGTTTAGTAAGCATATTACTAAGCTTGAAAAAGAGATGTTGAAAGCCTCGAAAGATTTACAGTTTGAACAAGCAGCACGGATACGTGATGAAATCATTCGACTGAAAGCGCAAATGTTGCAATAAACGCATACATAACGCTACATAATGTGTTTAAAAAACAAGCTACTGTAGATATTTGAGTTCTTTTGTATTCACAACTAATCGTTGAGGGCAACAATGGCGTTTCGAAATAATGTTCCGCAAGCCAGTTGGCGTTTAGCTAAAATTGCTTTGGGCGGTGTCGTTTTGGCTGGTTTGGCTGTTGGAACCTACGTCTATGCCCAGCCAAAACCTTTACAAACTGTCTATAAAGTTGAACTGGACCGGTATTTAGGTGTTTGGTATGAAGTCGCTCGTAAGCCTACATTTTTTCAAAAAAAGTGTGCTTATAACGTATCTGCAACTTACACCTTAAACGAAAATGGAAATGTAGTGGTAGATAATCGCTGCTACGACAATAGAAAACAATTACAGCAATCTATCGGGGAGGCCTTTGTGGTTAACCCGCCATATAACAGCAAATTGAAGGTAAGTTTTTTACCTGAAGCTGTAAGGTGGATTCCGGTAATTCGTGGGGATTACTGGATTTTAAAGTTAGATGAAGACTATCAGACTGTTTTGGTTGGGGAGCCTTCACGTAAATATCTGTGGGTGCTATCAAGAGACCCTCATCCAGAGCAAGAAGTAGTGGATGAATATTTAAATTATGCAAAAACATTAGGTTTTGATATCCGAGATGTTATCCGTACAGAACATAAAGAATAGTGGTATATGTTTGATTAAGAAGAAACCATGTTTTTACATGGTTTTTTCTTTTTTATGGTGGATAAATCAAGTATTGTAGTGAGTTGCTTTTACTAAAGTCTAAGAGGTTAATGATGTTTAAGGGCGTGATCTTGTCTGTCATGGCATCATTCACTTTTGGTGTACTTTATTTTTATACTCAATTATTAAGCCAACTCGATAGTGAGCAAACTTTTGGATGGCGAATTATTGCAACACTGCCGTTTCTTACTTTGTTTATGTGGTGGAGTGGTGATTTAGCCTATATCAAGAATATCTATCAACGTATTTTGGCTAAACCTTCTTTACTATTGCTATTAATCACAACTTCTATTTTAACCTCAGTACAACTTTGGCTTTTTTTGTGGGGGCCGATGCATGGACGTGGGTTACAAGTCTCTTTGGGATATTTCCTATTACCGCTGGTTCTTGTCTTAGCTGGAAGTGTTTTGTATGGCGAAAAAATATCAAAATTTCAATGGGTAGCAATTATTCTTGCAGTCATTGGCGTTAGCCATGAGATATGGCGTTTAGGAAGTATTGCTTGGGAAACTGCATTGGTAGCAGTTGGATATTCTGCCTACTTTTTATTACGTAAGAAAATTAAAACAGATAATTTAGGGGGCTTTTGGTGGGATCTGGTCATTATTATGCCCGTTGCAATTTATTTAACTCATACAGGTTTGCTGCCATACAGTAAATTTATAGACCAACCGAGTCTTTCTTTGATCATAATTGGGCTTGGAATTTTAAGTGCGATTGGTTTGGGAAGTTATATTCTGGCAAGCCGCTTTCTACCTTTAGTTGTATTTGGACTTTTAGGATATTTGGAGCCTGTATTACTTGCTTTAGCTTCTTTAGTTTTAGGAGAGAGTATTGGTCAAGAAGAATGGTTCACTTATATTCCGATTTGGTGTGCTGTTTTTGTACTCGTTTTAGAAGGGGCGCTTCATCTTTATCAACAACGGCAAAAAGCCCAAAATCTACAACTTAATATCAAAAAATATCAAAAAAGATTAAAAAATGATGAGTTCGAGTAGGTCATTAGAATCTAAAAAGTAAGAAAAAGCAAAAATTTAGCTGTTTTAAACAATAAGATAATAAAAAATAATTATAGGTATTTTATGAATTTATGATGAATTTTAGGAAAATCTAGCCACTAACGTCAGCTTTTGATTCATTCTTGCCAATAATTCCATTACAATTACGGGGTTTTAAAAATCACGCCTAGATATAATTAATTAGAGGACGTATCTGTGAGCAAAGACACTATCATCGCCCTGCACGCTGAACACCAAGGCCGTTGGAAAAACCGTGAAGAAATCGCGGAACGTATGATTGCATTAATCGGTCAATTATACCGTGAAAAAAATATTGTCGTATCTGTTTACGGTCGCTCTTTAATTAACCGTTCTGTTATCCAAATTTTGAAAACTCACCGTCGTACACGTGTTGTAGACGTTGAGCTTTCTGTTGTAAATACTTTCCCAATTTTAGAAGCTTTAGCAAAAGTTGAAAATATTGGTTCTGCAGAAGTTGATATCGGTAAACTTGCTGTTGAATATAAAGAAAAAGGCGGGGATGTTGATGCTTTTGTTGCTCAATCAGTTGAGTCAATCAAAGGTAGCGCAACTTCTGAACAACCTAAAGATGTAGTTCTTTACGGTTTTGGTCGTATTGGTCGTATCTTGGCTCGTTTAATCATTAGCCAATCAGGTTTAGGTCGTGGTTTAAGCCTTAAAGCAATCGTTGTACGTAAGTCTTCTGACGGTGACTTAGCAAAACGTGCTTCTTTACTTCGTCGTGACTCTATTCACGGTACTTTCGCTGGTACAATTTCTGTTGATGAAGAAAACGAAGCAATCATTGCTAATGGTAACTTCATTAAAGTGATTTATGCCTCTAGCCCAAGTGAAGTTGACTATACTGAATATGGTATTGAAAATGCACTTTTAATCGACAACACTGGTAAATGGCGTGATGCTGAAGGTCTAAGCCAACACTTGAAATGCCCAGGCGTTGCACGTGTTGTATTGACTGCACCAAGTAAAGGTGAAATGAAAAACGTTGTATTTGGCGTAAATAACTCAGATATCTTAGATGAAGACAAAATCATCTCTGCTGCAAGTTGTACAACAAATGCAATCACTCCAATTCTTAAAGTATTGGATGACAAATATAAAGTTCTTAATGGTCATGTTGAAACTGTGCACTCATTTACAAATGACCAGAACTTAATCGATAACTATCATAAAGCAGATCGTCGTGGCCGTGCTGCTACTTTGAACATGGTAATTACAGAGACTGGTGCAGCTAAAGCAGTTGCTAAAGCATTACCTGCATTGAAAGGTAAATTAACTGGTAACTCTGTACGTGTTCCTACACCAAACGTATCTCTTGCGATCTTGAACTTAACACTTGATAAAGAAGTTGATCGTGAAGAAGTGAACGAATACATTCGTCAAATTTCGATTAACTCTAACCTTCAAGGTCAAATTGGTTATACCAACTCAACTGAAGTTGTATCGAGTGACTTTATCGGTTCTCGTACAGCAGGTGTATACGATGCTCAAGCAACGATTACTTCTGGTAACCGTTTAACTGCTTACGTTTGGTACGATAATGAAGTTGGTTATAGCTGTCAGGTATTACGTATCGCTGAACAAATGTGCGGCGTAAGCTACAAAAAAATTCCAGCAGAATTGAATGCTTAAGATCATTTAACGATCTATAAAAATATTTTCACAAAAAGACCCAGTTTAGACTGGGTTTTTTTACAACCGTACAAAATATATGCTGACTATTTTTTGTAAATAAATGAGAATACAAATTAAGGAAAAAAAGAAAATAGTAAGGGATAGGAATTGTCGCAGTTTAAACGTTTGTTGGTCGTTTTTATATTCATCATTATTGCCAATTTATGTGGTGTACTCATTGCAATATGGGTATTTAAGCACTTTAATATTTATATTCCACTAAAAAATCAGGCAGTTGCTATTGATTTGCAAGAGCCTCTACAAGTTAAGGTTAAAGTACAAGATGCTTTAAATGTGGATGTAAAAGGGCGCGTAAATGCCAGTATTCCAATTGATGAAAAACTAAATATTCCATTAACACAAACATTAACTCCGCGTGTTTATTTCGATAATATGGTGCCGATTAGTACTACTATTCCTGTCAAAGAAACATTAAAAGTCGAGCAAAATCTAGCAATTGATACCAAGGTTCAGGTACGTGTTTTGGGGCGTGATATTACATTGCCATTGAAAGGAACAATTCCATTAAAACTTGATGTGCCAATTGATATTAATGTTCCGCTTGAACAAAAGGTTCATTTAAAATTTGATGCACCAGTACGTACAGTATTAAAAGAAAATTTACATATTCCTTTAAAAGCAAGATTGGACACGAATATCCCAATAGAAGGGAATTTAAATGTACCTGTTAAAACAGCGTTAAATGCTTCGGTTGATGTGAAAAATACTTTGCCTGTTAAGATTGCAAATGGTGAGTTAAAGATTCCTCTGTCCACTATGCGATTAAATCGAGTATTGGGTTCAGAAACATCACAAAAGACAGCTGATCAATAGGGTGGATGCTAATGTTTCGTTCACTCAAGAGTATGTTAATCAGTTTCTTTTTAATGATGATACTGGCCGCTATTATGTTTTGGGTGTATCTCAATATTCAAGCAAATTTAGTCGTTTCGGCTCATAATGCCGATATTAGTTTACCTGACTCTTTAGAAACAAAAATTCAAGTTGGTAATACTTTGCAGGTTCAGTCTATTGGTAAACTTGATACAACTTTAGATATAGATCGCCAATTAACTTTACCTCTAAAAGGAAAATATCTGGCAGATTTAAATTTTGCAGTAGAAACACCTATTACAGTAAATGTCGATTATTCAACGACTCTAAAAATTGATCAGGTTATGCCTTTAGAAACCACCACAGATTTGGTTTATCAAAATAAGTTTTTACCAAAATTTCCCCTTAAATTAGATATTCCTATTAAATTGGATGTGCCTTTTAATTTAAAACGTAGTTATACCGTTCCCGTTAAAATTGTTTTTGATGGTCCTGTTTATTTTGAATTCGATGAACCTGTAAATTTATCGGTGAAACATCAGTTTAAACCAAGCCTAAACGTAAATGATCCTATGGAAATGGGGAATGTCTCGTCATTTAATGCCATCATGTATAATTCTGTGCCAAAAACAAAAGCAAATCTTGATATGCAAATGACCTTACCTCTGCGCAATGTTCATCCTTGATAATTAAATAAATTGGCTAAATTTTATTTTTTATAAGGATCCTATTTGCAAAACTAAAAGCATCTGCTGGATTAAAGATAAAACAGATCGTTATAAATGGAATTGTTCCATTTTCTATTCGAGAATTTTATGAAAATATGGCAGAATAGGCGGTTTTAGAGTTTTTAGAGGATTGGCAGATGCGCTTTGTTGATGAAGCAGTCATTACCGTAGAGGCTGGCGACGGTGGCAATGGCGTAGCCAGTTTTCGCCGTGAAAAATTTGTACCATTTGGTGGCCCAGATGGTGGTGATGGCGGACGTGGTGGAAGTATCTATATTCAAGCTGATGACGATACAAGTACGCTAGTCGATTACCGTTACACACGTAAATTCCGTGCTGAGCGTGGAAAAAACGGTGCAGGTGCTAACTGTACTGGACGTGGTGGTGAAGATGTGGTTTTAAAAGTACCCGTTGGTACAACAATTGTTGATACAGATTCAGGCGATATTATTGGCGATTTGGTTGAAGACGGCCAAAGAATTCTGGTTGCTGGTGGTGGTGAAGGTGGTTTAGGTAACACTCACTTTAAATCATCAACTAACCGAGCACCACGTAAATGTACGACTGGTACAAAAGGTGAGTTTCGCGAAATTCGTCTTGAATTAAAAGTATTGGCAGATGTTGGTTTGCTGGGTATGCCAAATGCCGGTAAATCTACTTTCATTCGTGCTGTAAGTGCTGCAAAACCAAAAGTGGCAGATTATCCATTTACAACCATGGTTCCAAACTTGGGTGTAGTCGATGCTGACCGCCATCGTTCATTTGTAATGGCCGATATTCCTGGGTTAATCGAGGGTGCAGCAGAAGGTGCAGGTTTAGGGATTCGTTTCCTTAAACATTTGGCACGTACTCGTATTCTTTTACACATTATTGATGTACAACCAATTGATGGTTCAGATCCAGCGCATAATGCAAAAGCGATTATGAATGAGTTGGTTAAGTTTTCACCAACTTTGGCGAAACTACCAGTTGTTTTAGTACTCAATAAACTTGATCAGATTGCTGAAGAAAGCCGTGAAGAGTGGTGTCAGCACATTCTAGACGAACTAGAGTGGACTGGACCTGTCTTTAAGACATCGGGCTTATTAAGCGAAGGTACAAAAGAAGTTGTGTATTACCTGATGGATCAGATTGAACAACAACGTGAACGCGAAGTTGAAGATCCTGAATACGCAGCAGAAGTAAGAGCTTTCCGTGAACAACTAGAAGTTGAAACACGTGAACAAACCATTGCGGCAAAAGAAGCATATCGTGCAATGCGTCGAGCACAACGTCTCGAAAGCATGATGGACGATGATGATGATTTTGACGATGATGAAGACGACAATGATGTAGAAGTCATCTACGTTCGTGACTAGAAAACCGAGGGAAACATGATAGAAGTGGTCGATGGGCAACGTCAGCTCAGTGAGTGTAAACGAATCGTTGTTAAAATCGGATCATCTTTACTTACAGCTAATGGGCAAGGTTTAGATCTAGATGCTATTTCGCATTGGGCGAAACAGATTGCAGATCTGCACAATGCTGGACACGAGATTATTTTAGTGTCATCAGGAGCTGTAGCAGAAGGTATGGTTCGTATGAAGCTTGCGAGTCGACCCACCGATCTACCCAGTCTACAAGCCTGTGCTGCAATTGGGCAGATGGGCTTAATTCATACTTGGTCTAGTGTGCTTGAAAACCACGGTATTCGTACTGCTCAGGTTTTATTGACTCATGATGATTTGGCAGATCGCCGTCGTTATCTGAACTCTTGTGATGCTTTGCAAAACTTGATTGATTGGCGTGTGATTCCTGTCATTAATGAAAATGACACGGTGTCTACCGATGAGATCCGTTTTGGTGATAATGATACTTTAGCTGCGATGGTGGCAGGTCAGGTTCATGCCGAATTACTGATCATTTTAACCGATCAGCAAGGTATGTTTGACTCAGATCCGCGTCATAATCCTGATGCTAAATTACTCTCTACCGTTCGTGCTATGGATGATGATTTATTCGATATGGCCGGCGGCGGTGGTGTACTCGGGCGAGGTGGGATGGTCACTAAAGTTCGTGCTGCACGTTTAGCTGCTAAATCGGGCTGTCCAACCCTCATCGCGAGTGGCGAAAGTGATAATGTCCTGTCACGTGCGATGGCAGGTGAGATGCTAGGCACTTTGTTTACTACAGATAAAGACCGCATGACTGCTCATCAACAGTGGCTTGCTGCTCATTTACAAACAGCGGGTCGTCTTGTGATTGATGATGGTGCTGTTGAAGCGATTAAATTGAAGCATCGCAGTTTACTCCCTGTCGGAGTTAAAAATGTTGAAGGACATTTTGATCGTGGTGATGTGGTTGAATGTGTCGATAAACAAGGTAAACGTATTGCGGTAGGTCGAGTGAACTTTAGCTCACGATCAGCCGAAATTATTAAAGGCTTAGCCTCAGATAAGGTTTATCAAGTGTTAGGTGAAGCTCGTTCACTTGAAATGATTCACCGTGATCATATGGCAATTTATTAAGTTGTGTTCAAATAAAAAAGCTCGCTTTATGCGAGCTTTTTTTCTGGTGTTAAACGAGGTAAAACACGGTCTTCACCTACCATATATGGATGTGTGGCAAGACTGAGCATATCGAGGTCTTCTGAACTATTACCATAAGCATAAATCTGGTGGTAATGCTGTAGCGTATATTGCTGATGTATTCTCAACTTCTTTTGTTCACTACTACAATCTGGAGTGGAGTAGTAACCAGTCATCATACCGTTTCTAATTTGAGTTTCGGTACAAATCAACTCGATATCTAGTAACTTGCAAAGTGGAACAAGATAGACATCAATTGAAGCCGAAACTAATACGACCTGATCACCACGTAATTGATGGTGTTGTAACTGAGTAAAGATTTCTGGCGAAAGCGCAGAGACTAATTCTTGTGCGTATTCTTCACCTAATCTTTGCAATTCAATTGCAGGGGTATCTTTAAACATGCTACGGAATAACTTGGCACGCATAGCATGGGCTGGATAAAAGTTAAGATAGTAGGCTTGAATCCATGGTAGAATTTTTAAGCCTTGCTTAACAATGTGGCGCTTAGATAAAGCATAAAAGATGAACCCTGTAAAACTATCTTTACTACACAAGGTTCCATCAAAATCGAACAGGGCGAGACTTTTTATAGTCTTATTCTTTTCGCTCGTTGCATACATGTTTCATATCGTCCGTTTACGCGGGTTGCGTACCAATTAGTATTATAATCACGACTTAATTTAGGCCCAGAAATCACTACTTGAGGCATAATTGCATAGAGTGGCTCTTTGCTAGTTTTGGATTTATAAAGTTTAGTCAGCGCAATATAAGTTTGAGTACTCTCAAACTTTTTCTCTTTTTCTAATTTAAGATCATTACGAATTTGTCTTGGTGTAACTAAGATATTATTTTTTGCAAATACCGTAATCAGCTCTTTTTCTGACTCGCTTTGAGTTGCGCGCGGATCACCATCTTTTGTATAAAGAAGGAGATCGCCATCAAGGCTTATATCTTTATCAGTAAGTTCTCGTAGCATTTTTTGAAAAGCTGCATTACGGCTAGAGTACATACCAGAGTTATAATCCGCAAAACGATAAATAGCTTTATCATAGTCTGCCGGATAAACCATTAAACGATGTATGCCGTAATATAAACCACCATATTCAGTATAGAGATCATCGCGAAGCGCAGCAGTACTCATACTCGAACGCTTGTTTGCTTTTGCATAATTAATATGAACTTGCATTGAGCCCAAAGTCGTAATAGGGTTCATTTTCTCGCCAATATCTTGACCAACCAATTTGGCTGCGCCAGTTAAGGCACTCACATGATAATGTTTAGCCATGAAGTCGAAAATTTCTCGGTAAAGTAAGTCGAGTTCTTTCTCGGTTTTAACTTTACGCATTTGACTCATATAGTTGTTATCAGGAGAGGGCTGAGTTCTTAGAACTTCTTCAAAATAACCAGCAATTGTTCCACCAACAGTTTTGCCAAGTTTATCTTCAAATTTTTCATTTAAACGTGTACTCACTTCCTCAACAGCCTTTTGTCCTAATCCAGACACCTGAGGGTTGGCAACAAAGTTAGATTCTTGATCGACAACGGCAATAATACTGCAGACATTTTTTTTATTTTTTTGAATATCTAACCCTCTCATGATGTCATCGATATCATTTGCCCATGACTCACGGTCATGCACACGCGATGGAATTAGACGTTTAATCTGTTGGCTTTCTAGTTCAGGCTCATCATCGTTTGACCACCAAGCTTTATCACCACAAGCAGCTAAACTCATGCATACGGCAGCCATGCCGAATGATTTTAATAAAAAACGGGAAGACAACGGTTTGTTCATGGCGAGGAAAGCACCTGCATAAAAAGATGAGCCGATTAAGCGGATGAAGTATACTATGTTGATCATCAATTGTATGAATATATATGTATATTGGTCCCTATCAACTGTCAAATAATTTAATTGTTGCTCCTATGGCTGGAGTTACTGACCGTCCATTTAGAACACTCTGCAAGTATTTTGGCGCAGGCCATGCAGTCAGTGAAATGATGACTGCTGATAAAACTTTGCGGATGAGCAAAAAGAGCCTCTATCGTGCAAATTTTGACGGCGAACTCGCTCCAATCTCTGCTCAAATTGCAGGTTCTGATCCTGAGCAATTAGCAGAGGCTGCACGTTATCAAGTAGCAAATGGCGCACAAATTGTTGATATCAATATGGGATGTCCTGCCAAGAAAGTATGTAACAAACTAGCTGGTTCAGCATTATTACAAGATGAAGACTTGGTGGCGCGAATACTTGATGCAGTTGTCGCTGCTGTTGATGTTCCCGTGACTTTGAAAACCCGTTTGGGATTTTTAAATGGTCAGGAAAATATTTTAAGAGTAGCAAAAAGGGCAGAAGAAGCGGGGATTGCCGCACTAGCTTTACATGGCCGTACTCGCGAAGACATGTATTTAAATACAGCACGTTATGATTTGATCAAACATGTTAAAGAATTAATCAATATTCCACTGATTGCAAACGGTGATATTGATAGTCCTGAAAAAGCAAAATATGTACTCGACTATACAGGGGCAGATGCAATTATGATTGGTCGCGCTGCTCAAGGTCGACCATGGATTTTTCGTGAAATTGCTCATTATTTAAAAACTGGTGAACACTTAGCTGCACCTAATATTGAAGAGGTGAAACAGGTACTACTAGGCCATTTATCAGAACTTTATCAATTTTATGGTGAATACTCTGGCTGCCGTATTGCCCGTAAACATATTGCTTGGTACACCAAAGGATTACGTTCGAGTAATGAATTCCGCCAAAAGATGTATAAAGTTGAAAGTACTGCTGAACAGGCAATAGTAGTCGAAAATTATTTTAATCAGCTATTGGCTGAAGGAAATTTGATGAGTGATGTTCAGGTTGAGCAGGTTAACTTATTAGAAACTCATTAAATAAAAAGCCAGTATCTGATTACTGGCTTTTTTAGATTTACTCATCTTCTAGCATTTCTACGACTAACTGGTTAACCAGATCAGCAGCATCTAGCTCTCGTATTTGCGAGACATTACTACCTGCCCAAAAAGCACCGAAGCCATAGTCTTTATTCTTGCTTGCAATGGCATTTAATTGCTTAGCTAAATCATATGCATATGGATATTCGGGTTGAGGAGGGCGATTTGGTAAATCAATTTGTGTGTGCCAATGGTTGAGCAGGCCACGGGCTGGACGTCCAGAAAGACTTGCGCTGATTTGTGTCACAGGCTCATTAAATAAAGCTTTACGATATTCGGCTGATGCATTTGATGTAGGGCATTGAACAAATGCTGTTCCAAGTTGAACAGCGGTAGCTCCTAAGCTCAACATATGTCGTGCTTGTGCGCCATTCATAATACCGCCAGCGGCTACCACAGGTGGTTTGCAATGCTTGATAATAAGGTGTACTAAATCACTCGTTTTAATTGCTGCATCAAAGGTTTTATTAAAGATTCCACGATGTCCACCAGCCTCAATACCTTGAGCAATAATAATATCTATACCAGCCGCTTCAATGGCTTGTGCTTCAACTAAATTAGTAGCAGAAACCATCGTGATAATTCCTGCATCTTTTAATGCCTGAATTTGATGGGGATGGGGAATCCCAAAATGAAAACTGACCGCTTTAGGTTTGGTTTCTAAGACGACATTTAGAAAATCATCGTTATCAAGAAAACTTGGATAAATACAGTTTAAGTTTTGAGGAGGCTGTTCTCCGAACTTTTCAAATTGTGGGCGTAAATATTCAATCCATTGTGTTGAGGTTTGAGGGTTAAGTTGTTCGGGTTGATGGCAGAAAAAATTAACCTGAAATGATTTTTCTGTAAGGATTTGGGTTTTTAAAATCTGTTCTCTAGCACTTTGCGCCGTATTTGCACCTAGACCTAAAGACCCAAGGCCATCCTGATTAGAAACTTCTGCTGCAAGTTCAGGTGTAGACACACCTGCCATAGGGGCAAGAAAAATCGGATGTTTAATTTCAAGTTGTTGTAACAGGCTCATTTTATTCACCTCATTTCTTTCTCTTCACCATAACGTGAAATCAGAAGTAAGAGCAAATAATATTGGGCATTTAGTTTTTAAATATTTAGTTCTTAAATATTTATAAGTTCTAATTTTTTAAAGTGGAGTAACATGAAATAAAGAGCCGATCCAGCTTGAAAAAGCCATCGCTAAAATTCCCCATAAGGTAATGCGCAAACTTCCTTTAAGTTTAGATGTACCTGCAAAATGACTTGATAGCGCTCCTAAAAAAGCTAATGAAATAATGCCAAATATTAAGACTGTTTTTTTGATCCATATATCTGGACTGAGTAAGATAGCCAGCATAGGAAACAATGCCCCAAATGAGAATGAGCCAGCTGAAGCTAATGCGGCTTGAATAGGATTTGCTGCGGTATTTTCATGAATACCAATTTCATCACGCGCGTGAGCTCCTAATGCATCATGATTTGTAAGTTGAGTAGCAACTTGTCGAGCTAAATCAGGTGTTAAGCCTCTGGTTATATAAATTTGGGTGAGTTCATCTAATTCGCGCTGCGGATACTTTTTGAGTTCTTGTGCTTCAAACTTTAAGTCTGCTTTTTCAATATCTTCTTGCGATTTTACGGAAATATACTCTCCGGCAGCCATAGAAGTTGCACCAGAAATTAAACCAGCAATACAGGCAATAAGTAGAGTATGGGCCGAGGCCCCACTTGCTGCCATTCCCATGATTAGACTAGTAACAGAAATAATCCCATCATTAGCCCCTAAAACGGCCGCTCTTAACCAACCTGAGCGGTGAATAAAATGATGTTCTGGATGTTGAGAAAAGGACATATTTTTCCCTACTTGTAGTTATAAATTTTTATCTTATCCTATAAGATTATTTACAATAATACGATTAAAAAATGTGTCATTATAGGAAAAACAATCAGATAAGAACTTTTCAAGAACATAATATAAAAGGAGATGAAATGAACAAATTAAAGAACTCATATATTTATATAAACAGTGTCATTTATGAGTTTAACTATAATAAATATTTGTTAAATAAACTTTAACTTTATTACTAGACAAGCATTCTATCTATTTTACTGTAGAGGTCTCAATGAATAGCAAAACAATAAAATCTATAACCCGTTCCTTTATCGTTATTGGTTCGATCTGTCCAGCTTTAGGCCTGTTAAGTATTGAGACTACATTTGCCCAAGAAATTGTTAATCAAGAATACAAACCTGGAAACCCAATTTATGATAAATGGGATCAATTTTATAAAATTGAGAAGACTCAACCTGAAAATGCCGAGAAATTATTATTAGAACTTGGAGAGATGACACCACAAGATATTAAAGTCTGGAAAAGTTTAACTTACTTACAGATTCGGTTAGGGAAACAAGATGCTGCTTTACAAAGTCTAAGAAAAGCAGAGGCGTTAGATCCAGCAGATGACACTTTAAAACTCCAAGAAGCCTATCTGCTTAATTCTCAAAAAAATAACAAAGAGGCTTTGGTAGTTTTTAGGGAGCTTACACAATCTAAAGATGCTGATATTGCCGCTAAAGCGACACAAGCTGTAAAAAATCTAAGTGGAGGAGAGGTCAAAACTTATTTTCGAGATGTGTATTTTGCGCCTTCATATGAATCACGTTACGACGATGTAATTTTCCCACTTAAAGCTCGTTATGGTAAGAACCTCGATAATGGTCGAGCACAGGTGTATGGCTTTTTAAATCTAAACCGCGATACCCAATCTCAAGGTGGTGTACGACCTGAAATTATTGATGAAAATGCACTAACTCTAGGTGTGGGCGCTAATTATCAACCTTGGACTTCTATACCTGTGCGCATGTATTTAGAAGTAGGGGGAAGCTATGATCTGATTGATCGAAATAGAGATAAATTTCGTGAAAGTGTTGTCGGTGGGGTGACGGGTTATCAAGAGTGGTATTCTCAAAATAATTGTAATCATTCACTTTGCTTTAATGATTACTTCACTGATTTATATGGTAATGCGGCAACTTATTCTAGAGAAGATTATAACGTTATTGGTGACTTGCGATTACGTACGGGTTTGAATGTCTATAAGGGGGAAACGGGCACTGTACAGGCTTATATGAAATTGCATGCCTTAGCTGACAGTAAAGATGAGTATTACAATAATTTATTTGAATATGGCCCAGGTATTTCATGGCAGCCTTTTAATTATCAACCTATAAAATTACGTGTAGAACGACTATATGGCAATTACTTTAAAGATGTGCCAGTAAATACAAAAGATCATTACAACAATACTCGAGTAGAACTCGTTTTTTATAAGGATTTTTAAAATGAAGAAAATTTTTATATCTATTGTATTTGGAACCCGTCCTGAATTAATCAAACTTGCCCCTGTTATTTTATTGGCAAAAAAAGATCCACGCTTTCAAGTTGAAGTCATTTTTACGGGGCAACATGATGAATTGGTCAGAGATGCGATAGATTTCTTTGGGGTTGAAATTGACCACCGCCTTAAAATTATGAATGCGGGACAAAGTTTAAATCAGCTCTTAATTCATGGTTTGAGCCAAATCGAGCAGGTATATACAGATGGTCAGAAAAGAGATGCAATTGTTATTCAGGGCGATACAACAACTGTTTTAGCAGCTGGCTTAGTCGCATTTTCAATGAAAGTTCCTGTTGCGCATGTTGAAGCTGGTTTACGTTCTTATGATTTAGATCATCCTTTTCCAGAAGAGGGAAATCGTCAGTTAGTTTCACGTATTACCAGATGGCATTTTGCTCCGACAGAACAATCAAAAAGAAACTTACTCAATGAACAAATTCAGCCAGAGCTCATTACAGTTACAGGCAATACCGTTGTTGATGCGGTATATCTAGGACGTAAATTAATTGCTGAAAAATCTGATTTGAAAAACCAGCTTGAACCTTATGGAATTCAATTAAAGCAGGATGACAAAGTTGTACTTATTACTGCCCATCGCCGTGAGAACTTTGGCGGTGGAATTCAAAATATTTGCAACGCGGTTGAGCACTTAGCCCAAGCCCATCCTGATTTACATTTTATTTGGCCAGTCCATTTAAACCCAGCAGTACATGATGTGGTGCATGATAAGTTTAGAGATCATTCCCAAATCCATCTTGTTAAACCATTAGACTACCCAAGTCTATTGGCAGTCATAGACCGATCTACTTTTATTTTGACAGATTCGGGTGGCTTGCAAGAAGAAAGCCCATCATTTAATAAGCCAGTTTTAATTTTGCGAGACACTACCGAGCGACCAGAAGTTGTTGAGGTGGGAGCAGGCGTTTTGGTGGGTACAAATCAACAAAAAATTATTGAAGAAGCTGAAAAGTTACTCATTGACCAACAGCACTATGAAAAAATGGCGCACGTAGAAAACCCATTTGGTGACGGGCAAGCAGCTCAACGTATTCTCGATCAAATTGCTAAATCTTATGAATTGGCATAATTAACAGTTAAAGGTTTATTCTCACTTACGGAGGTATTCTTACCACCATAAGTGAGGCGATACCACAAACTCACAATATTGACGCACCAGCGGCTCATGTAATGTGGCCCATCAAAAATATAAACAGTTTTGCCTTCATACGCTTTTAGCTGAGAAATAATTTCCCAAGGATACGCGGCTCTAAATTGCCCATTCTTTTTCACTCTAAAAGCTTCTAACACTATAATTACTTTGTCTTTTCCAAGTTTATGTTCAAGCTGGTCTAAAATATGTTTGGCTTGTTTAGGTGATCGAACCCCTACGCCTACGCCATCTTGGAAAAAAACTCCCGTATGGTCAGGCAGCCAGCTTTTAACCCATAAATCATAATGTTCGGGCTCAGTTTCGCCACTATAAATACTCACCCAGACTGGTGAGGGAAGCTTTGACAATACATGGCCTAAAGCACTGACTCGTAGCCAAGTTGGATCTGCCTCTACTGGAAAATAATAACCTTTAGGTATCGTTTTTTGTTCTTTTATAATTTGAGCAGATTTTTCACCTAACTCAATGACATTTGCCCGAGCTTTAGGTTCATTATATTCACCAGCTAAGCCTAATATGAGATTTTTAGCCCAAGGTTCTTGTTTAATCTTTTCTAAATTAATGGCTTTTTCCCATTGAGGAAAATTTGATTCTTTCCACCATGATTTAGATTCAACTACAGACCATTGAGGAACAAATGTATTAACCCCTAAATAGTGCCAATTTCCCTCTGGAGGAGTCGTATTATTGTCGGGCTGCCAGAAAATGCCTTCAATATTGGGGGCTTGACCTTGATGTTTGAAAAGCCCCGCATACACGATGACACTACATATAATTAAAATAATAAATGCAACTATTTTAATTGGTATCTGTTTTCTCATTATTTCGTCTTAACCAGTACCACAAGAAGATAATTATTATCATAATTGCAGAGATAATCACAACTAGTAAGAAGAAAGAAGACTGTTGGATTAAAGGGGCCTTTTGATTTCCGACAATGAGTTTTTGTAAAACATAAATATTCCCATTTTCTGAAACCAACATTTTTGTCACGTTGTTTGGAATCTTATGTTGGATCTTTTCCCAAAGATGCATGAAAGTTTGTGCGCCACCCTCTGAGTCGGTAATTACATCAAAGCGATTATTGTTATAACTGACAATAAATCCATTCTGCGCAGCAGGTGCATAGATAATATCCTGATGCATTAATACCTGTTGTTGATAAATATCTTTATTCACGCGAACATTTATGGATTGAGGCGCACTTGGTGAATAACGGACTAGGTTGAGAGGCATTGGTGCCGGTGTTAAAAGCATTTTTTTCGCGGTTTGTCCTAATACAATCGCGATATTTAATGCACCAGATTGATCATCAATCGCTATTGTAGGAGTCGTTGCTAAAGTCATTGAAATTGCAGCTACACCATTTTTAAGTTTGTGGGGTAGCTTTACAGTAGACTTGGCTGTATCAATCCAGAGTGAACCATGCGCGTTAGGTAAACATTGGGAATTGGCAATCACTGAGTTTTCAAGCTTTAGACTAAAATTTGTCGTATTAGAAATGGCTTTTGCAAAAATATTAAACTGACGGTTTACTGGATCGGAAGCCAGATCAGCCGTTTTCATACTTCCTGCAAGTCCACCCTCAATCCAAGCTGTAATATTGGAACCTTGTAATAAACCACTTTGAATACGAAGTGCAATTTGCCCTTGCAAGATATCGGTTGGTTGCCATACTGAAGGGAAGTCAAGGAATAAGTTTTTTTCAGCATGATTTAATCTGAAATCTTCAATTCCTAAATCAGCAAGTGTATTGATTTTTTTTAATTGAGCCCAAGCAGGATTAGATATCGTATTTGGAAAAATCGCAGTCCCTGTACTAAGTTGCTGTACATAAGATGGATTAATTAACCCGTTTATTGCGCTCGTTAAATCTTGTTGAGTGTGGTAAGTAATTGATAGAGTCGGCACACCTTCTGCAGGTTTCGCGATTTGTACTAATGCTCCGCCTTTTAATGGCGTAGGTGAGCGAATAATTTCGATGATAAAGTTTGTTTCAGGATTTAAATTAGTCTGTCCTGAATCGACCCATTCAACAGGCGTTATTGAAGTCCATGAACTTGCTAATCTAGCGAGCATAGAAGCTTCTATAATCTCTTTTCGGTTATATTTTAAAATGCCAACAAATGGGGTAGGCCGTCGAGCCTGTGGGTTAAATAAAGCATCTGGTAAGTACTTTAGCTGATAGTCTTTTCTAATCGGTGTGAAGTCGAGCTGGGAATTATTAAAGTACGTTAAATGATCAATATCTTCAGAGCAAAAAGAATCTTTAGTTTGATTTAGAGTGGTGGGTTTCGCATATTGTTGAATAATAAAATCTAAGCGATGGAAGCCACTTTGACTTGGTGGAATATCAAACTTCAGTAGTCCATTACCGTTTAAAGTGGTGTTATAGATGAGCTTATCATCATATTTTACGAGTAATGATGTATCATTCTCAGTAGCGTAGTTACTTGAAAATTGAACATTTTGCCATTGGGCACCTTTTCCAATATAGAAAAAATGTGACTCAACCGTATATTTAGTGGAGGTACTAATATCGTCTAGTTCCCATGTGTTTGCATAACTAGAAGCCACAAACATGAAGCTGGTGCTGGCAAGGAGTACTTGAACCATTTTGTAGAAATTAGAAGAGTATTTCATTTATTTTTCTCCTTGCTACGTTCCGTTTTGTACCATTGAAGGGAGTTGCCCTGTATTTTATTTTTAAGCATGTCATATGCGGCTTTAAATACAATAAATAGAAATATTTGTGAGTAACTTACATAAGATAAAACAGAGTAAAAATAGAGTTCTGGTTTGGCTCTTTCTAAAGATAGGGTAAACCACATTTGTGCAACGTACAGGCAAAATGAGAGGCCCCACAGTAATGTGAATGGACCAGGAACCGAGATTCCTGCGATACCTAATAACCCAAGGGTTAAGGTGATATGACTCCAAAATAACGCGGGTACGAAAAGTATGTAGCACATAATGTTATTCAGAATTTCAATTCCAATCGGAAAAGGCGTTCTTAACGCTACAGGTAAATATTTACGAGTCACATAAAAATTACCTTGAGTCCAACGTGAGCGCTGTTTAATAAATACACTCAAAGATGGTGGATCTTGCTGCCAACCAATTGCGTAGGGTACCCATTTAATTCTTTTTTGGCCGATAAAAATCCTAAAACTCATTTCAGTGTCATCGACCAATGACTTTTCATCAAAACCACCCAAGGTTTCTAATGCATCACGCCAAATGACATAGTTGGTACCCATCAATGTGGATAGTTCAAAACGTTGCCAACGTCCGCCTTGAAAAATCCATTGGAAAAAGATGAACTCAATGGCAATAAAGCGAGTCAAAATACTATCTTGCCAATTACGGGTTCTGACTTTGCCATTTACAGCTACTAATTTTTTATCGGCAAGTAAGGTTTGAGCTAATAACCTTACACAATCTGGTTCAGGTGTACTATCTGCATCATAGACAACAATCAGTTCACCCGTCGCATGCGGTAAGCCATTATTAAGTGTTCTAGATTTACCTTTGCCTCCCATTCCTTTGGGAACATTAACAATTTTTATGCACGGATAAATCTGTGCTAGTTTTTCGGCAATTTCTAGGGTGTTGTCTTTAGAACCATCATTGATGAGTAATACTTCATAAGATTCCGCAGGATAGTCCTGCTGAGCGATTGCATGTAAAGTATCTTCAATCACTACGCCTTCATTATAGGCAGGAATCAAAACACTCAAAACAGGCCATCTGTCTGGTATGGGAAGATTCTGTAACTCTTTTTCCGCCGTTTTTGAATATTTCCAAGCCTGATAACTTAACCACGCCCAAAATGCTTGTGGAATCCAAATCCCTAAAAAGCCAAATAAGAAGAGAATATCAATGGGAGCCATTTGATTTAACCCTCCTGATAATAGACGAGATGAGCAATAACAATAAAATCAACCCAACTACTAAGGAGATCCATGAAATATAGCTGCCAAACGTACCAAGAAGGTCTGGGTAGGTACTGGTTAAAATCAAATCGAGTGGAACTACGACTGTGCTTAAACCAATAAAAATGTATCCAATAAAACTAGTTTTTACATGTTCGGGCGTACTTATGTAATTGATATGATTAAATCGCCATGATATTCCGAGTTGAGGGTATCGAATATTTGTGGTTGGTAAATCAGCAGGCGGGTTAATAATAATTTTATAACCGGAAATATGACCATCAAAACTTTTAGCCGAATAAAAAAAATGCTGTTTTTGTCTAATCTCTCTAGAGGGTAGGGGGAGTATCGAAGGATTGAACTGAACAATATAGCTGCCCGCAGTTTGTGTAATTAGGTTTTCATCCCAACCTTTTGGAACAAAAGCAGCCATTGGACGTAATCCAATTGCGGTCGAAAATGTCGCTTTTGCTGCAAAATATTTAGGCTGTTCTGGTTTGAAAAGTGCAATGGGAATTGCACCTTGGGTGACAGCTTCTTTTAATAAGAAATAATGAGAAAAACTGAAAACTTCATCGGGCAATATAATACCGGGTTTTATTCCTTTATGAATCAGCTGTTGAAAACTATCTGAACTGATCTGGTCAATTGTAAAGACAGGCCACCATGTGTCTTTATAAGGGAAAAACATGGAAAGATCGTCTGTGCTTTGAACTTCTGTTTTAGTGTATTCCCTTTTAATTTCACAATGATAATATTGCCGATAAAACTGTTGTAACGTAGCATCGGGATATTGGCTAGAGGCAATAATAATTCCACAAATATTAAGAAGATTAGACATTAAGTCGTCTCCTCTTGAGGTGGAATCTGAATGATTTTATATTCTACTTCAAGCCTCAAAGTCATAATTTCTCTTAGCTTTTTAATAAAATCAGGTTCTTCATCCGTTTTTTGTTTGCGAATTACAATACTGTATATATTTTCAAGGTCATCATCAGCGAACTGGAAAATAATTTCTTGTGGATGATGCTGGCTCAAAATTTTAATCATTTCATTTTGAGTGGTTTTCCATACATCATCGCCTAACATTTCTTTAATTAAGCTTCGGTTGAGAATTCTAATTTCAAAGACTTCATAGTCTTGTATGTAATGATGATCAAGAAGCTTAAAGAAACTACGTTGAAAATACTTGAGTGCACTAAGCGGGAAAATATCACGGCGATAATTTCGATCATAACTCTGTATATCACGATATTTTTGAACGTTAATTTCAATATTGTGGCGTACAGCACTCAGGAAAAGTGGAATAAGGGGAATAATAAAAAGTAAAAGGAGCTGACGTTCGATATGTGTTTGGGCCCCTAGGTCGAGTAGAAAATATACTGCAACACCTACGAAAGCGATTAAACCAACAATTAAAGATGCACCAACTTGTAAAAAGGCTCCAGAAATTAAAAGAATAAGAATGAAGATCCAACTTCCTCTAAAACTGACAGGCAACCACTCATATGCCACCATTCCCATAAAGAGGTGAGCTGCGATAATCCATAAGACGAGTGTTCTTGCTGGGTTCTTTTGTTGCATGTGCGCTCTGGCTACCTTTTTTGTAATGTTAATTTTTATACTTTTTTAATGAACTGTGATGTTTTTTGAATTTATTGTTGTGTTTGTCCTTTTATAAATCCTGATATACGCTGAATTATCA
>NZ_JAVIMC010000090.1:0-90891 GCF_031196995.1 Acinetobacter sp. 12966
TGGCTTATTACGTTCAAACTTAGCCTTAGCCATGTTTATAGTCCTCGTTTACGTCGAACACAATTCTGAGCAAAAACTCAGCATCGACATATCGCCTAAAAAATCAAACACCCAATACTTGAAAAGCAGACTAATAAGCCTGCTTTTTAAATCTTTGTAGAAAAACTACTAAACTGTATCTGGAGCTCTTATCGAGATTTGAACTCGAGACCTCTCCCTTACCAAGGGAGTGCTCTACCACTGAGCTATAAGAGCGATTATCCTTCGATGGAGCGGGAGACGAGGATCGAACTCGCGACATGCAGCTTGGAAGGCTGCCGCTCTACCAACTGAGCTACTCCCGCACTGTGTTGGTATATATACCACTTCAATCGAAGTTAATGGTGGTGAGAGAAGGATTCGAACCTTCGAAACTTTCGTAGCGGAGTTACAGTCCGCCCCCTTTGACCGCTCGGGAATCTCACCATATCACACTTATTTCAGTGTTGTTCTTCACTTCACAACTACACACCCTTAAGATGGTGCCGGCACACGGATTCGAACTGTGGACCTACTGATTACAAGTCAGTTGCTCTACCAACTGAGCTATGCCGGCTCTTCTTAGTGTTTCGTACGTTTCGTATCGGAACGGTGTGCAGTTTAGCAAAACTTCCAAACGATGCAAGCGGTTTTTTAAAAAAAACCGCTAAAAACTCATAAAATCAATCCGTTTGATGATAATTCAACCGCTTTGATCACTGCGCGAGCTTTTATTTGCGTTTCATTCCATTCAGATTCAGGATTTGAGTCTGCAACTAGGCCTGCTCCAGCCTGTACATAGACCTTTTTATCTCGAATAACACAAGTACGGATTGCAATCGACATATCCATTTCGCCGTGCCATCCCAAATATCCTACTGCCCCGCCAAACACACCTCTTTTCACAGGCTCAACTTCATCAATAATTTCCATTGCACGAATTTTTGGTGCACCCGATAAAGTACCGGCTGGGAAAGTTGCTTTAAATACATCTAGCGCATCGATATCGTCACGAACTTCGCCTTGTACATTTGAGACAATGTGCATGACATGTGAATAGCGTTCAATCACCATTTGATCCGTTACTTGAACCTTTCCTATTTTTGATACGCGCCCCACATCATTTCGACCAAGGTCAATCAGCATTAAATGCTCAGCGATTTCTTTTTCATCAGAAAGTAAGTCTCTTTCTAAAGCAAGATCTTCTTCTTTAGTTTTTCCACGTGGTCTGGTACCTGCAAGAGGACGCACTGTCGCAATACCATTTTCTAAACGAGAAAGAATTTCTGGCGATGACCCTACAATATGGAATGGCTTTTTATCTGTAATCGTTTGCCCTTGTACCAGAAATAAATAAGGCGATGGGTTCAAATGACGTAAAGCACGATAAACTTGTAAAGCCTCTCCATCGAAATCAGAAACCATACGCTGCCCCGGAACAACCTGCATCACATCACCAGCACGTATATATTCTTTAACTTTTTCGACTGTTTCTAAGAATTTCGCTTTACCAGTAATTGATTCAAAATGTGGAGGTGTATGTGGCTTAGCTTGCAGACTTACTGGTATAGCTAACAATTGCTCTAATTGATCTAATTTTTGCTGAGCGTCTTCATAAGCATTACTCTGCTCTGTATCCGCATGAACAATTAAAAATAAAGTATCTTTAAGGTTGTCAAAAACAATGACTGTCTTTGAGAGCATCAACCACAAATCCGGCAATGTAATTGGGTCAGCTGCCGGAACATTTTTTAAACGTGGTTCTATGTAACGAACAGCATCATAGCCCAAATAACCCACTAATCCGCCCGTAAAACTCGGTAAGTTTGGCAAAAGCTCAGCAGATGGCACTTTAAATTGCTTCTGAAATTCACGAATATATTGAAATGGGTCTTGGCAATCTTGTTGTGTAATTGAGCCATCAGCATGTTGTATAGATAGAACACCTGCATTACACGAGAAAACCGTCGACTCTCCTAAACCAATCATAGAGTAGCGTGCCCAATTTTCACCACCTTCGACTGACTCAAATAAATAAGCTTGCGTGTGGTCTTTAAAACGAGCAAAAACAGATAAAGGTGTTTCTGTGTCTGCTAAGCGTTGGCGATAGACTGGAATTGTGTTGTAACCAGCAGCCTTAAGTTGCTCGAATTGCGCTAATGTTGTCATGAATTTTCTCTAATATGGTTTCGATTTAAAAGTGTGTTTTTCTAGATTCGGTTTAGACACGCCATCGAAAAACCATACGCTTATTCATTCTGATCTCCATTTCATTCATTAAATAATTAACTCAGCAAGACTATCAACAACTTGCTGAGGTTGGCAATCATAGATATTTTCTCCATGATTATAGCCATAGCTAACCACAATACAATCAATTCCAGCACGACGCGCAGCCTCAATATCATTACTTGAATCGCCAATCATTAATGATTGTGAAGCAGATATTTTTAGGCTTTGCATGCAATGCAATAATGGCAATGGATGAGGCTTTCTCTCAGGTAAGCTGTCCCCACCAAGTACGACTTGAAAATATGGAGAGAGCTGTAAAGCATCAAGCAATCCCTGGGCAAGTTGTACAGGCTTATTGGTAACGCATGCCATTTGTATGTTCAAAGTTTTACAATGTTTTAAAAACTCGGTTACACCAGGATAAATTTGAGTATTTACACAGAGTTCTACACTATATATATCAATAAATTTTTCTAATAAGACTTTATGTTGTTCAGGATCTAATTTTCCAAAAATATGGAGTAGAACACTTTCACAGAGTTTTGAAGCTCCCTTACCCACCCATTCTCGTATTTGGACTTCTGTTACCAATGGCCAACTTAGCGCCTCTAAACTTAAATTCATAGACCGATACAAATCAGCAGCAGAATCAACCAACGTCCCATCTAGATCAAATAAAATTAAATCGCGCTTACTTAGTTGTGCAACAGACATCTTTTTTCTACTCAAAATTGAAAAGGCATGCGTTTAGCATGCCTTGATTGTAAAAGCAGCAAAGGATTATTTAAAGAATAACCATGCCAATACCGCTAAAATTACTAAAATAATAATAGTGATTAAACCAACTGAGGCATTCTTCTGTTGCTCTCTTTCTTCAGCAACACGAGAAACTGGCTCATCAAAAGCGATAGGTGTTTGCTGTTGTGCATTAATATCTACACCCTCTGGAATAGGTGCAGGTTTTGGAATAGAAATATTCTGCGGCATACCATCGCGACGAACTTCCACTTCTGCAGCACGCTCTGCAAGGCTCGGCATTCCTTGATCGCTTAAATCTGGAGATGATGTTGTATTTACAGGCTCGGCTTCAATTTCAGGTAATTCCGTGATTTTCTGTGCAGGTGCCAATACAGAAAATTTAAAACTAGCAAACTGAACAATATCACCATCATGTAGCTGCTTTTCTTGCTCAATACGAATATCGTTTACAAATGTGCCATTCGATGAATTAAGGTCTTGCACCCATAGCACTTGATCTTTTAGAAGCAATGCAGCATGGCGACGTGAAATTTCAGCAGCTTGTAACAACACATCAGCATCTTGATGACGCCCTACCAACATATCGCGATCAACATTAATTTCTTGGCCAGTAATTTCACCAGTAATTGCTTGTAGTTTCCAAGTCATGCGTATGTCCTATTCATTTTTTATCAATCATAACATGCTACTACTGTGCTGTGCTTGGGCGCAGTGTCGTTGTTGTTACTGTATTTTTAGTACGATTAACTTCAGGATCAGGTAACTGTAAGGTTTGCTTTTGCACTGCCGGCTCTACCGCTACAGGTGTAGTTACCGTCGAGGTTTTTCCACCTGATGGAACCTGTTGATAATTCTTTGGCTGAGAGGCAATACTAGGTGGTGTCATCTTTTGATTATAGACATCATCAACTTGCTCAGGCAGTTTTGCAAAGTTGCCATTTTTATCCATAGCCAATTGCAAGCTATAAAGCTGGCTATAGCGCTGCTGAGACAAACGGCGCACATCATTTGCATCACCCACAATTGTTGGGTGGATAAAAACCAGAAGGTTACGTTTTACATTGCTTCTATTATCTGATCGGAACAAACGCCCAACATAGGGAATACTACTTAACCCAGGTATACCTTGTCTTGAAAGTGACGTGTCATCCGACACCAAACCACCAAGCACTACTGTCTGTCCATGTTCAGCCAAAACAGCAGTTTTAATGGCACGTTTACTTGTCACTAAGTCAGCTGCTTGTCCACGACTGTCTTGAACAGCAGAGACTTCTTGTTCTACTTCCAGACGAACTGTACCACCTTCACCGATATGTGGAACGACTTTTAATGTCACACCGACATCTTTACGCTCAACCGTAGTGTATGGGTTGATACCCGTACTGTTTGTAGTGACCGATCCTGTTACAAAGGGAACATTTTGACCGACAACAATATAAGCCTCTTCATTATCCATCGTCACAATGGATGGTGTCGAAAGCAAATTTGATTTGGTATTAGTTTTAAGCGCTTGAATTAATGCACCATAAGCCTTACGGGAATTCTCAAAATTACCCAGAGCCAAGGTTGCCCCATTACCTTTATTAGCACCACTAGCGATAGCTGATGCAGCCCCAGCCGAACCACCCGATAAATAACCAGCAGCAATAGAAGATAAACTAGCACCTACATTACTAAAGCTAAGCAAACCAATCCCACTAGATAAGTCACCAAGCGCCCATTGAATACCAAGTTGATCTGCATCATCTCCTGACACTTCGATAATTGCAGCTTCAATCAGAACTTGCTGACGGCGAACATCAAGCTGCTGAATAGCAGATTCAATTTCGCGCATTAATTGAGGATCTGCCTTAACCACTAACGAGTTTTGGGTATTATCCGCAATAATGCTCACACCATTTTGGCTAAAGCTAGAGATATTGTTCTGATTATTATTGTTCGAATTACCGTTTAAATTAATAGATGGTGTAGAAATTGAGCTACCATTTGAACCAGAGGTATTTGAACTAGAATTCTGGTTATTACCCATCAAATTATTGATCGGATTCGATGAATTAGAAGAACTGTTATTACTATTTGACGAAGAAACAGCTTGTCCTGTTACGAGGCCTTGCAAAATCTCAGATAAATTTTTTGCACTTGCATATTTCAATCGAAAAACTTTTAAACCACCTAAACGGTCGGCCGAAGGCACATCTAGCATTTCAATCATGTGTCGAATGCGCTTACGCGTTTCAGGATCGCCCTTAACTAAAATACGATTGGTTCGGTTGTCTGCAATAATACGGATACGTGCACCGTTAAAATCTTTAGATGCTCCCGTAGCACTCATCGCCTCAAGTTGAGTAATGATTTCTTCCGCTTGGCTCGATTGGAGGCCTATTGCCTCAATATCATTCTGGCCAGTACCATCTAGATTACGAATAATATTTTCAAGCTGGTAAATATTTGCTGCACGGTCCGAAACAATCAGTGCATTAGTCCCTGCAATCGCAGCCATATGCGCAAATTGTGGCATTAAAGGACGAAGTGCTGGAATTAAATCATTAGGATTGGTGTTTTCAAGCCAAATTACTCGGGTAACAATCTGATCACCACGCAATTTATTTCGCGAATCGTAAGGGATTCCCGAATTTTTGACATTACTATCTGGTACCAGTTTAATGGTGTTACCCGAAGGAATTGCCACCACTCCATTTACGTTTAAGACTCCAAGAAACAGGTCGTAAACTTCATTCTTATTCAGAGGCTTATTCGATATAACTGTGACGTTACCACGTACTCGTGGATCTACTGCAAAGTTTTTACCCGTAATATCTGCCACTTCATTAATAAATGCAGTTAAGTCAGCATCACGTAAATTGATCTTCCATGTTTGGGCATAGACACTGCTGCTCACTGTCGCAATCAATGGGGCTGCTGCAAGTAATGCCCAAAGTGGACGTTGATGATTCAATAAAGCCATAACTTGCGATAATTCCTAACTCTTATGGTGACGTGTTATCACTAAAAATTTTGTTGTATGGTCATCACTTGATCACCACGTTTTATTTCTATTTTCACTTGCCCAGCTCGTCGAGCCTGTTCAAGTAACTGCACATCCGTTTGTCCCTGCCCAACCGTTTGACCGTTTAATGAAACAATCCGATCACCCGGCCTTAAACCTAACTTATTTCGAAGCGCAGTGGGTGTACGTTCTGTAACTTCAAAACCCTCAGTGGCGTTCCCACTAACACCCATGTCACGCAGATATTGTTCACGGTTGCCTTGCATTTGCTGAATAGCCTGCCCTAACGCTTCTTGAGCAGTATTAACAGGTGCTGACGACTGAGGTGCAGTAGCAGTTGGTTGTGATGCATCTGGCGTCATAGGTTGATATAAACCGTTTGGCAAACCTTTAAATTGGAGTTCACGAGTACTTCCATTACCTTGACGTAATATCACGTGATCCCAATAAACTTCTGCCAACTGATAAGAGGTAGAACCTATTGTTTCTCCTACCCGATATCGGTCGGCAGTATTATCTAGCTTAATAACAGCTGAGGAAAAACGATTCGGATAACCCAGCATTACGCCTTGTAATTCTAGGTTGACATTTTCCTGTGCTGCATTGGCTGAAGGTTCATTAAAAAGTGAAAAAGTACTAATGTTAGGAATTTGTGGCTGCTGTGATCCTAACTCAACTCGATCAAATTGCATCATTTGAGGAGGCGCAATTACCCACCAAAATAATGAAGCTAATTTCCAACACAACCATAAAATTAAAAAGGCAAATACAACTACACTTAACCGATCTAATTTTTGCCACTGTAATTGCTGTAATTTCTCAATCCATACTTTCATTAGTTACCCCCTTGTATTAAGGGTTGACGAGAACTAATGACAAACGTATCCAAACCAGCTTTTCCATCATAAGATGGAATATTAAGTAATAATCTTTGGGTGAGCTGCACATCAAGCATCATGTTGGCATCTAATAAGAGATTCGCCATTTTTTGACTGCGTTGATCACGTATATCAACTTGTAATTGTCCATTTTGATCCGTTAATTGGCCATTTAAAGAAGGCATATTCATACGGTCTTGACGATCACCAATATTATAAATTAAAGCACCGCCACCCCAATGTAATTGACCATCAACTGCTGCGAAACCCTGCTCTTTCTTATAATTAAACTCAATATCTTTCAGTTGAATGCTGTTCGTAGGCCATTGCCAATTCACAATTTGTTTTAATGTTTCAGGCGCAATTTGACCATTCATAGCCTTTACAATTACTTTTTTCCCCACACCATAGCCCATTACCCCAGCCAATTGGGTATTACCACTATGGATATCTACATCAGCAGCGAACCTTAATAAAAACAGGTCAAGAGGTCTAGTTTTCCAATGAATCGAACCTCTCAAAGTACCACGCCGCCAATCTGCTTGGCCTTGCCAGATATTTCCACTTACATTGTGTAGAGTTTGATTATTCTTTGAAAATTTAGAAATAAGCCAAGTCGCTGGGATCTGTAAAATAATAAAAATTAAAAATGCAATGAGGGCAAAAAACCACCACTTCCATTGCTTAGACTTTTTCTTCATTCAGCCTTACCAACATGCAAATTATCGTCCTTATTTTGAGAGTAGCTCCCTAGTCTGACATTATGCATACTTTTTCAACATCGCCAATTCACTTCATATAAAAAAACCAAGCAATTGGGCTTGGCTTCGGTATTAAGACTATAAGTTGAACGTATGACAAAATCATGAAAACTTGGCACTCAATGAAGTAAATGCACATTTGATCTCAACAATTCATTTAAAGAGCAATTTAAACACTCAATTTTTTAAATAATATTTATAGCAAAATTTTGAGATATTTTTATCAATAAAAAAGCCAAGCAAATTTACTTGGCTTTTAAAAAAGACAATTTGATTAGATTAAGAAATCTTCAAGTTTTGCGCCTTTTTCAATTTCAGCAACTAACCAGCGTGGTTGTTTACCACGACCAGTCCAAGTCTCTTCAGCATTGTTTTTGTTGCGGTAACGAGGTTCAACAGATTTACGTGTTGTTTTCTTACGTTTTTGAGCACCAAACTCGAGAAGTTGTTCAACACTGAAACCAACATTTTCAGCAATCTCGATAATTTGATTATAAGCATCTTCGATTGCTTGATCTTTTTTACTTGCAATTAAAGCTTCTGCTTCTTCTTGTAAGCGTTTTAACTCTTCAACAGATAATTCACTGATATCCGGTTTCATTAATAAATACTCCAGTCTTACAGACAATTCAAAATAATACAGACAAAATTTAAAAACATAAAATCAAGACCAATATTATTTATAATCTATTCAATAAGCAATAGTTTGAAAGCCGTATTCATCAGAATAACCAAAAAAATTACCTTTTAATTACATTACCAATTATAAATGAAATATATTTTATTAATATTTATTTAAGATAAATGTATTAAGTTATGCCCAACTGATTTTTCTAGCTCAATAATTTTTTGTTTTATTTCCTGCGGTATTTCACATTTTCGTTCTGTTAATTTATCTACGCATACCATAACAGCTTCACCAGTAGCCACAATTTGCTGTTGGGTTTCACTCCACAATATATAAGCCATACGGAATGCACTATTACGAAGCTCTTCCACACGAACTCCTACTTTCAATACATCTGGATAAAAAACAGGCTTTAAATACTTACACTGACTCGAAGCTACAACGGTATATAAATGTGGGGTTAATATATTGATTGCTTCCATATATAAAATACGTGAGCTTTCAATATATCGATAATATTGTACATTATTGACATGGCCAAAAGCGTCCATATCTCCCCACGCTACTTTCTGTTCATATATTACTGGGTAGACAGACAGTTCTTTCATTTTTACCTCATATTTTAAACTTTAAAAAATTTGCATCATTTTCAAAGATTAGATTTAACTGCTTGATTAACACGTCATCTTCTTTAAGCGTGGACTTAATACGTAAATAGCTCATTAAAATATTATCTGGATATAATGATAATAATGTTTCAGCTTCTATTTGACGTCCAGTTGCCATATAGACATGCCATTTTGCAAAGGTTAAAACTGGCAAATTCATATATTGATTTTCAAATTGAATAATTTTTTCTTCAACATCGGCATAGTCTGGAACTTGTTTAAGCAACTGTTGCTGAAACCATAAATAGAATACTTCTGGGTCAAACTGCTCGTTTAACAAGTGTAGCGTTAAGGCCGCATGCTGCATGCTCATATCTGGCATACGTGCTAATAGTTTTAGCCATAACAACTTACTGCTATAAGGTCGAGTTTGAATCTCAGACTCTAAATCCAAATAACGTTGCTGTAAGGCATGTAAGTCATCAATAGAGGCTTGGTCAAATTGCTGAAGAAGTTGTTGCAACCATAAATCACGGTGCTCAGCATCTAGCAAACCATATTTCATGGAACGTAAATACACCCATGGATGTTGCAGCGCTAATTGCCCCCATAACGCAGTTAATTTTTGCTGGTAAGCAGTTTCTATTTCTTGTAACCAAGGCGATAACTGATGCTGGTATAAAAATTCAAGATGAGTTAATGCACGGTCGGCTTCATTTTCGGCCAAAAATATTTCAATTCGCTGTAACTCTGCCAATTCAAATGCCATAGGTGGTGATTGATCGAGAGCAGCCAATGCTTTTGGATAATCCCCACTTAAAACCAGAAATCTGGCATCAATAATATTTTTTAAAAGCCCTGATTGAGTAAAAACACGTTCAATAAATACACGTTGATCTTCGGCCGCTTCTAATAACCAAACAATACCTAATTGTTCATAAGGATGAAGGTTTTTAAACTGGAAGATGTTTTCACTTTTCCTTTGTTCACGAGAGGAATAACGTTTAATCCACAGCCATACGAGTTGAGCAATAAAACTCATCACTACAAAACTAAGAGTTAATCCCCAGACATTTGTTTGCAGTTGTAATTGCCGCCAGTAAATATAAACATATCCCATTCCATAGCCATAACTAAATAAAGCTAAGGCTGCAAAGAGTATTAAGCTGATGACGACATAAACCCACAGGAGGTGCTTCATATATCCTCCTTATGAGCCAATTAGCCCAAGTGTAGAGAGTTTAGGAACTGGCACGACTGATAAATGTGCCACTTTAGCAATACGTTTTTTTAACTGCTGACTTGTTGCATCAGGCATTTCATCTAACTTTTGCATCACAGATTGCAACTCATTTTGATACTCAGTCATTTTCCCTTGATTGAGTGCTTGTTCGGCAATTAACAATCTTAATTGCACTTCTTTAAGCACGACACTTCGACTCATTAAATTAATAGACGGCGTTTCTACTTTTTCTATTCGGAACCACTTTTTCCACCAAGACACAGTCTCGGATTGATCCATTTCAAGTTTAGGCTGGGCTAAGGCTTGTTGAATATTCTTATCAATGGTCTGTAATAAATCATCGATTAGTTGATGGCGTTGATTTTGAGCCAAAGTAAACTGTTGAACTGCCTGTTTATCTTGCTCGAGCGATTGATTCAAGCTATGTTGCAATGCTGGAGCAATTTCATAGTGCACAAGCGATTGCTGTAACTGGTTTAATTGATCAACTGCATAAATCAACTGCTGCTGATCGATTGCAAATTGAATTAAATCTAATTTTTGTTTAATTAGAACTGTAGGAGTAATACCTGTCGGCGGTGCATCTTGTTGAGTGACTGAACTGGTTTTACTCCCTGTATTCACAGGTTGATTCTGCAACTGGCGCTGTAAAGCAACCAATTGATCATTTAAATTGGCGTAGTGCTGTTCGGATTGCAGCAGGCTTTGTTTAAGCTCGGGAACAGTACGAGAAATTTGCCACATATCGTAGCTGAGCTTAGCCAACCAAGCTATGCCCAGCAAAATGATGATAGAAACAAGTTTTCTCATATGAATCCTTATAATGCCTGAATGTGATGAATCATCCCCGAAGGCGATAAATTTTCAAGTTGAATAATGTGAAAATGAGCCTGTTGCTGATCGCGATACTCTTTAACAATTTGAAAAAGACGAGGTCCCAAAACCAGATATACACCATCAGGTTGTACATTATTTTTTAAGCAAAGCTCTAACCAATACTTCCAGCTCGCTTCACTGGTAATTAAGACGAGCCATTTATTTAAATTATAATTCGAATTCTGTGTCAGATGTTTGAATGTAGAATATGAAGCTTCTGGGCACTGCCGATGATATAGAACAAAATTTAAAATTTGAATTCCTTGTTGTTGCAAGGTCTCCATCATAAATTGACGTCCACCTTCTCCCCGCCAAAAAGCGACGCTACCAGCTTGCTTCATATTATGGAGAATAGGGAGATTTAACATCCCTTCAGAGGTTTCAACATCTGGAATATGTGCTTCTATTCCATATTCATTTAGACAATTGGCCGTTGACTGCCCAACAGCAATCCACTGAATATGTTTTAAATCACGGAGCTTTAAACCGCTTTGCAGTAAATACTTCATCCCCACATCAACAGCGGTTGGGCTCACTACAACGATAGCTTGTGCCTTAACTAATTGTTGGTAAAGCTGAAGTAAATGTTCGGAAAAGGGTTTAGCAACGAGTTCTAAAAGAGGTAAAGACTCAACCTGATAACCTTCATTTTGCAAAACTTCTGTTAATTCTGCAGCCCGAGAATCAGGTCGAGTATTAATAAACAACATGGTTTAGTAAAGAGCCTTTAATAGCTCACCAGCGCCTTGATCAAGTAAGTTTCGAGCAAGGTTTTCACCCAATTGCTGAGCATTATTGGCTTCATCGGTCAATTCAGCACGTAATAATGTTTGACCATCTGGGCTTCCAACACGACCTTCGATATGGATTTGACCATTTTGTAGTGTGGCATAACCTGCAATTGGGACCTGACAACCACCTTCAAGGTAGGCATTAAATGCACGTTCAGCACGTACACAAACATCTGTTTCTGCGTGTAATAAAGGTTGAATTAAAGCCAATACATCTTGGTCAGCTGCGCGGCACTCTAAACCCAATGCACCTTGTCCGACAGCAGGCAAACTAATATCTGGTGTTAAACAATGACGAATACGTTCTGACAAACCTAAACGCTTCAAACCGGCACTAGCTAGAATAATTGCATCGTATTGACCTTCATCTAGCTTCGCTAACCGTGTACCAACATTTCCACGCAAGTCAATAATTTGTAAATCAGGACGTTGTTTTAATATTTGAGATTTACGACGTAAGCTTGATGTACCAACTTTTGCGCTTTGTGGTAAATCAGCGAATGTTTCAAACCGATTTGAAACGAAAGCATCTAACGGATCTTCACGCTCACAAATGACTGCTAAAGTTAAACCTTCTGGCAAAGCCATTGGAACATCTTTCATTGAATGTACAGCTAAGTCTGCACGCCCATCTAAAAGTGCTGCTTCTAATTCTTTAACAAACAGCCCTTTGCCCCCAATTTTTGCTAAAGGCGTATCTAAAATTTTATCGCCCTGCGTGACAAATTTAACCAGTTCCACCGTTAAATCAGGGTGAAGCTCCTCTAAACGGGCACGAATATGTTCTGCCTGCCAAAGAGCAAGTGGGCTTTGTCGTGTAGCAATTTTCAAGGTTTTCATAAATTCAAGCATGGGCTGGTCAAACAATACACCCTAAACTTAACTTGATCCCTTAAAATTGCAAGTAAAATCTCGCAAGTCCCAGATAACTCTTTTAAATTTAAAGCTGATGAATTCGCTCTCTAAGCGTAGATAAATGCCGACGGCTCACCGAAAGTCTTTCATCAAGACCACGTAATCTAACCTGATATTGCCCCGAACTGACTAGCTCCAATCCATCTAGATATGCAACCGAAACCAACGCATTTCGATGAATACGAATAAACTGATCTGCGAATTCGGTTTCAAGCTCTTTTAATGTTTCATCTATTAATACACTGCCATTTTTATGTCTCACAGTGACATATTTCTGATCTGCTAAAAAGTAATAGATATTTTCAACAGGAATCAGTTCAACCCCGCGATAGGTTTTTGCGGCAATTTGATGACGCTGTGTTTTTAAATCTTGTAAAAGCTCAGAATTCGGTAATGCATTGAGCTGTGCTTTAGTAAGTTGAGTTAGCTGACTTAAAGCTTGCTCAAGTTCAACTGCATCAATCGGTTTAAGAAGATATGCTTGAGCCTGAGCTTTAAAAGCTTCCAATGCATGCTGATCGTAGGCGGTACAAAACACAATCGCAGGTCGGGGATTGAGTTGACTTAACTGTTCTGCACAGACAAGCCCATTCATACCTGGCATTTGAATATCAAGTAAGATTACATCCGGTTGATGAAGCCGTGCCTGTTCCAAGGCCTCCTGTCCATGATGAGCCGTTGATACAACCTCATGTCCCATCTTTGAAACTAAACGTGATAAACGCTCCACTGCAAGTGGTTCATCATCACAAATTAGCACCTTCATTCATCCTCCTTGTCACCGTTAACTTGGTCCATTTTTTTATGGTTAACTCTGACTGACTTATTATTTTGTTTGATATTGATAGCTCATAATAGTGGTATATAAAGCTTCACCTTTATAAACCTGAAATCTAACGGTGTTCCCATAATACGCTTTCAGGCGCTGCTTAACATTTTCAAGAGCGATTCCATGCCCTTTCCGTGAATTTATTGTATCGTCTGTATATGGGTTGGTAATGACTATACTGACCTGATTTTGCAATATTTCAACCAATACCCCTATGGTTGCTTTGCCCATCATTGGTTCTACCCCATGAAAAATACTATTCTCTAACAAAGGTTGTAATGTCAATAAAGGAATAGTGATCTGTTTTAATTGCACAGGTGAAAGCTCGATCTTCCAATCAACTTTTAAACGCTCACCTAGACGGACCTGCTCAATCATTAAATATTGTTTACTCAGCTCGATTTCTTCATGCAGACTCACCAATTTTAATTCTTGGAAACTCGCTCGAAATAAACGCGACAAACTAATGAGCATGCTTTCTGCTTTATCTGGATCTATCGCAATTAAACTCACCACATTATTTAAACTATTAAATAAGAAGTGAGGGTGAATTCGTGCTTGCATGGCCTGAATACGTGCATTTAATTCGGCATATTGCTGATGCAACCATTGTTCCCTGACATATAAATAACGTAAGCAGAAGGCCCCGAGTAATATTCCATAGCTTAGATATAAAGGTACATTGGTAAAATAAACACCCCAGCCCTGCGTTAATGACGCATGTTTATTTAAAAGACCAAACTGAAAAAAATTACTCATTAAAGTGGTCAAAACAACAATACTTTGCAGCATGACAAAACCAATAACCAAAGCAAATTCTTGACGTAAGCTGCTAAAAAAACCTTGAAAGCGTTCAACCAATGCAAAAAAGGACAATATTACCCAATTAATAAAAACGATGTATTGAAAAAGCCTTTCCCCGCTTAAGGCTTGCCAAGACTGCGCTTCAGCCAATGCCAGAACCAATGCCAAAACATTACTTGCGATAATTAATTCGAATAAGTGTTGCCAACGCCCACTTTTCGTAAAAAAATAGGAGGAATTTTGATTTCGGTATGCTGTAGAAAACAACTTTGTTTGTTGAGCTTCGGCAAGTGATATACTCTTTTTTATTTTACTGAGCCACCATGACCACATCTTCAAATCCCCCTAATTCAGTAACCCCAGACCAAACCTCAGGTATGTGGGGTGGTCGTTTTTCTGAAGCGACGGACGCTTTTGTAGCCGAATTTACCGCCTCTGTTCAGTTTGACCAACGTTTTTATAAGCAAGACATCGCTGGTTCGATTGCGCATGCTACCATGCTTGCGAAAGTTGGCGTACTCACAGAAGCAGAACGCGATGACATTATTGAAGGTTTAAGCACCATTCGCTCAGAAATTGAGGCTGGAAACTTTGAGTGGCGCATCGATCTTGAAGATGTTCACATGAACATTGAATCACGTTTGACTCAACGTATTGGCATTACAGGCAAAAAATTACATACAGGTCGTAGCCGTAACGATCAGGTTGCAACTGATATTCGTCTTTACCTACGCGACGAAATTGATGATATTTTAAAATTATTAGAACGTTTACAAAAAGGCTTGTTAGGCTTGGCTGCCAAAAATGTAAATACGATTATGCCAGGCTTTACACACCTACAAACCGCTCAACCAGTAACTTTTGGTCATCACTTGTTAGCGTGGTTTGAAATGTTGGTACGTGACACTGAACGTCTCCAAGACTGCCGTAAACGTGTTAACCGTATGCCGCTTGGATCTGCTGCTCTTGCGGGTACAACTTATCCAATTGACCGCGCATATACAGCAGAGCTTTTAGGGTTTGAAGCTGTATCTGAAAACTCTCTTGATGCTGTATCTGACCGTGACTTTGCCATCGAATTTAATGCAGCTGCTGCACTTATCATGATGCATTTATCACGTATGTCAGAAGAGCTCATTCTTTGGACTTCTGCACAGTTCAAATTTGTGAATATTCCTGATCGCTTCTGTACCGGTTCTTCAATCATGCCACAGAAGAAAAATCCGGATGTTCCAGAACTTATTCGCGGTAAATCTGGCCGTGTATTTGGTGACTTAATTAGCTTACTTACGCTCATGAAAGGTCAACCATTGGCATATAACAAAGATAACCAAGAAGATAAAGAACCTTTATTTGATGCAATCGATACAGTTCGTGGTTCACTCATGGCATTTGCAGACATGATTCCTGCATTGGTTCCAAATATTGAAATCATGCGTGAAGCTGCTCTTCGTGGATTCTCAACTGCAACTGATCTTGCCGACTACTTAGTGAAAAAAGGCGTAGCGTTCCGTGATGCGCATGAAATTGTAGGTAAAGCAGTAGCATTAGGTGTTGCGGAAGAAAAAGATTTATCTGAGCTCACACTTGAGCAGTTACAGCAATTCTCTGACTTAATTACAGCAGATGTATTTGATAAAGCCTTAACTCTAGAAGCTTCTGTAAATGCACGTGATCATATTGGCGGAACTTCACCAAAACAAGTAGAAGCTGCGATTGCTCGTGCCCATACACGTTTAGAACAGTTATACGCTTAAGGATAAATCATGAGTCGACAAGTATTTTGCCGTAAATATCAAAAGGAAATGGAAGGTTTAGACTTCGCTCCTTTCCCAGGTGCTAAAGGCCAAGATTTTTTTGAAAATGTTTCTAAGCAAGCATGGCAAGAATGGTTACAACACCAAACTACGCTAATTAATGAAAAGCGTTTAAACGTGTTTGAACCAGAAGCTAAAAAGTTTCTGGAAGAACAACGTGAGAAGTTCTTTAACAATGATGAAAGTGTAGAAAAAGCTGAAGGCTGGAAACCAGAATAATCGGTTTGTTTTAGCTTAATCATCATTAAAAAGGCGGGTCTATATACATAGATCCGCCTTTTTTTACGTGAAACTTACACAAACATAAAAAGCCTTACATAGAGCGCACAGGACTCTACATGACATCAAAAAGCGAAGAACTTAATATCACTCTATAGCAAGAAGAACACGATCCCTGTCGTGTTTATGCACTTGATTTTCTGTCCTGAACTTCCCCCCAAAGTTCGGGACATTTTTTTATCTATTATTTTTAAAAATAAAAAGGCCTTGCTTCAAACAAGGCCTTTAAATATTTCAGCTCAAGATTACTTTTGGTGGACTTTGGCTTCAATTTCTTCAATTTTGGTATGACGAGCATCAAAGCCTTTGGCCATATAAATCACTTGCTCAGCAATGTTACGAGCATGATCGCCAATACGCTCTAATGAACGTAAAACCCACATGACATTAATTACACGAGCAATATGACGCGGGTCTTCAATCATATAAGTCATTAATGTACGTGTTGCTGATTGATATTCACGGTCAATGTCAGCATCAGCTAAAAGTACACGCAAAGCTTGATCTGCATCTAAACGTGCAAAAGCATCAAGTGCATCATGAATCATGACACGAACTTGATTACCAATATGACGTGTTTCCATGTAGCCACGTGGTGATCCACCTTCTTCACACAGATTTTGTGCAATACGGGCAATTTTCGCTGCTTCATCACCAATGCGTTCAAGGTCAGTATTGGCTTTGCTCATGGCAATCACCATACGTAAGTCAATCGCTGCCGGATGACGACGCGCCAAAATCAACGTCAAGCCTTCATCAATATCACGTTCATATTGATTGACTGCATTATCTTTAAATTGAACATCAATCGCTAAATTTGCGTCGGTATCAAGTAAAGAATGAATTGCATTTGCTACCTGCTGTTCGACCAAGCCACCCATGGTCATAAACTTTGTGTTTACATCTTGCAAATCTTCATTAAATTGAGAAGAAATATGATGGCTTAACACCGGATTACTCGGACTCAAGGGAAGCCTCCAACATGATGGCGCGGGAATAAAATGATTGAGCATTAAAACACAGCAATCATTAAGTTTTTATGACAAAATTAAATTTCAGATAAAAGCATTTAATCACTGATAAGTTAACCAGCTATTAAGCTCGACTAGATCTTTTTCGCCTAACTGGCCTACCGCAGCTTTTAAACGAAGCACATTCAATAAATAGTCATACTGAGCATTAAGATAATCCTGTTTTGCAGAAAAAGCATTACGCTGCGCCAATAAAACATCAACCATACTTTTCAAGCCTTCGTTATAACTCGCTTTTGAAGCTTGAGAAACCAAAGAAGAGGAATCCATTGCAGCCTTTCTTGCTTCAAGTTTGGCTTGATCTGTGTCGACCTGCATAAACGCACTTTTCACATCGACATTGGCACGGCGAATGGCTGCATCAAGTTGTGCCTGCGCTTTACTGGCTTCTACAGTGGCTTTTTTAATTGATGTTCGGGTCCGTCCACCATTAAATAAATTCCAGTTCATTTCTACACCGACCTGATCAAATTTTCCGTCAGTCGAAATGAGTGTCTCTGGTGTTTGTTTAGTATAGCCATAGCTCGCCACAGCATCTATTTGAGGATAAAGTGCTGCCTTTTCGACACGGCGCTGGTCTTCACTATATTTTTGCTGTAAACGGGCTTGCTGGATCTTTAAGTTTTTTTGCTGTGCCAAAGAAAGCCAGTCATTAAGCTCTGCTGGATAAGGCTTTTGAAAATTAAAATCACTTCGCAGTACAGCGAGTTTATCTTGATAAGAACCGATATATTCAGAAAGCTGCTCTTGGGCTAAAAGTAATTGAACATTGGTTGAAATACGATTGGCTCTAGCATTTTGATATTGAGCATTTGCTTCACTCACATCACTACGTGCCACTAAACCTTCTTTGAGTTTGGCATTCATCATATTGAGTTGTTCAAGCAAAGCCTTTTCTTCTTGTAAGTATGCAACACTCAGAGCCTGCTGACGCAACACATTAAAATAGGCTTCTGCCACATTTAAAACATGATCTTGTTTTTGCAGCCTTAAAGTGATTTCACTAAGTGCAACCGAAGTTTTAACTTGTTTATAACCTTCCCAAGCATCCATTCGAAATAATGGCTGACGTGCAGTGAGAGTCGCTTGTCGAGTCGTTGACGTACTACTTACCAAAGCATCTGACAGGCCCTCTTGATCAACACCCGGAAAGTTTGAACGTTTTACAGTTTGTCGATTACGGGTAATGTTTCCAGACAATGTGACAGTAGGTAATAACGCCCCCGTTGCTAAGCCTAAGTTCAGTTGATCTGCCTCATATTGTTGTTGATTGGCTTGCCACGTTGGGTCATTTTGTTTTGCGCGCTCATAAGCTTCAACCAAATCTAGAGCAAAACTCGAAGATGCAAAACTCCAAAGGCCAACAGCGACCATTAATTTTATTTTCATTGTTCAAATCAACGATAAAACTTGCCTTTAAGACTAAGAAAAATTCAAATCAAACTCAAGCCATTAAAAGTTTTAGTTTTTTAAGCGTTCTTAGTTTTTGACAAGATTAAAATACAAATAAAAATCAGCAACATGCCTATCCAACCCAGCCATGAAACATGCTCACCCACCAAAACGATGGCAAAAATCGCAGCCACTAAAGGTTCAAATAAAGTTAAGGTCGTCGCTTTGCTGGCATTTACTGTTTTTAATCCAAAACCGAAAAGTAAATAACCCAAAAACATAGGAATCAGCATCATATAACCAGCCACAAGTAAATTGGTTGAGCTATGCAATAACCCTCCACCTGTAACCAACAAAGTAGGAAGCAAAATAACTGCCCCACCACCCATAATCATGCCCATTGCAGCTTTAGAGGCAACACCCCGATCTATTAATCTTTTTGCGGCCCATGAATAAAGTGAATAAGTTGTAGCTGCGACAAGCCCAAGAAAAATACCGAAGAATTTATTCCATTGATTTGTACTCTCTTGGATCGCATGACTTTCCCCCATCGATAACATACTTACACCAAGCACACCGCACACAAAACTTAGAAACCATATAGCCGATAAAGCTTTGCGGTCAAAAAATCGCTCTAAAATTGCTGCTATTAATGGAGCGGTACCAATTGAAACAACGGTGCCAATCGTAATGCCCGCATAATGCATTGAGGAATAAAAAGCCAAAGGATAAACACCAACCGCCGCTACCCCTAAAAGCAGTATTGAAAGATTTTCCCTTATAAACTGACGGTTTTCGCGTATTGCTCGTGATGCAACCAAAGCTTGTAAAAGTCCTCCACCGCCCATCGCTACGGCACCAATAGCGAGTGGGCCAAGTGTCGGTGCAAATGCTGCCGCCGTACCTGTTGTTCCCCACAAAACAGAAGCAACCAAAATCGCAATTGTGCCCCCATAGCTACTATTTTTAATGAGGCTAATCATGTAGGCATTCTCTATTTAAAATATCTTCTGCCATTTGTTTTGCTAATAGAAGTTGACGACTGTTTTCTTCTAAGCCTGCTCGTGCCATAGAACCCTCTAAAAGAAAAGAAAGCTGCGTAGCTACATAGTTAACGCGCTGTGAGTCTGGTATTAATTTTTTTAAATGCTCAGCAACAATACCTTCCACTTCTTCTTTATGCTGCCTTACAGAACTACGCCCTGCACTATTCGCTGGAAACTCTGCGGCAGCATTCAATAACCCACAGCCTCGAAACCCTTTTTCGTAGGCAAATTCTGCATGGTCCTGATAGGCATCAAACACAGCCAAAATGGCTTCTTTAGCTGTGTTTGTTTTTGCTAAACGCTTTTGATAGAGATCGAGCCACTCTTGATGGCGTGCAGCAATATAGGCATCAACAAGATCGCCTTTTGAAGAAAAATTATTATAAAGCGACATCTTAGCGACATCGGCTTTAGCCGTAACTGAATTGATTCCTGTTGCAGTAATGCCATCGTTATAAAACAAGGTTGCTGCTGCATCGAGAATTTTCTGTCTTGCTGTTTTATCATTCATAGCTTTAATTTAAGTAGACCGACCTACCTAATAATAAAGATTTCTAACAATGATGCAATCTTTTTCCGAGTTATAATTTGAGCAATATTCACTTTGATAAAAAAACAATGATGAAAAAAGTTCTAATGATGAGTGTATGCAGCGCACTACTTTTAGCTGGATGTAATAAAACATCAGAGCAAGATCAGGCTGTATCTAAAGAGCAAAAACCAACTGAACAAAAGGCTACTCAAAAACAAGACAGCAGTTGCTTACAAATTATGGCTGCTACGCAGAAAATCAACCAAAACAGCAAAATAGAAGATTTAAATCAAATTAATGAAAAGCTTAAAAGCTGTGTTCCCTCTTTAAAAAATGATGAGCAGCTTAAGCTTATTGATGCTTCAACTGCGATGTATCAACGTTTTCTTAAACAAGACTACACTGAAAAAACAGGGAGAGCTTTTGAAGCATTTGGCTATGCCGTTTTAGAACAGAAACAAGACCTTAAAAAGGTCATCCAAACCCAGAAAAAACTCTTCGACCAACTTAGCCCGCGTGATCAATATTTACTTCAACATGAAGGCCAAGCCTACATTGAACTTCTCTATCAAGGTGAGGGTATGTTTACCTATCGACGTCAGCCAAACTATTTAGTTGAGGTTTTTTCTACGTCCTTACCAGCAGACCAAAAAGAGTTCTTAACTCGTATGGCCAAAGATAATCAGGATATTTTCTATAACGATGGTGCGTTGGCTGTTTCATGGAAAGAACTTACTGAACGAGCACTTTTTTGGGAAAAATTTATTCAGAAATATCCAAAAAGCCACTTTATTAGTGATGCAAAACGACTATTTAATGAATATCGCTATTTTATTTTCTTTGGTTTAGATAACACGCCAGTGTCAGATGAATATGCACCGAATACGTGGTTTGATAAAGATGCTCTTCAACAAATTCGGTTTTTGTCTACACAAAATCAGTCGAGTTTAGCGAAATCCGCTCAACTGTTTCTTAAGTTTATTGCCACTCCTGTAGAGGAGCGTAATAAGCAATTTAAAATAGATTTAACTGATAAAAATGGTGATAAAAAATCAAATTATCAGATTACTCATGAACAGCTTGAGCAGCTATTAAAATTTGATTCGCCATGGAACACGGAAGTCTATCGTGACTGCCATATGGATGCAGTTTGTATAGATACAAATTGACAATGCCAGCCAACCTAAAACATGTTAGTCTGTAAATCGCTTGACGGAGCGCGAGTAATAGCTCGCTGAGATTGTGTAAATTCTGTGTTATCGCGACACAAGTTTGATCACAAGTACCGTTGAACCTGATCAGGTTAAGACCTGCGTAGGAATCAAGCCATCTGAAAACTTAAAGCCTTAAATTTATCTAATAAAGATAAATCCGCCATCGTTTTTGGTCGTGCTTGATTCGTTGATGTTATTCATAAGGATCATGTGATGAACCAGTTAACGAATCTTTCTTCTGCTGAAATTTCAGCACAACATGAACAAGATGCAAAAGATTTAACTCGCATCTTACCCGCTTCTAAAAAAGTTTATATTGAAGGCTCTCGCCCTGACATTCAGGTTCCAATGCGGGAAATTTCTTTAACCGACACCCCAACTGGCCTTGGTGGTGAACATAACCCTCCTGTTATGGTATATGACACTTCAGGTGTTTATACCGACCCAAATGTTCAAATTGATTTAGACAAAGGTTTACCTTCAGTTCGCCAAAACTGGATTGAAGAGCGTAACGATACTGACGTACTTTCTGGTTTAACTTCAAAGTTTGGTCAAGAACGTTTAAAAGACATTCGTACCGCTGATATTCGTTTTGCGCACATTCAAAATCCGCGCCGTGCCAAAGCAGGCAAAAATGTCACTCAAATGCACTATGCCAAGCAAGGTATTATCACACCTGAAATGGAATATATTGCAATTCGTGAAAATCAACGCCAGCGTGAAGGTGTTGATATGCGTCAACATGCTGGACAAAATTTCGGTGCAAAAAACTTAAAAGAAATTACACCTGAATTTGTTCGCCAAGAAGTTGCTGAAGGTCGTGCGATCATTCCTGCAAACATTAATCACCCAGAACTTGAACCAATGATTATTGGTCGTAACTTCTTGGTTAAAATTAATGCCAACATTGGTAACTCAGCGCTTGGCTCTTCAATTGATGAAGAAGTTGCGAAAATGACTTGGGCAACGCGTTGGGGTGCCGACACCATTATGGATTTGTCGACAGGTAAAAACATTCATGAAACACGTGAATGGATTATTCGTAACTCACCTGTTCCAATCGGTACCGTGCCAATCTATCAAGCACTTGAAAAAGTTGATGGCGTCGCAGAGGACTTAACTTGGGAAATCTTCAAAGACACACTAATTGAACAAGCCGAGCAAGGTGTTGACTACTTCACAATTCACGCTGGTGTATTACTTCGCTATGTACCACTTACAGCAAACCGTTTAACAGGTATTGTATCTCGTGGTGGTTCAATCATGGCGCAGTGGTGTCTAGCACATCATGAAGAAAACTTCCTATACACACATTTCGATGAAATCTGTGAAATCATGAAGGCTTATGACGTTTCATTTAGCTTAGGTGATGGCTTACGTCCTGGCTGTATCCAAGATGCAAATGACGAAGCACAGTTCAGCGAACTCAAAACATTAGGTGAACTGACTCACCGTGCATGGGAACACGATGTTCAAGTCATGATTGAAGGCCCTGGTCATGTACCAATGCACATGATTAAAGAAAACATGGACCTTCAGTTAGAAGTGTGTAAAGAAGCACCATTCTATACGCTTGGACCATTAACAACAGATATCGCTCCGGGTTATGACCACATTACTTCTGCAATTGGTGCAGCCATGATTGGTTGGTACGGCACAGCGATGCTTTGTTATGTGACACCAAAAGAACACTTAGGTTTACCAAACAAAAAAGATGTTAAAGACGGAATTATTACCTACAAGCTTGCAGCACATGCTGCCGATCTTGCGAAAGGGCATCCGGGTGCTCAAGTTCGCGATAATGCCTTATCAAAAGCTCGTTTTGAATTCCGTTGGGATGATCAGTTCAACCTAAGTCTAGACCCTGATACAGCACGTAGTATGCACGATGAAACCTTACCAAAAGAGGCTCATAAATCTGCACACTTCTGCTCAATGTGTGGTCCAAAATTCTGTTCAATGAAAATCACTCAGAATGTACGCGACTATGCCAACAACCTCACCAATAACGATTCAGAGGTTGAAGAAGGCCTCAAAGCGATGAAAGAGGTTTATCAGGAGCAAGGTCAAAAACTGTATCATAAAGTGTAAATATTCAAAAAAAACACTTGCCTAGCCCTGATTCTCGGTTAGGATGAAATAAATAGATTTCGTCCTGATCGAATCATGAGTATTGTTGAACGTCCAAGTTATACATCTAAAGATGTCGAAGTAACATCACGTGAATCTCTATTCCGTGGTTTTATTCAAGTTGAAAAAGTCAGCCTTCGACATCGTCTATTTAATCAATCTGAATATACTCATGTATTGCAGCGTGAACTCGTTCATCGGCCTGAAGCAGCTGGCGTACTACTCTACAACGATCAAAAACAACAGTTTGCTCTGATTGAACAGTTCCGTGTTGGGGCTTTAGATGATGCTCAATCACCGTGGCAGTTAGAAATAATTGCAGGCGTGCTAGATGGTGATGAATCACCAGAAAGTTGTATTCGACGAGAGAGCCTTGAAGAATCAGGTTGCGAAGTTCAAAATTTAGAGCATCTATTTAGCTTTTACCCGTCAGCTGGTGCTTGCTCAGAGTTATTTCATCTCTATGTTGCCGAAACTGAATTACCCGCTGAAGGGGGTGTTTTTGGCGTAGATGATGAGGGGGAAAATATTCAATTGCACTTATTTAATTATAGTGAAATCCAGACTCTACTCGACAGCGGACGTTTAAGAAATGCTCCTGTCATTATGGCATTACAATGGCTGGCCCAACACAGCAAAACGATAATAAACCCGAAGAGGTAGGACGGTGACTTTTCAAGTCTCAACACTTTCACAAAAAGACCATGTCATTATACAAATTACCGATACCCACCTATTGGAGTATCCGCATTTAGAATTTGTGGGTATGAATCCTGAAGAAAGCTTTCACGCCATTATTCAACAGATACTTAATAAACATCCTGAAACTGATGCAATTATCCATACCGGGGACCTAGCTCAGGCACCAACGCCTATTACCTACAAACGTTATATTCAATATATGCAAACGCTTGGTCTGCCCTTTTTTCAGACCTTAGGTAATCATGACAATGTTGACCATTTTCCATTGCATAAAGAGAATCATCAGGAACCTGTGGTCATTTGCTTAGGGAACTGGCGGATTATTCTATTAAATAGTGCGGTAAAAGGTCATATTGATGGACATCTATCAGCAGAACAGCTAGAGAACTTAACGGCTTTACTTGAAGAGTATGCAGATAACCCGATTTTGCTGGCTTGTCATCACCACCCTTTTGCCATGAAGTCAAAATGGATTGATCATCACAAGTTACAAAATTCTAATGCTTTACTTACAGCATTAACGCCGTTTAAAAATGTAAAAGCTTTGGTCTGCGGGCATGTTCATCAAGACTCAATCAACATTTGGCAAGGGGTCGAATTTTTCTCTACACCTTCGACAAGTGTTCAGTTTAAACCCTTTAGTAATGATTTTGCACTCGATCAAAATGCTCCCGGCTACCGTTACATTCGTCTAAAAAACGATGGTAGTTTTGAAACAGAAGTCTTCCGTCTTGAAAATTTTCATGGCCATATAAACACTGATATTTCAGGCTATTAGCCCTATTTCTTATATGCTTATATATAATTATGACTGGGGCAAACACGTTTTGAAAATATTTACGGGGCGGAATGACTATCATCTTGCAGGAAAAATCTATATGATGACGACCCGATGGGAAAATCCCATCGATGGTTTTCTATAAAAACACTTGCATATCACCATATTTTTTGCGTATAGATAATACGTGTATGATGAGGAATGCCCTATTATGGCGAATGACAACCACAACCAAGTTTTGGATGAACATACAGAAGTTGTAGTGGAAGGTGACAAAGCTTCTGCAAAACGTGCACGTAAAGTGAAACCTAAAACTTCTGACATAGGCACAACTGCAAGTTTATTTGGTATTGCACCTTATCAACCTAAGAAAAATGAAGAGTACATGTCTGAAGGACAGCTCGAGCATTTCCGACAAATTCTGCAAGCATGGAAAGCTGAATTAATGTCTGAAGTTGATCGTACTTTAAATACGATGCAAGACGAATCAACTGCACTGCCAGATGTAAACGACCGTGCGACCCAAGAAGAAGAATTTGCAATTGAATTACGTACACGTGACCGTGAACGTAAGTTAATTCGTAAAATCGAACAATCTATGGAAGCTATTAAGAATGAAGACTACGGTTTCTGTGAAACTTGTGGTATTGAAATCGGCTTACGTCGTTTAGAAGCGCGTCCAACTGCAACGTTATGTATTGACTGCAAAACTTTGGCAGAAATTAAAGAGAAGCAAAATAACGGTTAATATGACCGCTGTAGCTACTCAAGAAAAGCCTAGCTTTTCATACTCAGGTCGGTTTGCGCCATCGCCAACCGGCCCTTTGCATTTTGGATCACTCATTACTGCTGTTGCCAGCTATTGCGATGCAAAAGCCCATCAAGGCAAATGGCTCGTTCGTGTCGAAGATACAGATATTCCTCGTATTTATCCTGGCAGCGAAGAGCATATTCTCACATCACTTGAAGCCTTCCAGTTCGAACCCGATACAGAGATCATCTTTCAAAAAAATCGTTTAGACATTTATGAAAGCGTATTAGACCAACTCAAAAGAGAAGGTCTTATCTATGCATGTCAATGTACCCGCAAAATGCTTGGTTCAAATGCAATCTATGCAGGTACTTGCCGCGATCTCAATCTTGATTTTCAAGGTCAAGCGATTCGGGTAAAAGTTCAAGATCAGCAGATCTGTTTTGATGATCGATTGCAAGGACGTCATTGCTCTAATCTACAACACGATCTTGGAGATTTTGTTCTTAAGCGCCGTGATGGAATTATTAACTATCAACTTGCGGTCGTTGTGGATGATTATCTACAAGGTATTACCCATGTCGTTCGAGGCGCGGACTTATTAGATAACACCGAACGTCAGATTTGGTTAGGCCAGCTTCTAGGTTATCCTCAACTAAGCTATATGCACCTTCCCCTTGCAATGAATGACCAAGGGCAAAAGCTCTCTAAACAAAATCTAGCCCAAGCACTCGATTTATCAAAAGCGCCTGAATTACTTCAAAAAGCAATACTGGCCTTGGGACAACCCAACGTTGATTTAGATCAGCCTAGAGCGATGCTCAAACAGGCTGTAGCGCAGTGGAATGTTGATTTGATTCCTCATGTCCAAGAGCTCAGCGGCACATATTTATAAATAATAAAAAAGCCCGATTTGATATCGGGCTTTTTTATTATTTATAGTAATTAGAAGTTTGACTCTTCTCGTTCTGGGTTGACTTCTTGTGTTGATGCATCAATCTTTAAGATTAAGCTAATCATCGCTGCACACATCATTAAAGACGTACCACCATAACTAATGAATGGCAAAGTCAAACCTTTCGTCGGCATTAAACCCATATTCATGCCCGCATTTACCAAAATCTGAAGCAAGAAAATAATACTAATGCCGTAAGCTAAATAGCCTGCACGAAGGTAATGATGTTTCAAAGCACGGTGACCAATTTTGATACAACATGCTAGCATCAAGAAAGACAAGCCAATAACAATAGAAATACCCACGAAACCAAATTCTTCACCTAGCACTGCCAACATAAAGTCAGTATGCGCTTCAGGTAAATAAGATAGTTTTTGTACACTGTGACCTAAGCCTGTACCAAACCATTCACCACGACCAAAAGCCATTAGTGCATTTGATAACTGATAACCTACACCTAATGGATCTGCCCATGGGTCAGTAAACGAGATCAAACGCTGGAAACGGTATGGTTCAAATAAGATCAAAAACACGATACCCGTGACAATCGCGCCAAGCATGATTAAGAACTGAGTTGGCGGCGCACCCGCTAAAAAGAACACCCCAACCATCATCATGACAATAACGACAGTTGCTCCCAAGTCAGGCTCAGCAATAATTAAACCAACCGTGATTGCCATAACCCCACTTAAACGCAATAAGCCTTTCCAATGAGTACGAACCTCTTTGGCACGGCGTACAACGTAGTCTGCGGTAAAGATCGCCATCATGACTTTGGCAACCTCGGTTGGCTGCAAGGTAAAGCCACCGATCTTAATCCAACGTGTAGAACCGTTGACTTCCGAACCCACTACCAAAGCAGCAAGCAACAGAACCATGGTTAATAACCACAGCGGGAAGGTATTTTTAAACCACGTATTTAGTGATATTCGATAGGTCAAATAAGCCACCACACCCGCAGCGACAATCGAAATACCATGACGAATCACATAGTGAAACGGGTTTTCATGCATATATTCAGCATAGGGCATCGAAGCAGATGCAACCATCACGGAACCGATACACAATAATGCAACGACACAGAAAATCAGGACATTACGTGGCGTCACTTCCGCTGGCCATTTAGGCAATATCCGTTCATACCAATGATTGATTTTCTGGATTGTGGTCTGAGCTAAGCCTGCCATACTACATTCCTAATCATGTTTTCTTTAAACCAACGAATTGACGCAGGCAACAAACTGCTGACCACGGTCATTATAACTTTTAAACATATCAAAACTTGCACATGCTGGTGATAACAACACCACATCTTCGGCCTGAGTTTCACGTTGAGACAGCTCTACAGCTTCTTTAAGCGTTGCTGCATGTAAAATTTTGGTTGCACCTTGAATTGCTTGTTCAATAACCGGAGCATCCTCACCAATCAATACCACAACTTTGGCATATTTTTCGATAGAAGAACGTAATGGTCCAAAATCCTGACCTTTACCTTGCCCGCCTAAAATCAAGGCAACTTTACCTTTTTTAACCTCAATGGCAGCGCCTAAACCATCAATCGCTGCAAGCGTAGCACCAACGTTGGTGCCTTTAGAGTCATTGTAATAACGTACATCATGCACAGTCTTTACATATTCACAGCGATGCTCTAAGCCTTTAAATTGTTTTAAGGTTTCAAGCATAGATTCCATAGGCAGGCCTATTGCCTCTCCTAATGCGAGACAAGCTAAAGCATTTGCTGCGTTATGCATGCCTTGAATATATAAATCTGAGCTTTTAATTAAACGCTGTAAACCACGCGCAAGCCAAAGCGTGCCATCACCATCTCTTAAAACACCATATTGATTTAAATCTGGTGCATTTAAACCAAAGCTTTGCATTGGCGTGGTATCTGGAACAAGAGGACGACTTAAAGCATCATCACGGTTAAATACTACTTTTTTAACACCTTGGAAAATACGGTGTTTTGCTTGATGGTAACCCAACATATTGCCGTGACGATCTAAGTGATCTTCACTCATATTGAGAACCACAGCAACTTCAGCATTCAAATGAGACGTGGTTTCTAGCTGAAAACTTGATAGCTCAAGTACAATTAATTCAGGTTGATCTTTTAATAAATCTAGAGCTGGGCGTCCAAGATTGCCACCTACAGCAACTTTCTTACCCGCATCTTTAGCCATTAAGCCAATTAAAGTCGTTACTGTACTTTTCGCATTAGAGCCAGTAATAGCCACAATAGGCACATCGGTTGCACGGCGTAATAATTGAATATCCCCTACCACAGAAATACCCTTAGCAATAGCTGCCTGAATTTCCGGTAATTGAGGTGCAAGGCCTGGACTTAAAATAATTTCTTCTGCTTGTAATAATAATTCTTGGTCAAGTTGACCGAAACTTGTCTTTACTCCTGCCGGAATCTGATCATGCCCTGGTGGCGTGGGACGAGAGTCTGTTACTGCAACTTGGTAGCCTTGTTCATGCAAGAAATTTACAGCAGAAACGCCTGATATTCCCAAGCCTGCTACAACTTTTAACCCACCACGTTGTATTAACATTTTTGCCCCACAATTTATCAATCGACAGAATGGCAAAAATGTTAGCACTTTGCTGTTTTGAATGCTTTTTCAGTTTGAACTTTATTCATCTTTTTTTGTGTCAGTGCGTAAAAAAGCCATCAATATGATGGCTTTTTAAACGAAACAAGAAATACTGAATCTACTGCCATTTAATCGGCTTAATTTCTTGAACTGTATTCGTAGGTTTATCTTCGCTTGAACAACCACAACCGCCAGCACAACCAAAGGTCATTTTCGGTTTAAGCCACTTTGCCAAAGTTGCCCAACCCTGCTTTTCGCAAAATGCAGAGAGTGAAGAAAAGACTAAATTTGCTGTTTTCGGAAATACTTTCTTAAAAACAACTACAGCACTCCAAATCACTAAAACCGCAATAATCAGATATTGAACCATATACAACCTCCTTTATTGCCTTAGCCCCAATAGTGGGAAGCAATTTGATAGGTAACAAACGATGCAAAATAAGCTAAACCAAACAGATATGCAGTCATAGCTGCAACATGTTTCCATGAACCTGTTTCACGGCGTACCGTTGCCAATGTTGCCAAACAATGTGGAGCATAAATGAACCACACTAAAAGCGATAAACCTGTTGCCAAAGACCAACCTGTTCCATCTGCACTAATCAGATGGGACAAACCTTGTGCCACAGCATCATCATCTGTTGCAGACAAGGCATAAACTGTACCTAATGCCGCAACTACCACTTCACGAGCTGCCATAGCTGGAATTAAAGCAATACAGATTTGCCAGTTAAAACCAATTGGAGCAAATAAAGGTTGTATAAGATGCCCGAGCATACCTGCAAAACTATAATCTATGGCAGGTAATGTCGCCCCTTCTGGTGGCTGCGGAAAAGTACACAAGAACCAAAGCAAAATAGAGAGCGCAAAAATGATTCCACCGACGCGTTTCAAGAAGATCTTTGCACGATCCAATAAACCGATTCCCACACTTTTTAAATCAGGGAAACGATAACTTGGCAGCTCTAGCAGTAAAGCATGCTGTGATTTATCTTTTTGCAAAAACTTCATTAAAAATGAAACGCAAAGAGCACTCACAATACCAGCCATATACAGACCGAAAAGCACTAAACCTTGCAGGTTAAAAATACCCCAGACCATTTTCTCTGGAATGAAGGCAGCAATCAGCAAGGCATAGACCGGTAAACGTGCCGAACAGGTCATTAAAGGCGCAACCATAATGGTCGTAAAACGATCACGAGGGTCACTAATACTACGCGTTGCCATAATCCCCGGTACTGCACAAGCAAAGCTTGAAAGTAAAGGAATGAAAGCACGACCACTTAAGCCAGCTTGGAACATTAATTTATCAAGCAAGAATGCTGCACGCGGTAAATAGCCCGATTCTTCTAATACCAAAATGAAGAAGAACAAGATCAAAATTTGTGGCAAGAACACAACTACGCCACCTGCACCCGCAATAATTCCGTCGACAACCAGACTATGCAGTAGTGGCTGCGTAATCACACTTCCTATTACTTCACCCAGCCAGCCGAAGAAGCCCTCAATACCGTCCATAAAAGGAGCTGCCCATGCAAAAACTGCTTGGAACACAATAAACATCATGATGGCAAGGCTAAGTAAACCTAAAACTGGATGTAAGAAAATCCGATCTAGAAAATCAGTCCGCTTATCACCCTGATCAACATAATGAACAACATCTTTAAAAATCATATCGATTTTCTGATGATGAGTCCCAGTTAAACCACTCAGTTCGGTTTGTGGCACACTGTATTTTTCTTGATCAAGGGCGTGTAATAAATTTTCAATACCCGCATTACGGACAGCAACTGTTTCAACAACAGGTACGCCCAAACGCTGGGACAGCTTTTGAGTATTAATTTGGATACCACGACGACGCGCTTCATCCATCATATTCAGTACAAGTAAAATCGGACGACCTAGCTCGATCATTTCGAGCACTAGCCCTAAATGCAATTTTAAGTTAGTTGCATCAACCACACATAAAAAGGCATCTTGCTGCCCCTCTTCTGCAATTTTACCCAAGCAAACATCACGGGTAATCACTTCATCAGGACTGGTTGCATTAAGACTATATGTACCCGGTAAATCGAGTACACGCACAGCTCGACCTGAAGGCAACTGAAAATGACCAACCTTACGCTCGACCGTTACGCCCGCATAGTTTGCAACTTTTTGTCGAGTTCCAGTTAAATGGTTAAAAAGAGAGGTTTTACCACAGTTAGGGTTTCCCACAAGGGCAATACGTAACGCATCACTCATGCGGGTACTCCTTCTTCTACTTGAATTTCAATTTTTTCCGCTTCTGCTTTACGTAAAGCGAAACGAGTAAAGCCTATTTGGATCAAGATCGGATCACCACCAAAAACACCTTTGGTAATCACTTCCACTCGTGTGCCCGGTACAAAGCCCAGACTTTCCAAACGAATTGCGACCAAATCTTGTTGCTCGGACTCTAGTTCTATCCGATTCACTTTGGTGATGGTCGCCGCTTGCTTCACTTTTAAAGCTGATAAACGCACCGCATCCGATCCTAAACCTTTTTTAATAGTATACATATAAATGAGAATAATTACCAAATAAGGTTAAATTTCACTTCTTATTCAGTTTAATCGACAAACCTTAAAGTTTCTTTTAAAGTACAGAGGTTTAGAGGATGTAGTGTATGTTGAATAAAAAACCGCGTATTCCAAGCCCTGTTCAAATACCTGAACATTTAAGCTTTTTACAAGGTTTTCGCGACTACCTCGTTGCTCAGACGGTAAGTCCACATACACGTAATGCTTATTTATCCGACCTCATTCAATGCAGTGAACTTCATAAAAAATCAGCTCTCCCAGAGTGGACTAGTGATGATATCGCTGATGTTTTGATTGAGTTGACTAAAGTTGGAAAAAGCCCGCGCTCGATTGCCCGCTGCTTATCTGCTCTACGCCAGTTTTACAAATTTTTACGTGAACAGAAATTACGAAGCGATAATCCTGTAGCAACCCATCATTCTCCCAAAATTGGCAGAGCCTTACCCAAAGATTTATCAGAAGAAGATGTCGAAGCACTGATTCAGGCTCCTGATATTGATACGGCACTGGGTTTGCGTGATCGGGCAATGTTTGAAGTTCTTTACGCATGTGGTTTACGTGTTTCAGAACTGCTGAACTTACGCCTAGAACTTATTAACCTAAAACAAGGCTATTTAAGAATTACTGGTAAAGGTAATAAAGAGCGTTTGGTCCCGCTAGGCCAATTTGCTTGTGAATGGGTAGAACGCTACTTACAGGATGCTCGGCCTCAACTTTATAAAAGTTCAACCGACTACCTATTTTTAACTCAGCATGGCGGGATTATGAGCCGTCAGAACTTCTGGTATGCCATTAAGCGTTACGCGCTTCAAGCCAATATTCAAGCTGAACTATCACCTCACACCTTACGTCACGCCTTTGCAACACACCTGCTCAATCACGGCGCCGATTTACGCGTAGTACAAATGTTACTGGGCCATAGTGACCTATCAACTACTCAAATTTATACACATGTAGCACAAGTAAGAATGCAACAATTGCATGAAAAACATCATCCTAGAGGTTAAAAAATTTAAAACTTATTATTTTAAATACACCCAACAATCAATTGATTTCGTTCACAAAGGTTAAGAAAGTTTTAACAATACACACTAGATTTTTTGTTATGCTTAGCAGCTTCTGACTATAAATACTGATGAAATAAGGGTTATCTATGTCTTTTACCCGATCTCAACTTTTTCTTGCCTGTGCGTTGGCCTCTAGCCTGTTATTCAGTGCTTGTTCTAAAGAAAACAAACCACAAAAAGAAGATGCGCTCACTGCGACCGCACCTGCTACTGGGGAAGCTTCAACCATCATTGAACGCAATGAGAAACAGCGTTTAATTGAAACTTTGCAAAAACAATTTAAGAATGCAAACATCAACGCCAAAATTCTAGATATCAAGCCTACTGAAGTGCCTAACTTATATTGGGTAAATCTCGAAGGGATGACGTCGATTTATACAACCAGCGATGGTAAATACCTGATTCAAGGTGATGTCATTCGTTTAGGCGGTAAAGAACTGCATAATATTGGCGATAATCTTCAAGCTTCAGAAAATAAAAAGCATCTGGCTGCTTTAAAAAATGAAGATTTGATTGTCTACCCAGCTAAAGGTGGTAAGGCTAAACATGTGATTTATGTGTTTACCGATGCAAGCTGTCCTTATTGCCATAAATTACATGAGCATTTACCTGAAATTAATGAAAAAGGTATTGAGGTACGTTATATCGCTTGGCCACGCGGTGAACAATTTATGCCGACCATGGAAGCTGTATGGTGTAGTGCAGACCGTAAAGCTGCCTTTAACCAAGCAGTACAAGGTATTAATATCCCACCTGCTCAATGTAAAAACCCTGTGCGTGAACAATATCAACTTGGCTTAAACATGGGTGTAAATGGAACACCAGCTATTTACAATGTTGATGGCGAGTACTTAGGTGGATACCTAACACCAGATGAATTAATTAAACGTCTGGATAAATAACATCCTTTAAGCTGGTGAATGATTAATCATCTATCTCTTTTAAAAAGCGCTGCTCTGATTGCAGCGCTTTGTTTTTTCAATAATTAATATTCAAACAACCTCTGTTTAAAGACTGATCTACTCTTCTTTTCCAAACATCGCACTCTAATTCATTGAACAAGCACTAAAAGCGCTAGAGTCTGGCGTTTTTTTTAGCTATGATCTAGCTTCAACTAAATGATTAAATGATGAATGGAGTGTGACGTGAAACCAGTTCGCCTGGCAATACTCGGTCTAGGAACCGTAGGTGGAGGAGCCCTTAAACTACTACAAGAAAATGCCGCTGAAATTAAACGTCGCACCGGTCGAGAAATTCAAATTACCCACGTTGGAACACGCCGCCCTCGTCCAGATCTTGAATTGGAAGGGATTAAACAAAGCGCCGATTTACTTGACATCGTTCGTCAACCAGACGTTGATGTCGTTGTTGAAGTTATGGGTGGGATCCACCCTGCTTACGAAGTTATCATGGAAGCGATCAAACACGGCAAACAAGTCGTGACTGCAAACAAAGCGTTACTCGCTGAACATGGCAATGAATTATTTAAAGCAGCAGAAGACAATGCTGTGCAAATTGCTTATGAAGCAGCAGTTGCTGGCGGTATTCCAATTATTAAAGTGATCCGTGAAGGTCTTGCTGCCAACCATATCGAATGGTTGGCAGGTATTATTAATGGTACAGGTAACTTTATTCTGACTGAAATGCGTGAGAAAGGTCGTGCATTTGATGATGTATTAAAAGAAGCTCAAGAACTCGGTTATGCAGAAGCAGACCCAACTTTTGACGTTGAAGGTATTGATGCTGCGCATAAACTTACCATTTTAGCGTCTTGTGCGTTTGGTATTCCTCTTCAATTTGATAAGGTTTATACCGAAGGTATCAGCAAAATCACTGCACAAGATGTGAAATATGCAGAAGATCTTGGTTTCCGCATTAAACATCTCGGTATTGCACGTCGTGCTGAAAAAGGTATTGAGTTACGTGTTCACCCAACACTTATTCCAGATGAACAGCTTATTGCGAATGTAAACGGTGTTAAAAATGCTGTTTTAGTTCAGGCAAATGCCGTAGGTCCAACACTCTATTACGGCGCGGGTGCAGGCGCAGGTCCTACAGCTTCTGCGGTTGTTGCTGATGTTATTGATATTGTCCGTGACATCTCTTATACCGAAGACGGTGCAGGCACAATTCCTCAGTTGGCTTTTGAAGCATTAACCAATGTGCCAATTTTAAGCCGTGAAGAAATGACCACAGGTTATTACATCCGCTTAAATGCAGAAGACCAAACTGGCGTACTTGCAGATGTAACTACCATCTTAAGTCGCGCTGGAATTAGTATTGATGCGATCATGCAACAATCTCGTTTAAAAGACCTTATTCCAATCGTGATTCTGACCGATCCAATCGTTGAATCAAAAATGGATGATGCTCTTGCACAAATTCAAGCATTACCTGCAATTCGTGGCGAAATCGTAAGAATTCGTTTAGAATCGCTCGATAGTTAATCAGGTTGAGGGAAAGATTCCCTCTCCCGCTTCATCTCTAATTGGAACACCATCATGTCTAATGCCAATCGTTATACTGGTCTTGTAGATCGTTATCGTGACCGTTTGCCAGTTTCGGCAACTACTCGTGCTATCTCTTTGGGTGAAGGCAACACCCCACTCATTAAACTTGAGAATATTCCACGTATTATTGGCAAAGATGTTGAAATTTATGTGAAATACGAGGGTTTAAACCCAACTGGTTCATTTAAAGACCGTGGTATGACCATGGCTGTAACCAAAGCAGTTGAAGAAGGCTCTAAAGCGATTATCTGCGCATCTACTGGTAACACTTCTGCTGCTGCTGCTGCCTATGCTGCACGTGCTGGTATCAAAGCATTTGTTTTGATTCCAGAAGGCAAAATTGCGATGGGTAAAATGGCACAAGCGATGATGTATGGTGCGATCACTATGCAAATTCGTGGTAACTTTGATGATGGTATGCGTCTTGTAAAAGAAGTCGCTGATCAAGCGCCTGTAACGATTGTAAACTCAATCAACCCTTACCGTTTGCAAGGTCAAAAGACTATTGCTTATGAAATCGTTGAAGCTTTAGGCCGCGCACCTGATTACCACTGCTTACCTGTAGGTAACGCAGGTAACATCACTGCTCACTGGATGGGTTATACCGAAGCTGTAGCAAACCAACCTGCTGATCAGTTTGAACAAGTGATTTATGATGCTGCTACTGATCAATTCACTGGTCCAAAACCAGAAGGCTTACCAACAATGGTGGGTTACCAAGCTTCTGGCGCAGCTCCATTCTTACGTGGTGCTCCAGTTGAAAGCCCTGAAACTGTTGCAACTGCAATCCGTATTGGTAATCCACAAAGCTGGAACCATGCAAAAGCTGTAGTACGTGACTCTAAAGGCTGGTTTGATGAACTTCAAGACAGCGAAATTTTAGAAGCTCAACGCTTACTTTCTATGTATGAAGGTGTATTTGTTGAGCCAGCGTCTGCTGCTTCTATCGGCGGTGCGATCCGTGATATTAAAGCGGGTAAAATTGCTGAAGGTTCTGTAATTGTATGTACAGTAACTGGTAATGGCTTGAAAGATCCTGACACTGCAATCAAACAATGTGCTGATGCAGTTATGTTATCAATTGATGCAACAATGGACCAAGTAAAAGATTCTATTTTATCTAATATGTAAGATCTGATTTTTCAAAAAACGGCTGTTTAATACAGCCGTTTTTTATGTCTTTTTATAGCCATAAAAAAAAACGCTTCTTGATAGAAGCGTTTTTTAGAATATTGAAATTAAATACGTTTTGGTAAATTGCTTAACCAACCCAATAAGTTAGTTGCATCATTATTACGTGCCTGTGTACTTGGTTCACCAAGTAATACAATGACTGCCGGACGTGAATTTACAGTCGTGTGCATCACAACACAGCGACCTGCTTCATTAATATATCCAGTTTTAGACAAGTTAATATTCCAACCACCATTACGAACTAGAGCATTTGTGTTGTTAGATTTCAACACGCGATACCCCAAGTTAAAGTCATAAGTCGGTGTAGTTGAGAATTGACGAATCAAGCCATATTGAGATGCTGTACTTACCAAAATACCTAAATCACGTGCTGAAGATACATTTTGCGGATGTAAGCCCGTAGATTCAATATAATGGGTAGCCGTCATACCTAGTGCACGTGCTTTAGCATTCATTGCAGCTACGAATGCAGGACGACCACCTGGATAAGTACGCGCTAAAGCAGCCGCTGCTGGGTTTTCAGATTTCATTAAAGCAAACAAAAGAACTTCTGCACGGTTCATCTTGTCGCCAACACGTAAGGTTGAACTTGAGTTTTTCCCACCAGCACCAGCAAAATCAATTTGCTCAAGTGTAATTTCTTCTGACATGTTCAAACGTGCATCTGCGGTTACAACTGCTGTCATCAATTTGGTAATAGAAGCAATTGGCACAGAAGCGTTTGTATTTTTACTGTAAAGCACTTCACCAGTTTGCGCATCCATCACAAGTGCCGCACGTGCACTGACACTCGGCTGGGCGTTATAACCCACGGTATCACGGATTGGAGCAACTCTAGGAGTAGAGCTAATAACTTTTGGCGCATTACTGCCACGCAAAGTTGTAGTTACAGATGTTGAACCTTGCGGAGTTGGTGCATCATCTTCATCATTTAAAAATTGACTAGCATCCGCTGCTGACCAATTTAAGCTTGCAGTACCACTATTCCCTGAGGACGGGTTATTGACGAGTTCTGCAAAGCTTGTTGAACTCAAACTAAGCAAAATAGACATGCTTAGCACATGCATTAAAGACTTTTTAGAATTTTTCACGGCACAATACTCGACTCAGGGTGATACACATTTGCGCTTACTATCATTATGCCTTACATTTGAGGGATAAGGTATAACGCTTTTACCGACACAATTGTGCACAACTATTCGCTCACTATATGAGAATAGGATTGCTAATTTTGTCATTCCATTGCAAGCTAATTTTGCTTTATGTAACAAAAAACTTGTTTTTTGAAAGAAAGGAGGTCTTCTTGATTACAGTTTTAGTTGTGGATGACCATGAACTTGTACGTACAGGTATCTGCCGTATGTTAGAAGATCATGCCGATGTAGAGGTCATTGGACAAGCCGAATCGGGTGAAGAAGCAATTGCTATTGTTCGTCAGAAACATCCTCAAGTTGTGCTACTTGATGTCAACATGCCTGGCATCGGTGGCGTAGAAACAACCCGCCGTTTACTACAAACCGCACCAGATACAAAAGTGATTGCAGTCAGTGGCTTAGCAGAAGAACCTTACCCATCTCTGTTGCTTAAAGCAGGAGCTAAAGGTTACATTACCAAAGGTGCTCCAATTACAGAAATGGTTCGCGCAATTAATAAAGTGATGCAAGGTGGCAAATACTTCAGCGCCGATATTGCCGAGCAATTAGCGAGCTCATATTTATCCGATACACAACAATCGCCTTTTGACTCACTATCTGAACGAGAAATGCAAGTTGCAATGATGGTTGTAAATTGTATTAGCGCTCAAGAAATTGCAGACAAACTTTTTGTAAGTGTCAAAACAGTGAATACTTACCGCTACCGTATTTTTGAAAAGCTAGCCATTGATAGTGATGTTAAACTAACTCATCTCGCGATTCGTTACGGTCTGATCAAACCTTAATCAGACTTACATGCAATTTCCCTTAAACTCATCCTTGTCCCATACGATATTTCGTTTGGGCACGTGGTATGGTTTATATCGCCTTATTATTGCGGTTAGTCTGAATATTATTTTGGTTTTAACCGATGCTCAAATCGACAATAGCCTACAACAACCCGCTTTATATTCTTATACACTACTCGGCTATTCGCTCTTAAGCCTACTTCAACTTTTATGCTTTAAGTTTATTGCCACTCAGGCAACAAGGCAGCTCATTTTATTTTTTGTAGTTGATATTATCTGTCTGAGTTTACTTACATTTTCTGTAGGTGAACCAAATCTTCAACTCAGCTTGCTCTATGTTATTGCCATATTTACTTCGGCGATTTTACTTAGCGCAAGAATGTCTTTACTCATTACATTACTTGCAGTCATTGCGGTTATTTACCAACGCTTCGTTGGCAGTTTATTTGACTACAATAATTTAAATACGATTGGTAATAGCGCCTTATTGGCCTTCTTATTTTTTGTAGTACACGGAATCGGACAAATTGCAGTCCAGCGCTTTAAACTACTTGAAGCACTAACTTTCCATCAATCAATAGAACTCTATCAACTACAAAATATTAACCGCTATATCTTGGAACAAATTGAAGAGGGCTATTTAGTTCTAGATGAAAACTACGACATTGTTTTAAGTAATCCAGCCGCCTGCTCTCTTTTAGGAATTCCACCTCAATTTGCCAGTGAAAAATATCCCTTAGCAAAATGGCATGCTGACTTATTTGAAATTCTTAAGTTTGATCATTTAAAAGAAGGTGATCGATTTATTTTTGAATCTCAACTGTCGGCTTATTCTATTAATATTAAAGTGCAACACCTTTTGGTACCACAGCAAGCATTAACACTCCTCATTTTACAAGATGCACAGCAGATTAATCAGCAAGCTCAACAACTCAAACTTGCCGCTTTAGGGCAACTCTCAGCAAGTATTGCACATGAGATCCGTAATCCTCTTGCAGCCATTGTTCAAGCGAATGAATTACTCAAAGATAGTGACGCGGAACAGCAAAACACTTTGCGCAATATGATTAGCAAGCAAACGAAACGCATTGATAGTATTGTTCAAGACACGTTAGGACTTGCCCGCAGTGAAAGAACGTATCCAATCCAGATTGAACTAAACGACTTCATAAAAACGTTATTAGATGAAGATTTATCTGATGTTAAACATGCGATCCAGTTTAAAAGTTCTGATTTATCCTTAAAACTATTGTTTGATGAAAAGCAACTCAGACAAGTACTCATTAATCTTGTTAGAAATGCTCTACGCCACAATGCACCCGACTCTCCCTATGTTCTGATCAATATCCATTCACAAACAAATAAAATTTATATTGATGTGATCGATTACGGTGAAGGTGTTTCAAAACGTGATATATCTCAATTATTTAAACCATTTTTTAGTACCGAAATTAATGGAACTGGTTTAGGATTATATTTGTCTCATAGTTTTTGTGAGGCAAACCATGCAAAGCTCACTTATGTAGAGCAAAAACAAGGGGCATGCTTCAGAATAGAATGCTCAATAATATATTGATTTTTTATTAGGTTTTTGGGGAAATGGCAGAACAGCAACCACTCGTTTTGCTTGTAGACGATGAAGAAGATTTGTGCCTTTTAATGCAAATGACTCTTGCACGAATGGGGATTAAGACACATCTTGCTTATCGGGTTGAACAGGCCAAACAACTCTTTACTCAATTTCATTACGATGCGTGCTTGACCGATTTAAACTTACCCGATGGTAGTGGTTTGGAATTGGTTAAACATGTTTCTCAAACTTACCCTCACACACCCATTGCTGTTTTAACCGCATACGGCAATATGGATATTGCAATTGCAGCATTAAAAGCTGGAGCTTTTGATTTTGTCAGCAAACCTATTAATCAAATTCATTTAGATCAGCTATTAAAAAAAGCGCTTAACCAGCCAAAACCAGAACATGAGTTCGGTGAAACAACTCTAGAGAATGACTTATTAATTGGGCGCTCACCACCTATACAAAACTTACGGACAGCTATTAAAAAAATAGCCCGCTCCCAAGCACCTGTGTTTGTTACCGGTGAGTCTGGTACTGGTAAAGAAGTTGTTGCTAATCTTATGCACCGCTTAAGTAACCGCAGTGAAGGGCCATTTATTGCAATTAACTGCGGAGCAATCCCAACTGAGCTCATGGAAAGTGAACTTTTTGGACATAAAAAAGGGAGCTTTACTGGAGCAACCCAAGACAAACAAGGCCTGATTTTATCAGCTCATGGCGGCAGTTTATTTTTAGATGAAATTGCCGAATTGCCTTTAAGTATGCAGGTTAAATTGCTTCGGGCGGTACAAGAGAAGAAAATTCGCCCTGTCGGTTCAGATCAGGAAATTGATGTAGATTTTCGAGTAATTAGTGCGAGTCACCAAGATTTAGATTTGTTAGTCCAACAAGGTAAATTCCGTCAGGACTTATTCTTCCGTATCCATGTTATGGATATCATGTTGCCACCACTGCGTGAACGTGGTGGAGATATTTTGCTCTTAGCCAATCATTTTATTCAAAAGGTTTGTACGGAATGGGGAATTTCAAGCAAACAATTAACAGCGAGCGCTGAAACTTACTTATTGCAGCAAGATTTTCCGGGTAATGTTCGTGAATTAAGAAATATGATTGAACGAGCTATTACTTTAAGTGATGATGAATATATTGATTTGAAACACTTGGCACCTCCTGTTAGATGCAATAGTGTTAGTCCGCAAATCGCAACTAAACAGGTAAATCAAACGCTAACTGCTCAAACTCATCCAAAATTTCCAATAGAAGGTTTAGAACGCTACTTAGAAAATATCGAAAAAGACATTTTACTAAATGCACTAAACATGACGCATTGGAATCGAACTTTGGCAGCTAAAAAGCTAGGAATGACATTTCGTTCTTTGCGCTATCGACTTAAAAAATTTGGTTTAGATACCGAAATGGGAGAGGAAGTATAAAAGTTACTTCCTCTTTAGGAGTAAATCTGCAACGCGGTCTAAATATACGTCCTCTTTCATTTCTGCTGGCAATGGATAAGCCTGATTAGGTTGAATACCCTGCCCTTCAATCATATTGCCATTTGGCGTGTAGTAATGTGAGACCGTCATCTGTAGAGCTGCTCCACTTGGCAAAGGAAATAGCTTTTGCACTACACCTTTTCCATAACTTTTTTCACCCATCACCCAAGCACGCTGGTGTTCTTTCATGGCCGCAGTAAAAACTTCTGCCGCAGAAGCAGAACGGTGATTAATTAATATACCTAATTTTGTATTCTGAAATTCATTACCAGGCAGTGCCTGAAACTGCTGGTTACCTTCCGAACGGCTTTTGGTTGAAACAATAATTCCGTTATTTAAAAACAAATCTGCTGACTCTACCGCTGCCGATAACAATCCACCCGGATTATTTCGCAAATCGATTAAAACAGCCTTTAAACGTGGGGAACTATTTTCTTCAATTAATCTTTTAATTTCATTAGCAGTGTCTTGTTGGAACACTCTAATTTTGAGTACAAGCACCTGATTATGCAACATTACAGGTTCTATATCGGTTTCTATTTTTTTATTACGGACTAAGTTAATGTTTCCGTTTAGCTCTTCCGCTTGTACTTGAAGTGTACTTCCTATAGAACCGTAAAGTAGCCCGAGTACCTGATCTTGGTTTAAATTTTTTAAATCTTGATTATCAATCTTTAGAATCGTCTGACCATTTCTCAAACCTAATTTATAGGAGTCTGAACCCGTTTTAAGATCACGAATCATCCACTTATGGGCATGTGCTTCAGTGCTTAATGCGAAATCAACTGACGCAAGATCACCTTCAGTATATTGAATCAGTTGGCGATATTCTTCTGCCGATAAATAACGTGAATAACGATCTAGCCCACTCACCAACCCTTTTATAGCTTGTTGAAACAACGCATCGTCCGACTTCACGTCTACATAGTTATCTCGAACAATTCCATAGATTTGCACAAACTGTTGAATAGACTCAATCGGCACTTCTGCATAGCTATGTTCCGGTTCTTCCGAATCAGAGTGCAAAGGTGACAATTTTTCTTTTACAACTGGCGCTGCAAAAGCAAATTGGCTGCAACACAGCAACATACTTACAATAAGTTTTTTATATTTAATGTGTTGCAGCATCCAATCACCTTTAACTTATGCAGATAGTGTAATCAGATTACGCCCTTGCATTTCGGCAGGAACAGGAATCTGCATTAAATTGAGAATTGTCGGTGCTACATCTGCAAGCACACCACCTTCTGCAATTGTTGCTTGTGTTGGGCCAACATAGATAAACGGCACAAGCTCGGTTGTATGTTGAGTATGCACTTGCCCACTTTCGTAGTCTTGCATTTGTTCAACGTTACCATGGTCAGCAGTAATGAGCATATGGCCTTTTTTTGCCATAACTGCTTCATAGACACGACCTAAACAAGTATCAACCGCTTCAACTGCTTTAACCGCAGCATCAAACACACCCGTATGACCGACCATATCACCATTTGCGTAGTTCACAACCAATAAGTCGTATTCACCTGAATTAATTGCTTTAACCAACTCATCAGTGACTTCATAAGCACTCATTTCTGGCTTAAGGTCATATGTCGCAACGTTTGGAGATGGAATTAAAATACGCTTTTCACCCGGATATTCATCTTCACGACCACCACTAAAGAAGAATGTTACATGCGCATACTTTTCAGTTTCAGCAATACGTAACTGGGTTTTACCTAAAGAAGATAAATACTCACCCAATGAGTTTTTGAGGGCTTCTGGCATATATGCAACTGGTGCGTCAATGCTTGCCTGATAACGCGTTAACATCACAAACTTAGAAAGATTCGGTACAACTTTACGTTCAAAACCAGCAAAGTCTTTCTCTACAAATGCGCGAGTAATTTCACGAGCTCGGTCAGCACGGAAATTCATAAATACAACGCTATCACCATCTTGAACTTTAGCGATATCACCAATACGAGTCGCTTTTACAAACTCATCATTTTCATTGGCTGCATAAGCTAACTCCAACCCTTCAACTGCTGTTTGCGCAGTACGCAGTGCCTCGCCTTCAGTTAACAAGCGATAAGCTTGCTCAACGCGATCCCAACGGTTGTCACGGTCCATTGCAAAGTAGCGACCAATCATGGTTGCGATACGGCCTTGACCCGGATATTGAGCAAATAATGCATCTAATTTTTCTAAAGATGGTTGAGCACTGCGTGGAGGTGTATCACGACCATCAAGGAAAGCGTGTAAATAAACTTTTGCACCGCGTTTTAATGCAAGCTCACACATCGCCACAATATGATCTTCATGTGAATGGACGCCACCTTCTGAAAGTAGCCCCATAATATGGACAGCACCACCAGCAGCTTTGGCTTTTTCAACAGCGTCGATCAACACTTCATGTTTGAAAAAGTCACCAGTACGGATATCTTTAGTAATACGGGTAAAGTCTTGATATAGCACACGGCCAGCGCCAAGATTCATATGGCCGACTTCAGAGTTCCCCATTTGTCCATCAGGTAATCCAACATCTTCACCTGAACCAGAAATTAGACTATTTGGATGCTTGGCTTTCATTGCCGCCAAATTTGGTGTTTTTGCTGCAAGAAAAGCATTATCTTCAATCGCTTCACGGTGTCCAACACCATCCATAATGACCAGAACGTGAGGGATCTTGCCAGCAGTTGCATCCGTCATAATCAATTTCTCTTTTGTCTACAATTTCGTCACAATATCTTACCGAATTTTCGGTCAAGACTCTATTTATTCCTATGGCTTTCACCAATATCTGCGATTGATGAAAACCATAAATATCAATTATTACTAGCGAGCGCGGTAAAGCAAATAACTACCAGCGCCAAACATTAGCAAGATAGGTACGAGTACAAACCATGCTGGAGATGGAGAATAAACCAAGCTCGCATAGCCCAAGAAATCCTGCAAATAATAGAAACTCAAACCAATGAACAATGCGATCACCAAACGGAAGCCCATCGATTGTTGGCGTAACGGTCCAAAAATAAAAGAACACGCCACTAGAACTAATGCAATGAGTGAAAATGGCGAAGCAACTTTTTGCCAGAAAGCCAATTGATACGTCTTTGGTACCTGACTATATTCATCCATATAACGCATAAAGCTAATCAGTTGGCTTGGTGATAAATCTTCAGGATCTAAAGTCACCATATGCACATATTTAGGCTGTAATGCTAAAGCAAGCGATTGTTCTTCATGATCAGTTTTGATGGCATTTCCTGCCGCCAAAATGTCCATTTGTTCAGCCTTTTTCAAAGCCCATTGACCATTTTTAATAAACTGTCCTTGCTGAGCATTAATTAATGATTGCAAGTAATAGTTTTGGTCAAAATCGACCACTTGAATGTCTCTTAAATTGCCTTGAGAGTTAGCGTAGTCGATATAGATAAATCGCTGCCCTTCACGTGACCAATAGCCTTTAACTTCACCTAAAGCAGCTACAGAACGATGGCTTTTAACACTTTGGGCTTTTTCATTCGTGTAAGGAATAACCCATTCACTTAAAGCAAACGACAAAATAATAAGCAGTAAAGCTGAGCGCATAACCCAACCAACAATACGCCATAAGCTAACACCGACTGAACGCATAACAATGAGTTCACTACTCGTTGCCAATGAGCCCAGTCCAATCACAGCACCAATCAAGGCAGAGATAGGTAAAATTTCATAGAGATAGCGAGGAGCTCCCCACAAGACATAGACGAGAGCTTGCCATGCGTTATAGTCTGGTTTGAGCTCACCCAACTCACCAAGATATGTAAATAAGACCTGAAGAATGGACAAAACAACTGTGGTGCCAAACATCGCAAGCGCAGTGGTTTTCGTCACATATTTGGCGACTATTCGACGTGCTAACATTATAATTTCACTCGCTTGATCTGTTTCTTGATTTTTGGTCCTAACTTCTGCTTACGTGAGAATAAGGCGGCAGCAACGCCATACACAACTAACACAGCAGGATAAGCCCAAATATCGAGTTCTTCTTTACTAATACGAGTCTTGATTGCAATCATTAATACGATCAGACTGGAAAAAATAAAAATCGCCGGAATAAGACGGTAATAACGGCCTTGTCGTGGGCTCACTTCAGACAATGCCACTGATAGCATTAACGCAATAACAATGGTGAATGGCCCAAATAAACGCCATCCCAACTCACTTCTAATAACTGGATCATTCGTTTTTGAAAAGAGTTTTGTTGTTGATAGTGCTTCTACATCGCCACTCTCAAATTTAAGATCTTTGTCATTTTCTAAACGTAGACGATAAGACTGGAACTCGGCTTGTGTATATTTTGGTTGTCCCGGGAATATTTCATAACGACGACCTTGTACCAGATCAACAACATTGGCAGTGTCATTTGCAACTTCTACACGAGTCGCTTCTTTTGCCAAAATCATAACATCTGGCTTATCTTCTTTAGCAGCGCGCTGATAAAAGAAAATATCCTTCAAATTCTTTCGGTCTTCCGACAATGACCCCGCATAGATCGTATATGGCCCAGAAGAAATAAACTCTCTTGGTCGAACCAAATCGAAACCTGTCCGAACAGCTTGTGTGGTTGTCAGTTTTTCAAACTCACGTAGTCCCCACGGCGTCATCCACAGCATAAGTACCGACTGAAATACCATATAAACCAGTGTCATTGGAATGAGTAATCGTGCTAATTGATGACGGCTTACACCACTACCATTCAATACAGCCATTTCATGGTCAACATATAAACGACCAAACACCAACATTAAACCAATGAAAAAACCCAATGGTAAAATGAGTGTTAGAAATTCAGGTAAACGATATCCAATGATGCTAAACAAGATACTGGCATCTAAACGCCCCTGCGCCGCCACACCAAAGTATTTGATCAGACGACCACCCATCATGATTAGGGTCAGTAAAGAAATGACCACCAATGAGGTAGAGACAACTTGCTTGACGAGATAACGCCGAATAATCAAAGTAATACTTCCAAAAGGCTAATCGGGACGTGTGCTAGTTTACCCGAATGTTAAAAATATAAAACCGCACATTGCAACGCTATGCTTGAAAGTGTTTCAATGTTTTAATCCATCATAACTTTCTATAGGCAATCACGGCAGCCATGAAATTTACAACTTATACAACTTTTCCCGAACAGACATCTAATGAATCTTTGTGGGTTTTAGTTGATTCAGAACAGCTACAAAGCAACATCAACACATATCAAATCAATAACCTAGAAAGCGTTCTTACTGCCACCCAATTCAAAGGCAACTTCAATGAAACTCTGCCTTTATTCGGTCAGGTTTCAAATCAACCTCATAGCCAATTACTTGGCTTAGGAAAAACAGCCGAACTTCAGGCGGTTAAGCTCGCTAAACTTGCCCAAACCATTATCAAATCGACACAAAATAAATTTAAGCATATCGCAATTGATATTGCTGCGTTACCTGTCGAATACCATTATTTATTCGCTTTAAGCTTAACTCAAGCAGCTTATGGTTATGATGAGTTTAAATCGAAAAAAAATGAATTTATGTTACAACAGGTTGATTTAATTAGTTCAACGACGAGCCTTGATGAAAAACAACTGGCTTTAGTGCATGCCGTACAGTCTGGTCAATCGTATGCACGTGACCTTGGAAATCGTCCGGGTAACATTTGCTTCCCTGAATATTTGGCAGAACAAGCATTAGCTTTAGCCGCAGAATTCCCTGATTTACTCAAAGTGACTGTCTTAAATGAACAGCAAATGGCTGATTTAGGCATGTATGCTTTTCTTGCAGTCAGCAAAGGATCTGAACGTCCGGGTCGTATCGTAACACTTGAATACCAAGCTGGAATCGATGAAGCACCTGTTGTACTTGTCGGTAAAGGCGTTACTTTTGATACAGGCGGTATTTCTTTAAAACCAGGCCTAGGCATGGATGAAATGAAGTTCGATATGTGCGGTGCAGCCTCTGTATTAGGTACTATTCGTGCGCTATGTGAAGCGAAACTCCCTATTCATGTCGTTGGAGCAATTGCAGCTGCAGAAAACATGCCTTCAGGTAAAGCAACTCGCCCAGGTGATATTGTGACAACCATGAGCGGACAAACTGTTGAAATTTTAAACACGGATGCTGAAGGTCGTCTTGTACTGTGTGACACATTGACCTATATCAAACGCTTCAATCCAGCTGTCGTGGTTGATATCGCAACATTAACAGGTGCATGTGTAGTCGCTTTAGGTAAAGTACTGAGTGGTTTGTTCTCACCAGATGATGCTTTAGCAGCTGAACTCCAACAAGCGGGTGAGCAATCATTTGACCGTGTATGGCGTATGCCAGTCATTGAAGATTATCAAGAATTACTTGATTCACCATTTGCGGATATTGCAAACATCGGCGGTCCATACGGCGGTGCAATTACGGCAGCTTGTTTCCTTGAGCGCTTTACACGTGAGTATCGTTGGGCTCATTTAGATGTAGCAGGAACAGCATGGTTATCTGGTCCAGCTAAAGGTGCAACAGGCCGTCCAGTGCCATTACTCATGCAATTTTTAGCGAATCGTGTAAATACGAATGGCTAAAATTAGTTTTTATCTGTTTGAAACCAGTGAAGAACGGCAAGTCGATAGTGCTTGCCGTTTATGCCGAAAGATTTTACAGAAGCATCCTAAAATCTGGTGGTATTGCCCAGATGTGCAGCTACAACAAACTCTTGATGAAAGATTATGGGATTTCGACCCTGTCAGCTTCATTGCACATGGAGTTGATCAAGCTGAGGCTGCTGTATGTATTTCGGCTAAACAACCGCTTGAACAAGGCCTGTTAGTATTTAATTTTAACAATCATGCACTTGAACAAGTTGATCATTTTAGCCACATTATAGAAATTGTTGAAAATAATGAAACAGCCAAGCAAATTGGTCGAGAAAAATTTAAAATGTATCGCCGTTTGGGTATAGAACCGCGGACCTTTAAATTATAACGCGATAAAATGTTGAAACTGTTGAGTAAAGGAGAACTGTGGTGGCATTAAATGTCGGGCAAGATTTTAAAAAAAGATGGTTAAATGCGCCTGAAGCTGTCCGTCATGCTTATCAACAGGATCTGGCACGTATTTGTGACTTATTAGAACCCCAAACTCCTATTCAGCTTTGGGTTTTAAATGACGAAAAAGCGCAGTTAGAATCACAGCAAAAAATTGAACAAGCTTATGCGGACCTTAAGGCAGAGCTTATTGAGCAAGCACGTATCCGTCGTCAGCTCGCTTTAGAAAAAGCGCTTGCTGACAAACGTGCATCAGAAGCTGCTTATGCTGCGGCATTGCAAGCGGACGAAATTCGCAAGTTTAATGAACAGACTGAAACATTACAGGCATTACGTAGCCATTTAGAACAAGAAGTTGCAGAACAAACTGCACGTTATCAGAAAAATCCAGAAACACCAGCAGTCAATTACTCTGCTGGCGTAAAACTTAGTATTACCGATGATCAAATCTTATCTGAGCTTGAAAGTTTACGCATTCGTTTAGAACTTGAAGCTGAGAACTTAATTGAAGAGTCTGTAACGGCTTTCCGAGCCAAACTACATGTGGCAGCTCAAGAAGAAATTGAATACATTTTAAAGAATTCTAAGTTTTCTGATGAAAAAATAGAAAAGTAAAGTTTTAAAAACTTCTTCTGTCATAAAACTGACACCTATATGTCACAAAATAGACACAAATATTATTCTTGTAGATCAATTGATTATGAGAATAGAAAGTAGTGATTTAAGATAATTAATGAGGGTAAGAAATGGACATTCCGCATCAGATTTCAAAGCAACTTGAGCAGCTTAATCAGGGTGAACAATGGACATTTTCAGCACAAGAACTTTATATGAGTCATAACGACTTTAATTCACTTTCAATCTTGCTGACACGAGCATCGGAAAAAGGTGAATTTTCAATTACACGCACTCAGCATAATAAACCATGGGTTGGCACGCATTCGGTTACTCTCACCAAGCATTAATTTTTAAAAATAAAAAACCGGAACATATGTCCGGTTTTTTATTTTTGATGATCAGGATTTTATTTTAAAAAACCATTCTCAGCTAAAAAAGCCATACTAATATTTGACTCAGTTTTTTGTTCAGCTGCTTTATCACCGAGCAATAAACGCTCGATATAACGCGCCAACACATCGACTTCAAGGTTGACCTTACTGCCTACTTGCCACGTTCCAATATTGGTACGTTCTGCGGTGTGCGGAATCAAATTCAAGCTTAAAATATTTCCACGTAAGTGGTTAATCGTTAAGCTAATTCCGTCAACGGTTACCGAACCTTTTTCCGCCAAATATTTAGCAAGTTCTGCCGGTGCTGTAACTTCATAATAGATTGAACGAGCATCTTCACGCACTACGGTAATTTCACCTACGCCATCAACGTGACCACTTACAATATGCCCACCAAAGCGCGTTGTCGGTAACATTGCCTTTTCAACATTGACACGTTGCCCAACTTTCCAGTTACCCAAAGTCGTTCGATTTAAACTTTCACGAGAAACATCTGCTGCGTACCAGTTATCACCCCATTCAATGACTGTGAGGCAAATACCATTGGTTGCAATTGAGTCACCCAAATGTACGTCTGACATATCCAGATCAGTCTGAATACGTAGACGCACATCACCACCTACACTTTGCAGGCTTTCTACTTTACCTAAACTTTCAATAATGCCTGTAAACATGGCTCAATCTCCAAATCTTTTTACACTGCTTAAATTGCAGCGCTTACCAAAGTGCGAGCTGTGTACTATTACCTGAGGTATCTACACCACCTAGCTCGGCGAAGTGGTAAAGCTGGCCTAATAACTGACGCAATGGTGGCCCTGACTTGGCATGAGTATCAGTAATCACAATAAACTCAAGCACGCGTGCACGTTCAGACTGTCGTTGTTTACTTACGCGATAACGCGGCACATCTTGTGTTAACAAGGTTACTTTGCCCCGCTCAAGATTAGCCATAAGCAAATCTTTTGGCTCGATATTACCATCAGTTGAATAGCTGGTCAGAATATAGCGTGCATTGATCGTTGAAAGTAATTTCTCATACGCATCTTTTGCATGTTTAGAAGAGTTATATGGACTTGGACGCTCTTTACGCCACGCTCTATCAATTCCACTCTTATAACCTTTGGTATCCGGTGAAGGTAAATCCACCTGATCCCATAAAGTTAATGCATTTAAAACATGGTAATTACTACTATATGCGTGTTGGTTATATGGTGGATCGAGATAGGCAACATCGACTTCAAAACCACTCATTTGATTTGCTAGATGCTGGGAGTCTACACACCACATTTCAGCAGCAGGTCGTTTACGATCACCAATCTCACAAAAACGGCTCGGTGTTAACCAAAGTAATGACTCAATTCGTTCTAGCGCAGTTTGAGTACGTCCGCCCCACCCTTGGTGAAAACTTTTAAATACGCCACTCGTGTTACTGACAAAACTAGCTGAATAGAGCAATGGTGCAAGCAAAGCACTCATCTCTACATCATTAATTGCACCTTGTGCCTGCCATGTTGCAATCTGCTGGCGAATCGCATCGATACGCATACCATTACGGCGTTTAAAGAATAAACGATCACGAGTTGGATCGTATATATCATCATTACGCGGGCAAAGGTTATGCGTTACCCAACCTTTAACTTCAGGTAAGCGATTTAAATAGTCGATAGCCTTTTGATAACCGCCCAGTTCTTTAAAAGCAGGCGCATCAACACAGGCTAAAATTGCATGATTTAAAGCATGGCTATAAGGTTCCCAGTCATTCGCAATCACGCGGTAACCATTTTGACGTGCTAAACGAGACACGACGCCACTGCCAGCAAAGAAATCGGCAAAAATCGGTGGATTCTTTTTCTTACTATTCAGTGTCCCTGTAATTTCAAGGGCTTCTAAAATTAGATGGAGCAATCGGCGCTTGTTACCCAAGTACGGCACAAGCTGATGGAAAAGATATTCGTCTGTTGTACGGGCTGCATGACGACGTTTGTGATAAACCGAAGGCTCTGAATTCATACTTTCTCTTGCGTAGGGATTAACCTTAAGCGTATATCTTGATCAATTTGTGTCACATCAAGAAGTGTAAAACGAAGTTGCTCTGCCATATATTCAAATTCTGCATTGAACATGGCCCTTGCACTTTTCCCCAATAAGGTCGGGGCAATATAACTGATCAATTCATCCACCAAACCTTCTTGCAAAAAGGCAGTAGACAATGTTGCGCCAGCTTCAACCAACACATCATAAATTTGATGTTGCTTAGATAGGGTCTGTAACAGCATTTTTAAAGGCTGAGTTTCTAATTGTATCACGCCTAAATCAGCAAGTTCTTGACGATACGGCCCCATCACCATCACAGTTTCAGGATTCTCTAAGATCTTAGCGTTAAGTGGTAAACGTCCTTGGCGATCTAAAACAACACGTTTTGGCTGAGCAACTGTCTTGATATCAAAATTATTGAGTGAACGCACGTTAAGCTGACAATCATCTGCAATCACAGTTTCAATACCTGTAATCACTGCTCCAGAAATGGCACGCCAATGTTGTACATCTTGACGGGCCGAAGAACCTGTAATCCACTTCGACTCACCTGATGCCATTGCAGTACGCCCATCTAAACTTGAGGCTACCTTTAAACGTACATAAGGCATGCCTGTAGACATTGCCTTTAAAAAACCTTGATTAAGTTTTGATGCTAAATCTTTACAAATGCCAACTTCTACTTCAATTCCGGCATTTTCTAAAATCTGAACACCTTTGCCCGCAACCAATGGATTGGGGTCAGGGCAAGCGACCACTACTTTTTTAACTTGGGCTTTCACCAATGCTTCGGCACAAGGAGGAGTCCGGCCATAATGCGCACATGGTTCAAGCGTGACATAAGCCGTTGCACCTTGTGCATGTTCACCCGCCTCGCGTAAGGCAAAGACCTCTGCGTGTGGCTGACCTGCTTTAGGATGAAAACCTTGGCCAATTAACTGATCATCTTTGACAATCACACAACCAACATTTGGATTAGGCTTGGTCGAATATAGTCCTCGTTTGGCAAGTTCAATAGCTTGCTGCATCCAATACTGATCTTGTTTCAACTCAGACATAAATATCTCAAATGATTAGTGTTCACGTTGTTGCATTTGCTCAATTTGACGGCGAAACGCTTCAACATCCTGAAAATCTTGATAGACAGAAGCAAATCGGACGTAAGCAACATGGTCAAGGGCAAATAAAGATTGCATGACGATTTCGCCAATTGTTCTAGATTTCACGTCACGCTCACCTAAACGGCGAATCTGCAACTGAATATCACTTAAAACTGTTTCGATCTGCTCTTGTGTGACCGGACGTTTTTGCAAAGCATGCATTAACGAACGACGTAATTTGGCCTCATCGAAAGGTTCATTTTTTCCATTCGATTTGATCACACGGGGCATTACCACTTCATAGCTTTCAAAAGTGGTAAAACGTTCACCGCAAATTACACACTCACGACGTCGACGAATCTGACAGCCTTCGGCGGCTAAACGTGAATCGATGACTTTACTATCTGCGGCGTTGCAAAATGGACAATGCATAGCGGATTTATAGGGTCGATTACTTTGACCTAGTGTAGCAAAATTTCCACACTTACAGAACCAGCATTCTATGAGACAAAAAAACAGTCCTGAGCAAGATCAAAGCATCGCTTTGATCACAGCGCAAGACTGTTCTTTTAAGACAGATATATTAATGATTATTCAATACGTTCGCCATGTTGGCTTAAATCCAGACCCATGCGCTCATCATCAGAGTTAACACGGATACCAATCACAAGATCAATCACTTTAAGAATAATGAAAGTCGCGATACCACTGTAAACCATGGTTGCCAATACGCCTTCAACTTGGACCCATAATTGACCAGCGAATGTTGGCGCTAATGCAACGTTGGCTGCTTTAATAATTTCGTCACTGTAGAATACGCCAGTTAAAATCGCACCGACAATACCACCTACCGCATGCAAACCAAACGCATCCAAAGCATCATCGGCTTTAAGTAAGCGTTTAAGTGCTGTAATACCCCAGAAGCACACTACGCCACCAATAAGGCCCATCACTAAAGCACCGCCTACACCGACAAAACCAGCGGCTGGTGTAATCACAACCAAACCAGCTACCGCACCAGAAGCACCACCTAATACAGATGCTTTACCACGGATCATACGTTCAACAACCAACCAAGAGAATGCAGCAGCGGCAGCAGCAACTTGAGTCACTAAAATTGCCATACTTGCGCGAGCGCCAGCGCCTAGAGCACTACCACCGTTAAAGCCGAACCAACCCACCCAAAGTAAGCTTGCACCCACTACAGTTAAAGTCAGGTTATGCGGAGCCATAGATTCGCGGCCAAGGCCAATACGTTTTCCAAGCATGTAAGCAGCAACTAGACCTGCAACACCTGAGTTGATATGTACAACTGTACCACCAGCAAAATCTAATGCGCCTGCTTTAAATAACCAGCCATCTGCAGCCCACACCCAGTGGGTAATTGGTGCGTAAACAACGAGCACCCAAACTGCAATAAACACCATGAAAGCTGAATACTTCATACGGTCTGCAATAGAACCGCTAAGGATCGCAACTGTAATAATGGCAAAAGTCATTTGGAAAATAACAAAGAGACTTTCAGGAATTGTCCCACTTAATGCATCAAACGCCACCCCGTTTAGCATTGCTTTAGACAAATCACCAAAAAATGCACCTGTGCCAGAGAACGCGATTGAGTAACCAGCAATCACCCACAGCAAACTTACCAAGATTGCAGCTGAAAGGCTGAACATCATCGTACTGAGTACATTTTTTTTACGTACCATACCGCCATAGAATAATGCCAATCCCGGAATGGTCATTAATAGAACCAATGCGGTTGAAACTAAAATCCAAGAGGTATCACCCGTATCAAGAGTAGGTGTCGGTGCTGGAGCTGCTGGAGTTTCAGCAACTGGTGCTTCTGCAGTAGTTGCAGTAGCTGAAGATGTTGATACAGCCGCAACTTCCGATGTTGGCGTTGTTACAGCTTCTTCTGCCCAAACGGCAGTACCACCCAAAAGAGCGCCTGATAGACTGAGCGCCATAAGCATTTTTTTCATTCGTGTCCCCCAACCTCATTTGCGAGTTATTTTCTACTCAGCAAGCTTTGTGCCAATTTAGACAGCATCCGGTCCAGTTTCACCCGTACGAATACGGATTACTTGTTCCAGGTTAGTCACAAAAATCTTACCATCGCCGATTTTTCCAGTGCTTGCTACACGCGTAATTGATTCAATTACTGCGTCGACCATTTCATCACTAATCGCAATCTCGATTTTTACTTTAGGTAAGAAATCAACCACATACTCTGCACCACGGTAGAGTTCTGTATGCCCTTTTTGACGACCAAAACCTTTAACTTCAGTTACGGTAATCCCTTGTACACCAATGTCAGAGAGTGCTTCACGCACGTCATCCAATTTAAACGGTTTTACAATTGCAGTTACAAGCTTCATGTTTGTTTCCTTCGGCTTCTTTTCACCAGTAAGGTTTTATGTTCAATTTTCATGCCAATATTTCAAAGGTTGAGGGAAATGAATCTTTTGCATGAACTTTCTTTATAACCTATTTAGTGAGCAAGATGTAGATGAGCTATCAAAAATAAAATGAATTTTCAGTAGTGTTATATGCTGATTTAATGATCTATTTGCACTAAAAGAATTGAAACCTATATCCAGCGCTTAAGCAGTGTTAAACTGTAAACCATAAAGTAATACAACACTTTGGATATTTCATGCTAGAAACTTTGCTACAGGCCATTCTGGAACAAATTGATGAGCCTAAAAAAGATTTGGAAAAAAATTTACGTGCATTATTAAATGAAGCGGTCGAAAAGTTAGAGCTTGTTTCCAAACAAGAGATCGACCGTCAAAAGACTGCACTTCAATCAGCCAATCAACGTTTAGAAGAGCTACAAAGACAAGTAAGTTTGTTAGAAGAAACTTTAAAGAATAAAAAATAAGCACCAACGTAGCGCATTTATACTTTACAACGATTAAAAATGAAGCACCATAATGGAACAATAAGATGTCTTTTTCTAAAATTTATACACGGGGACTTTTAGGTTTACATGCGCCTCTGATTGAAGTTGAGGTACATGTGAGTCAAGGCTTACCTTCTCTTACTATTGTCGGCCTAGCAGAGGCGGCGGTAAGAGAAAGTAAAGACCGGGTTCGCTCAGCCATTATTAATAGTGGATTTCAATTTCCAACAAAACGGCTGACCATTAATCTTGCACCAGCAGATTTGCCCAAAGATGGTTCACGTCTAGATTTACCTATTGCTGTAGGTATTTTAATTGCATCTGGCCAGCTCCCAGAAAACTGTGCCGAAGATTTTGAATTAATTGGTGAATTAGCTTTAGATGGCCATGTAAGACCAGTGTCAGGTACTTTAACTTTGGCAATGGCGTGTCAACAGGCCAAGCATAAAATGCTTTTACCTCTCGATAATAGTCAGGATATTAGCCATTTACCGAATCTTGAATGTTATCCAGTGAGCCATTTAAAAGAAGTCTGTGATCATTTTCTGGGCATGAAATCGCTATCTTCGATTGAACCTGCAACGACCTCAAACCAAATGCCTTATAAATTTGATCTGGCAGATGTAAAAGGTCAGCTACGTCCACGTCGCGCACTAGAAATAGCAGCCGCAGGCGGGCACTCGCTGCTCTTTAAAGGACCACCAGGAACAGGTAAGACTTTACTCGCTTCACGTCTTCCTTCAATTTTGCCACCGCTTTCTAATCAGGAAACGCTTGAAGTCGCGAGTATTTATTCTATTTCAAATACACCGCATACCTTTGGTCAGCGTCCATTTCGTGCGCCCCACCATACAGCATCAGCCATTGCACTAGTTGGGGGCGGCTCACATCCTAAACCGGGTGAAATTACTTTATCTCATTTAGGGGTTTTGTTTTTAGATGAACTCCCCGAGTTTGACAGAAAAGTGCTAGAAGTCTTACGTCAGCCACTTGAATCAAAAGAAATCATTATTTCACGTGCAGCTCGGCAAATTACCTATCCTGCAAACTTTCAGCTCATTGCAGCAATGAATCCTTGTCCATGTGGTTATGCGTTTAATCAAGACAGCCGTTGCCAATGTTCACCAGAAAGTATTAAGCGCTATCAAAACCGTATATCAGGGCCATTACTTGACCGTATCGATTTACATATTGATGTACCTCCTTTAAAAGCTCAGGAACTGCAAGATCCAACACCTGCTGAAGACTCTACAACTGTACGGCATCGTGTGATTTATGCTTATGAACAACAAATGCAAAGACAAGATTGTTTAAATCAAGCACTCTCACCAAAACAACTCGAGCAATATGCCGTTCTCGATAGTACTTCACAGCGAATGATGGAAATGGCTCAGCAACGTTTAAATTTATCTGCTCGTGCTTATCATCGTGTTTTACGGGTTGCTCGTACTATTGCCGATTTGGCCCAAAGTGAGGTCATTCAAAGTCCTCATCTTACAGAAGCACTCTCTTATCGAGGTAATCACTCTTAAAATTAAACAGCGGATTATGAGTCCGCTGTTCTTTTATTAAGAGCTTCATTTAAGGTCTCAATTAAGGAAGTAATTTCTTTCTCTGATAGAGCAGCGAAACCAAAGCGAATACAACAATTAGAAGACTCGATTTGTTTAAACTTATGCTCTGTATCAATGTTGAGTTCTTTTAATTTTATAAGCTGATCTTGAGTAAATGGTTTCTGGAACTTCACCCACAAAGCCATTCCACCTGCAGGTGGCTGTATTTGCACACTCTCTGCAAAAACTCGATGGAACTCATTTAATGCATGGTCACGGCGTAGCTGATATATCTTTTTCATTTTGCGGATGTGTCGTTTTATTTCACCTCGCTGCATTAAATCTGCTAACGCAAGTTCCGTAATATTATTTCCTTGGCGATCAATCACTAAAATATCTTCAGTAATGGATTGAATGATTATTGGAGACGCTACCATATATCCCAATCGGACGCCGGGTGCAAAGACCTTAGACAATGAGCCAATATGAATGACCAGTTCAGAATGAGGCAAACTTGCTAAGGGTGGCATAGGCCGACTGGCATAGTGGAATTCGTGGTCATAGTCGTCTTCAATAATATAAAAGCCCCATTTTTTTGAAAGCTCCAAGAGTTGAAGACGGCGATTCATTGGCATCGTGACAGTTGTGGGATATTGATGATGCGGAGTTGTATAAATGGCAGCAACCGAATGTTCTTGTAAAATCCGTTCTAAATCTTCAATGACAATACCTTGTTTATCTAATTTAACAGAAACCACTTGAAAGCCATTTGACTGAAATGCTTTAAAAGCAGATGGATAATATAATTCCTCAATAACGATCACACCCTGCCGATTGGGTAATGCTCGAGAGGCAAGAAAAATTCCCATCTGACTACCACGCACAATACAAATCTCATCTTCGGCAACATTCATAAAACGTTCCATCGATAGCATTTGTTGTAAGGCTTGTCTTAACTCAATCATTCCCCGTGGGTCGCCATAGCCCATGTACTGATTTTGAGTAATTTTAATCAGTGCATGTCGATAGGCCCGTGAAAATAATTCGTAGGGAATCAATCGTGGATCTGGCACCCCATCGTTATGTGGGCGTTGAATCACTTCTTGAATGATTGGTTTATCATTAACTTTTCGTTCAGATACTGGCTCTATTTGAAGCTGTTTTTCCGGCAAAACATCCGCTACAAATGTACCTTTTCGGGGACGAGTCACAAGCCAACCTTGTGCTTCTAATTCTTCGTAAACTGCTTGTACGGTTTTTCGATTAATTTCTAGTTCTTTTGACAAGCTACGAGACCCGGGCAGCATAGTCCCCTGCACTAAACGGCCACTTAAAATTTCCTGACTAATTAGGTTAGTAAGCTTTAGAAAAACCGTTTTTTCTTCTCTTTCATCGATACGAAAATGTACTTGCCAAGGTCTTAGCATATTCGCCCCATCTGGACCATATAACTTATGAAAACTGGATGTATTGATTCATCCAGTTGTTTTCTATTCTGCCTTCACCTACTTAATTTGGTCAACTGGACTGGAGAAGAGATGAAGACTGCTTCTGTAAACAAACAAGACCTCATGCAACACGCACAGCAAGACATGCAAAAGTGGATTAGCGACACAGATTTAAGTGATCGTCAAAAGCTTGCACTCACTTGTCGTATTTTATTTGATCATGGTCATGATGCTGGTTTGGCAGGTCAAATTACATGCCGTAGTGAAAATAAAGAAACCTTTATTACCCAACGTTTCGGTTTAGGTTTTGATGAAATTACTGCTTCAAACTTACTTGAGGTGAATCAAGACTTAGAACCAATCAATCAAGAAGGAATGGCAAACCCAGCCAATCGTTTTCACACATGGATTTATAAAGAACATCCAGAAGTGAACTGCATTATCCATACGCATCCAACCCATGTTGCTGCTCTCTCCATGCTTCAGATTCCACTCATGATTTCTCAAATGGACGTCTGTGCACTTTACGAAGACTGCTCATTTGTAGGCCACTGGCCGGGAGTTCCTGTGGGCAATGAAGAAGGTATTTTGATTTCTTCTGCTTTGGGTAAAAACCGTGCTGTTTTGTTGTCTCACCATGGACAACTGGTTACAGGAAAAACCATTGAAGAAGCCTGCAACTTGGCGCTTTTAATTGAACGTGCAGCTCAACTGCAACTGCTAGCCATGTCTGCCGGACAAATCCAGCCCATCCCTCATGCTTTAGCAACAGAAGCTCATGATTGGGTTTCTACCGATAAACGCAACAAAGTGAACTTTGCTTACTACGCACGTAAAGCTTTGAAAAAACATTCTGACTGTATTTAAAAAGAGACCTCAATCATGAAACTAAACGGCATTATTGGCTATCCTGTTACCCCTTTTTCTGATGACAACACCATTAACCTTCCTGTTCTAAAGCAGATGCTCGATTTGCTTATTGAAAATGGCTGTGATGCGATTGCACCTTTGGGTAGTACTGGTGAAAGTGCTTATCTTGAATGGGATGAGTGGTGCTTAGTCGCTAAGACTTCAATTGAAAGCATTAATAAACGTGTACCTGTCATTATTGGAATTTCAGAACTCACGACGGATCAAGCCATCAAAAAAGCGCAGATCGCGCAAAGCTATGGTGCAGATGCACTTATGGTGATTCCTGTATCTTATTGGAAGCTAACAGATCAAGAGATTTTTGAATATTATCAGTCAATTGCACAAGCAACGACTTTGCCGATTATGATTTATAACAACCCTGCGACCAGTGGTGTTGATATGTCTCCAGAATTAATCGTGCGTATGTTTAATCAGATTTCAAACATTACGATGGTGAAAGAAAGTAGCGGTGATATTCAGCGTATGCATCAAATTTATGAGCTATCAAAAGGAGAACTCCCGTTTTATAACGGCTGTAATCCTCTAGCTTTAGAAGCTTTATGCTCTGGAGCCAGTGGTTGGTGTACAGCAGCGCCTAATCTATTAGGTCAGCTCCCCCAACAACTTATTCAGCATGTGAAAAATGGTAATTTAAATCAGGCTCAAAAATCATTTTACCAGCAACTCCCTCTACTACGCTTTATCGTAAGTGGTGGTTTACCTAAAACGATTAAAGCAGGTTTGCAGCTAAAAGGGATTTCTGCGGGTACGCCACGTAAACCTCTGATCAAAGCAAATGATGTTGAGCTTAGTCAATTAAAACAGTTACTTGCTCAAATAGAGGACTAATAAAAAAAGCGGGTAAATAAACCCGCTTTTTTACAATTCAAACTTAGAATGTTTTAGTTAAACTAAACACTAAGCCTGTGTCATAAGGTTTCTTACCAGCATCAGTCATACCAGAAGTACTAATGTCTGTACCAACAACATCTAGCTCAGCGACAATACCCAAGATGTTATAATTCACACCAACTTTATAATCGATATAGCTATCATCTTCACCTGGTCCACCTGCAACTACAAGTAAAGAGTCTTTATTTTTTAGCTTGTTATAACCAACTGAAGCAATTCCTGTAAATCCTGTGTCAGCTATTGGTGCTGAATAACCTACGTTAAAATACCAGAACTCATCAGAGTGGCCCCAATAATCATCTGAATAGCTTACGCCCACACTAAGTGCATCACCTTTAAATAAAGAATCAGCAAACGTTAATTTTCCATAAAACTCGGTAAAGTCAAAACCTGTATCACCATTGTATGGGTTAGTAAATTTTGAGTCAGAACCAATATAGCCATAATGAATTACACCCACATCATAAGTTGGTGCAAGCGTATCAGACAATTTTAATGTATTTGTATAACCTAAAGAGATATCGGTTTCAGTTGAAACCCCTGGCGTATTAAAGTCAACGCTTGACCCCCAAAGCGCAACATAGGCACCTGACTTATGAGAAAAAGTAAAACCACCTTGAATGGCTGGGTTATTTGACGATTGTGTAACACCGCGGAAACGGTAGTCTGTAGTTGCCGCTACACTACCTGTTGCCGTGATTCCATAAAAAGATGGAGCATCTTCAGCCATAGCCATAGTTGACCCTGCTGCAAAGATACCAAGAGTTACTGCCTTAAGTGCAAATTTCATCATTTTGATCTCCCCCACAATGAACGCACGATTTATACGAATTAAACAAATTGTGTTACTTGAGCTTTAGCAATTGCTGTGCCAAGTACAAATTTGTCATAAGTGCTCTTCATTAATTTCCGAGATCAAAACCACTTTATTATGAAATCCTTGTTTATTTTTCATAAAAATATATCTATAAAAAACATGATGATAAAATATATTTTTTATAAAATAAAAAATACCAGTCATACAAAAAACACCTTATCGGAAATTACTAAACGAGGTAAGGAGTATTCATTTGTTGCACATAAATTTTCTATTTAATCTTAGAGTCGAGATATAAAAAGTATGTAAATTTATTGAAGGCAATGCTTGTAATGGTCTCTGAATGAGCATTTTTATTAACTCAATTACTTTATTTATTTTTGAGTTCAAGCCAATGAGCTATTTTGGGTCTTTTTTAAGCAGGAATATGAATAAAAAGAAGAGTGCACAAAATTCAAGCAACATCTTGCACTAAGTTTGATCAGCGCAGACATATACTGTTGACCTATTATTCGTGATCTATTTTTGTACATCATACTTTTAAAACAATGTTATATAGTAACATTTTAGATAGATTTTAAAATAAAGAGGTGAAAAAAGTAACGTGAGATAAGATTAAAAAGTAAACATATCCAACAAAAAAGAGTAAAAAATGAACACAAGAATCAACTATTTTTTGAAGTTTAAATATAAAATAAATGGTAAAAATCAACTAAAAAATAAATTACTTTTTTTATTTTAAACAATAGATTAAGTATAAAAGACTATTATTAAATTCATTAAACAACCAGTAGCACATTAATCAATTTCTGCATAGCATATATAAAATAAAATCAACAAAAATATATCTTTTTTATAGATTACTTATACAATTGATGGAAATCCTAGGCCCTGAATAATAACAAGGCACAGGATTTATCGTTTTTATGAGGTTCTTTAAATATGCTAAAAGCACAAAAACTTACATTAGCAGTTCTCATTTCTGCGGCAATAATTTCCTCGGCTCAGGCAAGCGAGCAAAGTGAGGCAAAAGGATTTGTTGAAGATGCGAACGGTTCTATTCTCTTCCGTACCGGTTATATCAGTCGTGATAAAAAAGATGGAAGGGCTGACAATAGCTCATTTGCTCAAACGGCAATTGTAAATATCGACTCTGGCTTTACTCCTGGTATTGTTGGTTTCGGTGTTGGCGTTGTTGGTGACGGCTCATTTAAAATCGGCGAAAATAAAAACGCTGGTAATAACATGATTCCACAACATAACGATGGTTCAGCTTACGATCATTGGGCGCGTGGTGGTGCTAACGTAAAAGCACGTTTCTCAAATACAACTGTACGTTATGGTACTCAAGTGCTTGATTTGCCTGTGCTTGCAAGCAACACGGCTCGTTTAGTACCTGAATATTTCACTGGTACTTTGTTAACTAGCCATGAAATTAAAGACTTAGAAGTGGTTGCTGGTAAATTTACTAAAAACCAATATTCTGACCAAATTGCTACTGACCAAAATGGTTTAGATCGTGCCGTGGTTTGGGGTGCAAAATATAAGTTTGACGATCAAATCAGTGGTTCTTACTACGGTGTTGATGTAAAAGACAAACTTGATCGTCATTATGTCAATGTGAACTACAAGCAACCGCTTGCTAATGACAGCTCACTTACTTATGACTTCAGTGGTTATCATACTAAATTTGATAAAGATGCTAATCTTTCGTACGCGACTGGCCCAGCTGGTGAAGACAAAACCAACAATATTTGGGCAATTTCAGGTACTTATGCGACTGGCCCACATAGTGTGATGCTGGCGTACCAACAAAACAGCGGTAACATTGGTTATAACTATGGTCTAAACCAAGACGGCGGTCAAAGTGTTTACTTGCCAAACTCTTATTTGTCTGACTTCATTGGTAATGATGAAAAATCTGCACAAATCCAATATAACCTCGACTTTGGCAAGTTAGGTGTATTACCTGGTCTAAACTGGACTACAGCTTATGTGTATGGCTGGGATATCAAAACATCTAACGGTGCAGACGACTCAAACGAAAGCGAATTCTTCAACCAAGTAAAATATACAGTTCAAAGTGGTTTTGCTAAAGGTTCAAGCTTACGCTTACGTAATTCAATTTACCGTGCAGACAGCGCTTATACTACAGACTATATGCCAGATACTAATGAATGGCGTATCTTCCTTGATATTCCTGTGAAATTATTCTAATTCACAAATCTATCAAGCATAAAAAAACCTACGTCTGGCAACAGATGTAGGTTTTTTATTAAGCTCAGAATATCAATTCAGACATTCTGAGCTTATCAATTAAAGCTTATTTAGCAGCTTCAATTGCTTTTAATACTTCTGCTTTAGCAACATCAGCACCTTCCCAACCACTGATTTTTACCCACTTACCTGGTTCTAAATCTTTATAGTGACTGAAGAAATGCTCAACTTGGCTAATCAATAACGGAGGAAGATCTGTATATTCCTTCACGTCTTTGTAAAGTGGAGATAATTTTTCGTGTGGAACAGCGATTAATTTCGCATCAATACCACCGTCATCTTCCATGTTTAATTTGCCCACTGGACGGCAACGAATGACTGAACCAGCAGCAACAGGATGTGGAGTTACAACAAGTACGTCTAATGGGTCGCCATCTTCAGACAAAGTATTTGGAACATAGCCATAGTTCGCTGGATAGAACATTGCTGTACCCATGAAACGGTCTACAAACAATGCATCAGAATCTTTATCGATTTCATATTTAATTGGTGCTGCATTTGCAGGAATTTCAATGATGACATAGATGTCATTTGGCGCATCTTTACCTGCTGGGATATTGCTGTAACTCATATCAATACTCTTTCGTTATGAAGTCAGATGTAAAATCCACTCGATTATAGCGTGGATATCATCAAAATGATGCCGATTATACAATGGGCACACGCGAAAGTTGATATGAATGATGACAGAATGACACTCAAGTCAGTTTAATCGTGACCACAAGTAAGAAGATTGGACACAATATAGATAAGAACCAAACAATCGAGCGCAAAGTTGCCCAATTACTTAAATAGCAAATACCATAAATAACTCTTAAAATAATATATGCCCAACCTAATCTCAGAATAAAATATTCCGGAACAACCATATATTCAGCCATTAAAATAGCAGTCAAGAATAAAGGTAGGCTTTCAAAGCTATTTTGTTGTACGGCATTAGCGCGAGCAGCAAGGCCTGTTGTTTTAGCCAAAAAAGCTCTCGGGTTTTGATTATCGACGGGCTGAAAACCACCTGTAAATTTTGCAATTACGGTAAATGCGTATGGCAGCAAACATGCCACTAAAATAATATAGATAATGCCGCTGATGCCCTGCATAGTGCCATCCATCACTGAAAATACTGTTGATCATGCTATCATAACATTGCGTTTTTACCTGAAATTTTATGCAATCACTTGTCATCACTGATTAATAGGGCCATGTATGCAACAACCTGATCAAAAAGAATTGTTTGAAGTCTTAGAAAAGCAAAAACAAAATCAACTTCAGGTAGACCGTATATTAAAAATTGTACTTCCTATTGTCGCTTTTTTATTGAGTGTGATTTGTGCAAATCTAAATTGGCAATCGACACTGGGCACCTTTGTTATTTTAACAATTACTTTTATTGCAGTCGGTATTAAACGACTTCCTTTATGGCATTGGTTAATTGTGATTACCCTATATTGCCTAGCAGATAATTATTTAAGTTATGGTCAGCTCGATTTAACTCACCTGCGTTTGCAATTGGGCACAATGCTTGTTTTTGTTGGAATGATTGGGATAGGTCGTCCTTATATAGACCGCTGGTTTATGAAAAGTCATAAAATATAAAAAAACAAAAAAGCGCCCTAAGGCGCTTTTTTATTAACTTTTTAGGCTGGCTTACGTAAGTCTTTACGTAAAATTTTGCCTACGTTTGATTTAGGTAGTTCGTCCATAAACTCAACATAACGAGGACGCTTATAACCTGTTAAGTTCTCTTTAGCAAAGCTCAAAATTTCTTCAGTCGTTAAACTTTGATCTTTTTTCACAATAAAGAGTTTAGGCACTTCACCTGATTTTTCATCTGGAACACCAATTGCAGCAACTTCCAATACTTTTGGATGTTTAGCAATAATTTCTTCGATTTCACTTGGGTACACGTTAAAACCAGAAACCAAAATCATATCTTTTTTACGATCTACAATTTTGACATATCCACGGCTATCCATAACGCCAATATCGCCTGTACGGAAGAAACCATCTGCTGTCATGACCTTAGCTGTCTCGTCAGGGCGGTTCCAATAACCTTTCATTACTTGAGGACCGCGAATCGAGATTTCACCTTGCTCACCTAAAGCAACTTCATTACCGTCATCATCTAAAATAGCAACTTCTGTCAAAGGCAATGGAATACCAATGGTGCCGCTAAATTCAGTAGAAGCTGGAGGATTTGCAGTTGCGACTGGAGAAGTTTCAGACAAACCATAACCTTCAATAATGGTTGTACCAGTAATTTTCTTCCAAGCCTCTGCTGTAGAAGGTAAAACTGCCATACCACCGCCCATCGCCATTTTTAAATTGCTATGGTCCAATTGTTTAAACTCTTCATTATTCACTAAAGCATTAAATAATGTATTTACTGCAGGAAAGAATGATGGCTGATATTTACGTAATTCGTTAATCACGGCAGGTAAATCACGTGGGTTAGGAATCAAGATATTTGCCTGACCTTTATACATACCGTACATCGCGCAAACCATGAACGCAAAAATATGATAAAGCGGTAATGCGCAAACAATGCGGTCACCTTTGGCACCATCATTAGCACCAAATTTACTCTGGAAAATACCGTCACATTGTAAAAGGTTTGCGACCAAATTGCGGTGTGTCAGTTCTGCACCTTTTGAAACCCCTGTAGTACCGCCAGTATATTGAAGTACGGCAGTATCGCTTAAAGTTAAATTCGGGCGCTTATAATTACTTGGGCTTTCTTTATTTAATGCTGCATTAAATTTAACGTACCCAGGAATATTCCAAGCAGGAATTTGCTTACGTACTTTACGTAATACAAAATTTACCAACGTACCTTTAAGCGTACCCAGCATATCCCCTACTGTAGCAACCACAACGTGCTTGACAGGGGTTTTACCTAAAATGCTCTGGTAAACACTAGCAAAGTTTTCGATAATCACGAGCACTTCTGCACCCGAGTCATTTAATTGATGCTCAAGTTCTCGTGCCGTATAAAGTGGGTTTACATTCACTAGAACTAAGCCCGCACGCAAAACAGCTAATGCCACCACAGGATATTGCAATACGTTTGGCATCATTACTGCAACACGAGTCCCTTTTGCTAACCCCAAATTTTGCAAATAGGTCGCGAACTTACGACTTGCAAGTTCTAACTCGTTAAATGACATTGCCTTATCCATGAAGATAAAAGCATCACGAGAACCAAACTTTTGGAAATTATTCTCAAAAATATCAACTAGTGAGGTATTTTCCGCAGGCAATGCTACTGTTTCTGGAATCCCTGTCTTTTGGTATTCTGCAAACCAAATTTTTTCCATAATGCCATTATCTCCGATTCGTAATCCTTAGTAATAACTGTTATTCAATGCCCCAGCTATTCTTTAGCTTCTTGGTGCCAGAACATATTTAAAACTTATTGGCACATTCATGACACTTTCGAACAAGATTATGAGACAGAAGTTTTGACAATTTGACCCTGTCAAATTTTTTATATGGAGTACAAATTACGTACTCCAAATTGCTGTCCTTTTAATCGTTATTCAATACCAACAAGTTCAGTTCATTGCTTGAACATGTTGCCATATATAGCGTATTTATGTTGCCCGACGCTAGCTTTATCTCTGAATCAACAGTTTATTTGCTTTTTGATATCCACGTGGTAAGAGGTGTCCTTTTGAAGCACGTTTACCCATGTATTTTTGTAGATCATCACCTTTTAGTTTTAGATGTTGTTGACCTGCAACCACCTGAATTATTTCATCTAAGTTCAGGGTTGTCATGGATAAAATCTGCTCTTTTGCTTCAAGTTGTATCAACTTATTACCTTTACCCTTATTTAAATTTGGTAGTTCTGCCAAATCAATAATTAAGAGTCGACCTGCTGAGCTGAGCACAGCTAAATGTGTCATGTTTTGGGCAGATACTAACGGCAAAGCTTTTGATTTTTCAGGAACCGACAAGAATGTCTTTCCTGCTTTGGCATTAGTATCTAGCTGTTTGGTTTGAGTTTTGAATCCATAACCTGATGAGCTAGCAGCAATAAGTTCTGACTCTTCATCATCTAAATAGACCTGAATAAACGCGACTCCACTTGCAGGAGCAAGTTTCGAACTTAATGGCTCGCCTAAACCTCTTGCTGATGGCAGACTGCTAATAGGCAAGGCGTAACTACGCCCTGTCTCATCAAGGAAATAAATTCGTTGATTGGTTTTACCCACCGCATGACTTAAATATTGGTCGCCAGCACGATAGTTTAAATTCTCTGCATCAACATCTGCACCTTTTGCGGCACGAATCCATCCAGCTTCAGATAAAACCACCGTTACTGCTTCAGCTGGCATTAAATCTTGTTCTTTAATCTGAACAGCTTCAGCACGCGCTACGATTGGAGAACGGCGCTCGTCACCAAACTTTTTCGCATCTTCCTTTAATTCACCAATGATCAGATTTTTTAAAGATTCTGGATTTTCGAGTTGTTCACGAATAATCGCTGCTTTTGCTGAGAGTTCATCCTGCTCTTGACGGATTTCCATCTCTTCAAGTTTTGCTAAATGACGTAACTTGAGTTCTAAAATTGCTTCTGCTTGTATCTCATCAATTTTGAAATGATCCATCAATACAGGTTTAGGCTGATCTTCTTCACGAATAATACGAATAACCGTATCAATATCGAGATAAGCAATTAAAAGACCTGCCAAAATATGCAAGCGTTTTTCAATTCGGTTTAAATGATATTCTAAACGGCGAGTTACCGTTTTTTTACGTATCTCAATCCACTCAAGTAAGATACGACGAATCGACTTAACCTGAGGACGACCATCCTCACCAATCATGTTTAAATTAACACGATAACTCGATTCTAAATCCGTAGTTGCAAATAGGTGGCTCATCACTGCTTCAGCATCAATACGATTAGAACGAAGTACAATCACTAATCGCGTTGGGTTGGCATGATCTGACTCATCACGCACATCCACTACTAGAGGCAGCTTTTTAGCCTGCATTTGATCGGCAATTTGAGTAATTACCTTCGAGCCCGATACTTGATACGGTAATTCCGTAATCACGATTTCATTTTTTTCAATAGTGTAAACCGCTCGCATGCGGTAACTACCACGACCCGTAGTCTGGATTTTGAGTAATTCTTCAGGCGGAGTAATAATTTCAGCTTTGGTTGGTAAATCCGGTGCTGGAATATATTCAGCCAATTTCTCATCTGATGTTTGCGGATTACGAATTAAGGCAATTGTTCCTTTAATCACTTCACGTAAATTATGTGGCGGAATATCAGTCGCCATACCAACCGCAATACCGGTTGTACCATTTAGTAGAATGTTGGGAACTCGTGCCGGCAAGGTAATTGGTTCTTTTAAAGAACCATCAAAGTTATCTTGCCATTCACTCGTGCCTTGTCCTAACTCACTTAGTAATAACTCACTGTAGGCAGAAAGTTTTGCCTCGGTATAACGCATCGCAGCAAACGATTTAGGGTCATCTGGTGAACCCCAGTTCCCTTGACCTTCAATTAGAGGATAGCGATAACTAAATGGCTGAGCCATCAATACCATGGCTTCATAACATGCCGAATCACCATGCGGATGGTATTTACCAAGTACGTCACCCACAGTACGAGCCGATTTTTTTGGCTTACCACTGCTTTTTAAGCCTAACTCGCTCATGGCGTAGACAATACGGCGCTGTACAGGCTTTAAGCCATCACTGATATGTGGCAATGCACGATCCATGATGACGTACATGGCATAGTTCAGGTAAGCCTGTTCAGTAAATTCGGCTACAGAGCGGTTTTCTGTCGCTTGATGCGCAAGGCTGGTCATAGTCAGCTTATCTTCCAAATCAGTCGTTATTTTAAGTGAGTCTTATGCTAAGTGGGCTATGTTACAGACACAAGAGGGACTCTGTCACCTGAGCGTCAAATTATGTCTCATCTCTCTATATTTTTAGTTACTTGCTATAAAGTTAGGCAAACTAAAGGCCTATCGACTCTAGTCTTTTACCTTGGGTTTCTTCACCTAATATTAAAATTACAGCTGCAACCAAAAGTAAAACAATAGTAAACATCATAAAAACATGGCTAAACCCATTCTTGGAAACCATCATATGAGTGACGACTATCGGTGCTAAAATTCCACCTAAACGCCCCATTGCCGATGCCCATCCCGACCCAAAAGCCCGAATGTTGGCAGGATATTGCTCTGGTGTATAGGTATATAACACGCCCCATGCACCCAAATTAAAGAATGACATGAGACAGCCCCAAAACATAATGCTATTTACACTATCGGCTTGTCCAAAGAAATATGCAGACAAGGCACAAAAACCGATAAACGCAGCGAGCGTAATTTTTCTACCTAAACGCTCTACAAACCATGCTGCTGCTAAGTAACCCGGTAGCTGAGCCAAAATCATAAGCAATACATATTCAAATGATTTGACAATATCATAGCCCTGTTTCACTAATAAACTTGGTAGCCATGTAAAGATGCCATAGTAGGAATACACAATTCCAAACCAGATCAGCCAAAGCATTAAGCTTCTACGAGCAAATTGACCACTCCAAAGTTGTTTAAAAGAGACTTTTTGTCGCATGGCTACAGGCACGACTTCAATGTGGTGAACAATTTGAACGCCTGCTTGAGCTTCTAATTTTTGAACTAAGACGTGTGCTTCTTCAACACGTCCACGGTTAATCAGGTAAGGTATCGATTCAGGGAGTTTTTTCCAAATTACTAAAATATAAATCAGTGGGAGGCCACCCATAAGAAAGGCAATATGCCAACCAAATTTAGGAATAATAAAATAAGAAATGAGTGCAGCAACTAACCAACCCAAACCCCAAAAACTTTCGAGCAGTACGATAAAACGACCACGTACATGCGCAGGGATATATTCACTCACCAATGTCACTGCAACGGGTAACTGTCCACCAAGTCCAAGACCAACAATAAAACGAAAAATTAATAACCACGTTAAGTCTGGAGCAAAAGCACATAAGGCAGTCGCAATGCTATAGATCGCCATGGTAACAGCAAATATTGTCTTACGGCCAAAGCGATCTGCTAAAGCCCCTGAGCAAACAGCTCCAATAGCCATTCCTACAAAACCAATACTCACAATCCAACCGCTTTCGGCTGGTGTTAATGCCCAGTCTTTAACAAGCGTTGTCATGATAAAAGCAATGATACCAGTGTCCATCGCATCAAACATCCAACCTAAACCAACCACCCACAGTAGTGTGTAGTGAAATTTGCCAATTGGAAGATTTTGTATACGTGAAACCAGATCCATAGGAAAAACTCTACTGGAAAAAATAAGTGAGCAAGACAATATATTTAATTGTTATATCATGCCCACATCGAATTCTGCATGATTAATGTTCGTCGGTAGAAGAAGCAGATTCCGCATCATCATCTTTATAAATAAATTTAGGCATTTCTAAGCCAAAATAGATTGCAATCAGACGTAAGGTAAAGCCAAAAACCAAGGTTGAAATGACAGTTAGCTCTAAACTTAATCCTAAATCCTGACAGACCCAGTAACAGATGACTGCCACAAAAGAGATACTCGCATAGAGTTCACGACGGAAAACGAATGGGACATCGTTACATAAAATATCACGTAAAATACCGCCAGATACTCCAGTCAACACCCCAGCTACTGCTGATACGACAAAACCATGTCCCATTTGTAGGGCGATCTGGCAACCAATAATTGTAAAACCAATCAAGCCTAAAGCATCAAGTACTAAAAAGATGTTATGTAAATGACGCATCCATTTGGCAATAATAATCGTGACAAATGCAGCACAGCAGGTCAGAACCAAATATTCCGGATGTTTTACCCAAGTTAAAGGATAGTGACCAAGCAATACATCGCGCACAGAACCACCACCCAAAGCAGTTACACAGGCAATCAGTACGACACCGAACCAGTCCATACTCCGTCGACCAGCAGATAATGCACCTGTCATGGCTTCCGCAGTAATCGCAATAATATAAATAACGGTGAGTAACATCGCCCTTTCCCTCAGGCCAAACAGTGGGCGTATTTTAAGATAAACTTACAGAAATTGTGCACAGCATTGCTTAAATTTTTTTCCTGAACCACATATACAAGGTTGTTTCATCGTGACCTTCATATCAACCGTTGGGTCGAGGAAAAACCATTTTTGCTGGTGATAAACAAAATGTGAAACCTCATGATGAATTTGGTTTTTTTGTCCATCATGATAATGAGCCTTGAACTCAACCTGTGCATGCGTTTTATCTAATTTTTCGTTGGCGTTAACCCCCTCTAAACCCAACCACTGATTTTGTTTGCTCCACTCTGAGATAGCATCTTTATCAAGTGTTGTTTGCTGACCTAAAGCAGTCGTTTGCACAATATAATCAATTTGCTGTAATGCGAAAGCGCTATAACGTGAACGCATAAGCTGCTCTGCCGTTAGTGCTTTGGCTGTGCCTAAATGTAAAGGCTCACAACACTGTGTATAGCTGCCTTTTCCACATGGACAAGTTTGTTCGGTCATTTGGTGTGTCTCAAATAAAAAAATAGCTCAGAGTTGAGCTATTTTATGATGTTTCTAGACTTAAAAGATCATTTAATCTTTTGATTCATCTTGTTCGATAGAAACAATATGAACTTTCTCAATTTTATGACCTTCCATGGTAATCACTTCAAAGCGATAACCATCCGCCTCAACAGCTTCACCATTTTCTGGTAAACGGCCTAAATGGAATAACAAGTAGCCGGACAAAGTTGAATACTGTTCACTTTCGTCAACGAGATCACGACCTAATAAAAGAGATACGTGACGAATGTCAGTTGAACCTTCAAGCATTAATGAACCATCTGCCAAGCTTTCAGCAGCAGCGTCTAATTCATCTTCATCAGGGAATTCACCAGCAATTGCTTCTAAAATATCAATTGGTGTTGCGATACCTTCGATGGAACCATATTCATTTAATACGATCGCCATTTGTAAAGGTGCTTGACGCAATTGCTCCATCACCATAAGCACTTGAGCATTTTCATGCACAATCACAGGTTCACGTAGATGCTTTTGGAAATCAATTACACCTGTTTCAATAAAGTTATTTAAAACTTTATGTGTTAATGCGATACCCTCAATATTATCAAGCTCACCACGAGCAATGATTAAACGTGAATGTGTCATCGACATTAAACGTTCTTTTAAAACTTCAGGCTCATCGTCTAAGTCAATCCACTCAAGTTCAGGGCGTGGAGTCATAACAGACTTTACAGGACGCTCTGATAAACCAAGTACACCTTGTACCAGCACACTGTGATAAGCGCCATTTTCTTCGTCAAAAACCTCATCAGCAAAAGCTTGTGTCGCTAGTACATCTTCTTTATCAGCAGATTGAGTATCTGAACTAGAACCACTGCTTTTACTTCCTAACATACGTAAAACCGCAGAGGCAGTACGATAACGCAAGTCTGTGGTTGTAACTAGCTTTTCCTGATTGCGGCGCATGCTCTGATTGATTATTTCTACCAAAATAGAGAAACCAATTGCAGCATATAAGTAGCCCTTCGGAATATGGAAACCAAAACCTTCCACGACCAAAGAGAAACCAATCATCATTAAAAAGCCAAGACATAGAATGACAACTGTTGGATGCTTATTGACAAAGTCCATAAGTGGTCTTGATGCCCACAGCATGATACCCACAGCAACAATCATTGCCAGCATCATCACACTTTTGTCTTTGACCATACCCACTGCGGTAATCACACTGTCTAATGAAAATACAGCATCAAGCACAACAATCTGGACAATGACCATCCAGAATGCAGCATGAACTGGATTATCTTCTTTTTGCAGTTGTTTGCCTTCCATACGCTCATGCAATTCCATGGTGCCTTTAAAAAGCAAGAACACACCACCGAACAACAAGATCAAATCACGACCAGAAAATGGATGATCAAAAATATGGAAGAGTGGCTCAGTCAGTGTCACAACCCAAGCAATAGCAGCTAAAAGGACTAAACGCATTCCCAAAGCGAGTACCAAACCAATTACTCGCGCCTTAGCTCGCTGCTCTGGCGGCAACTTTTCAGCCAAAATAGCAATAAAAACGAGGTTATCGATCCCCAGTACAATTTCAAGAATGATTAAAGTAGCTAAGCCCACCCACGCAGAGGGATCAGACATCCATTCAAATATCATTGATCCTGCTCCTGTGCTAATAGGGCTTTATCTTTATTGGGCAGCACAATAGGCGCGCCTACACAAAGGGGGGGAAATGTTTTTTTAAGACAAGAAATTAAAACGGAGCGACTACAACCACTACCCATATTTGTTCATATGTTGTTAAACGAATTTTTAGTATAGGCAAGATTTAACATAAATTCATCATTTTTATTTGTTCATGACTAGCATTCACCAAACCCATACAAAACATGACTCTTTCTTATAAATCTGCTTATAAAGTTGTCATATCTTTTGCTTAGTGTAGACAAGAAATATGAACGTGATAAGGTGAAAATAAAGCAATGAATAGCGTATTAACAATGGCAGTAAATGATTCACCAATAACAGCTGTAAAAACAAAACAACCTCTTATTGCATTATATTGTGGTTCACGTGCAGGAAATAATCCAATTTACCGAGAAAAAGCAATTGAGCTTGCTCATGGAATTGCTGACCAAGGTTTTGGTTTAGTCTACGGCGGTGCCAGTATCGGCTTAATGGGACAAGTCGCAGATAGCGTTCTCGCAAACGGCGGAGAAGCTGTCGGTGTGATCCCTGAATTTATGCTTGATTATGAAGTCGCACATGCGGGTCTAACTGAATTACATGTGGTCGAAACTATGCACGAACGTAAGGCCATGATGGCAGAACGCGCAAGTGCATTTATTGCTTTACCGGGGGGGTTAGGAACATTTGAAGAAATATTGGAAATAGCCACTTGGGGCCAACTCAACCAACACCAAAAACCCATGATTTTATATAACGTAAATAGCTTTTATAATGCATTAATTGCCCAATTAGACCATGCAGTTCAAGAAGGTTTCCTTCCCCTTCAACACCGAGCTAAATTAATTGTATGTCAAGATGTCAATCAAATTTACAACGTAATTAAAAACTTAAAAATGCCAAAAAGATTTGTTGTGTAATTTACTAAAGAATAAAAAGAGCCTCATAGGCTCTTTTTATTTGTAGGTTGTTTTGATCTATTTATTTTAAATTAATTTGATAAATTGCCGTGCTGCCACTGACTTCATTACCTACTACTAATAACGGCTGACCATTTGGCGAATTTTTTGCAGAAATAAAAATTAAACCCTCTGGACCTAAGTCACCTTGTTTTGCCATATCAGTTTCTTTGAAATTTCGAGTCGTAAAATATTCAACAAACTGCGGCTTCTGCGGATTAGTAATATCGTAGACCATGATACCACTTACTCGCTCTAATCCAATAAAGGCATATGTTTTCTTGCCAATAGTTCCAACAGTAACACCTTCAGGTTCTGGCCCCTTACCTGTACTACGGCTATCAAAGGTCACCTCTTCATGATCACTGTTAAAATAATCAGGGAACAACTCAGCAATTTTACGTTCAAATTCACTACCAGAGTCCCAAACTAACTGCCCTTTAGTATCCCAGATACTAAATGAGCGTCCACCATACGCATAAAGCTTATCATAGGTTAAATAACCATCAGCATCTAATTTAGGTGAACCGTCATTATTGGTTTGGTAGCCTTTGGTCCAAGTGACCTTTAAACGGCCTAACTGATTATCTTCACGACATCCAGCGGCATCGGTTAGAGTTGCACCACAATAGCCAAAAATGGTTGGATTCAAACGTGCACCTTTTACGCCTGCTGCAATTTTTTGTAGATGTGCAGGATAATCTCCGTCTGTATTAAATCCTTTTTTCTTGAATAAATCTTTTACACGAATTTCTTCAGCAAAATCTTTGGTAATATCCCCGACAAAATAGGCATCTTCATCTGACAGCCATTCACGGGCATCACCCTCATTGGCAGTTACCAGATAAGTCTGGCCATTAGCCGTATAATGCGCAATTGAATCTGGTTGATACATGCCTACCAGACCTGACCATGGCTGAATATTGATTTTACCAGTTGGGTTACCCTTACTATCTTGTGGGCCATCGCGATCACTCACATCTAATGCATTTGCCGCAATGCTATAATCCTTATAACCCAGTGGATAAAGCTCAATCACTTTTTGTTGAGTTAAATCGATTTGTGCCAATGCATTATTTTCTTGTAATGTGACCCAAGCAGTTTTGTTATCATCCGAAACCGTAATATATTCAGGTTCTAAGTCTTGTGCGACAGTCGCATTTGGACCAAAAATACGGATACCCTTTTCTAACAATGCTGCCTTTTGATTATTCCATGTTTTAAAATCGGCAATAACTGCTTTTGGCTGCTGAATATTACTCACATCAATAATACTCACTGAACCTTCAGGATCGATAGAATAATCATCATTAGGCTCAGCTTCATTTGCGACCAAAACTTTCTGACCATCTGGCGTAAAAGTTAACATATCCGGCAGAGCACCAACTTCAACTTTACTCATAAAGCTAAGATCACTGGCTCTAAAAAATACAACAATCCCTGGATCAGTTTTGACTTTTGCTTGTACAGCTAAAGCCACAATCCCATTATGTACTGAAACACTATTTACCTCTGAATCGGCTAAATATAGGCGAGCAGATAATTCTTTAATATGGACTGGTTTCTCAGGTTTAGAAGCATCTAAAACATCAACCAATCCTTTTTGTGCATTTACTACAAATAGGCGTTTACTTTGTGGATCATAAGCAGGTATTTCCGCTGCACTTTGAGCAAAAACACCTGTTTCATATCGCCCCAATAAACTTAACTGAATATTATTTGGAGTTATTTCTGTTTCTGATTGGCTTACGGTATCGTCACTATCATTACAAGCGCTTATCCCCACTGATAAAATTGCAACGAGTAGTGCAGTAAACTTAAATTTCATTTTAATATCCATAGTTTATTTTAAATTGATTAATTTATAAGCACACCATTTAATTCTGATGACATTTCCATGTGGATTACACCCTAATAGGCTTCTTATTAGTTTCGCTTCTTTTAAATTCAATTTGTTTTACACTAGACCAAAAGGTTAATTTTCAAATGTTATGAATGCCACGCCAACACACCAAGCTTTGCAACCTGAATATCGACTACTCGTTCTTTTGGTTTCTATTGGCTTTTTTATGCAGGCCTTGGACACAACCATTGTAAATACTGCTATTCCTGCGATGGCTCATCATCTAAATGAAGATCCTTTACGCATGCATAGTGTAGTGGTGGCCTATGTATTATCGGTTGCTGCCTGCATTCCTCTAAGTGGATGGTTAGCAGACCGCTTTGGTGTTAGAAATATTTTCTTGTCGGCAATCGTAATCTTTACTCTGGCTTCTTTAGGTTGTGGTCTTTCTCAGAGTCTCAATGAGCTCTTATTTTTCCGAGTCATCCAAGGCATAGGCGGCGCCTTACTACTTCCTGTTGGCCGATTATCACTTTTAAAAATTATTCCTCGAACTCAGTTCTTAGCTGCAATGAGCTTAATGAGCCTTGCAGGTTTACTCGGGCCTTTGGCTGGTCCAACTTTGGGCGGATGGTTGGTTGAAGTTGCAACTTGGCACTGGATTTTTCTCATCAATATTCCTATGGGCATACTTGGCATATTAATGACATTGAAAGTCATGCCAAATGTAAAGGAACCCTCAGTCAAAACATTTGATTTGGGTGGCTTCATCTTGTTAGTTGTAGCCATGATCGGATGGTCTTTAGGGATCGAACATCTAGCCTCACCTGAATATTCAAAATGGTTTAGCATTTCATTATTAGTCGTCGGAATAATCGCAACGCTTTGGTATGCCTATCATTCACATACTCATCAAAATGCATTATTTCGTAGCCGACTCTTTAGAAACAAAATTTATGCGATTGGTATTTTAGGTAATTTCTTTGCTCGCTTTGGTGGGAATGCCTTACCTTTTGTTTTACCACTCATGCTACAGGTCGCTTTTGGTTTTGAACCCTTTATTGCAGGTTTAATGATGATTCCATTGGTCTTGGGCTCATTATTTTCAAAGCCAATTGTCAGACCTATTATTCAAAAAATTGGCTACCGACGTTTTTTACTTATTAACACAACATTAGTTGGGCTATGTATTGCCTCTTTTGCAATCATGACCGTCGATACTCCAACCTGGTTTAGAGCCTTGCACTTTTTCTTATTTGGCACATTAAATTCACTGCAATTTGTTGGCATGAATACATTAACCTTGAAAGACTTGCCTCAACAAGATGCGAGTAGCGGTAATAGTTTCTTGTCGATGATCATGATGCTATCAATGAGTATTGGTGTAGCACTGGCAGGTACCCTCATTAATATTTTTACTAATTATTATGGTGCAGATCACGTGACAACAGCGTTTCATGTCACTCTCATTTGTCTCGGTTGTATCAATGTCATTACTGCATTTATTTTCTGGCAAATTCCAAAGGATACGTCTGTATAAGCAGTTGCATTTTTAGCATAGTTTCTCGCTCGCGAATCACGCTATGATGTCGACTTCAAATTTTAACGAGTTTTGAATGAGCAAACTGGCTAAAACTTTTTTCACATCACGGCACAATACCCTAATCGGAATTGGCTTAGCTTGTGTTATGGGAGTCTTAGCTTATTTTGGTCTGTTCTATCAACAAAAAGCCGTTGCGCAGGATTATCCGGTGCAAGGGTTCGATGTTTCTCATCATCAAGGTGATGTTAACTGGAAAAAAATATCACCGGAAAAATTCCAATTCGTCTATTTAAAAGCGACTGAAGGCGGCGATTACAAAGATTCAAAATTTCAGGAAAATTGGCTCAAGGCACGCGAACATGGGTTTCATGTAGGTGCTTATCACTTTTATCGTCTATGCCGTGATGGTAAAACGCAAGCTGATAACTTTATTGAGACTGTACCCAACAAAGCCGATGCCCTTCCTCCTGTTATCGATCTAGAATATGACGGTAACTGTATTAATGCACACACCAAAGAACAATTACTTAAAGAAATAGGCATCATGCATGATCGCTTAAAACAGCATTATGGCAAACAACCTATCTTTTATATTTCCAAAACTTTTTACCACATTGTATTAATAGGAAGTTTCCCTAATACACCGCTTTGGGTCAGAGATTACGAAGGAAAACCTGAGCTGAAAGACAAAAGAAAATGGCTCTTTTGGCAGCATAGTAATCAGGGTAAAATTGAAGGCATGACAAAGCCAGTAGACTTAAATGTTTATGAGGGTTCAGTCAAAGAATGGCATCAATTTTTACAGCAGCAAGGCATCGTGAAAGCACAATAATATGCGCAAAATCATTCATATCGATATGGATGCCTTTTATGCATCGGTCGAATTGCGAGAGCGTCCTGATCTAAAGCATCTCCCCGTCGTTATTTCTTCGCATCATCCGCGAGCTGTGATTGCTGCTGCCTCCTACCCTGCCCGTGAATTTGGTTTACGTTCTGCCATGTCGATGAGTCAGGCAAGAAAACTATGCCCTCAAGTTGTCATTATTGAACCAAATTTTGAAAAATACCGTACGGTCTCCGCTCAAATTCACTCGATCTTTCAGCAATATACGCTACTTATTGAGCCTTTATCTTTAGATGAAGCTTATTTAGATGTCACTGAAAACCTAAAACAGATTGCGAGTGCAACCGAAGTTGCCATGCATATTCGGGAAGATATTTTTAGATTAACCGGATTGACCGCGTCGGCAGGTGTGGCACCAAATAAGTTTTTGGCAAAAATTGCTTCGGATTGGAACAAACCTAATGGCTTATGTGTAATCAAACCTTCGCAAGTTGCTACTTTTATTCAAGACCTTCCACTTAAAAAGATTCCTGGTGTGGGTAAAGTCACTCAGGAGAAATTACAACAGCTTCAGTTACATACCTTAGGTGATTTACAGAAAGTTGAAGAAGCTGTTTTAGTTCACCACTTTGGTAAATATGGACAACAACTCTATCTATATGCTCAGGGCATTGACCATAGACCTGTTCAAGCTGAAAGAGCTCGACAACAAATTTCGAAAGAGACAACTTTTGACAGTGATTTTACTTTGGCTCAATGCCAGCCCTATTGGCAGGGATTAGCCGAAAAAGTATGGCAAACACTAGAGAGAAAACAGCTCAATGCACGTGGTGTAAATATCAAACTTAAGCTCAAGAATTTTCAGACTTTACAACATAGTAAAAGCTTTAAAAGGCCTATCCAGTCACTACAAGACTTAATTCAAGTTTTATTTTTATTATTAAATGAAATGCAGATTCCCGAACATTTCCAGTTTCGCCTGATTGGTATAGGCGTTTATCAATTACAGACGCAAGCAGACGACTTCCAGCTTAACCTTTGGTAATTGACTACTTTTCACCCAAAAGAGCAAACTTTAAACAAAATAGACTCCCTTTTACTGAAACTTTAGAGTAACCTAATCAACGCATATTCATTACCCATGTATTTGCAACATGCCAAAGCAACCTTTACTTTCGGCATATCGTCCTGTGATTGGCGTGACGACCAAATCCGAATATTGCAGGGCTCTTCTGATACATGGCTTAGATATCCTTTCATCACAATAATCTACTGAAATTCTTTTCGACTTGCTTGCACCGACCTAGCAACTCTTCATAAAATCAAAACTATTAAATAAAACCACATTAGAGCATTTTATGACGGTAAAGCGTTTACACGTTACTTCACGCTACTGCGAAGTTGCGACTTCAGGTAATTTGGTACACTTAGCTGGGCAACTCGCAGATGATACAAGCGTAGATGTTACAGGACAGACTCAACAAACTTTAGATAATATTGACCGCCTATTGGCAGAAGCTGGAACAGATAAAACCCATATCCTTTCTGTCATGATTTTTTTAAAAGATATTGAAAAAGATTATGCAGCAATGAATGCGGTTTGGGATGCATGGATTAGCGAAGGGAACCCACCAGCACGTACATGTGTAGAATCCAAACTCTATGCGCCAGACGTGCTTGTAGAAATGACGGTTGTTGCGGTCCTTCCATAATTTTCATTGATTTTAATCAATAAAAAACTGAGCAATATTGATTAGGATAGTGCTCAGTTTTTTTATGTTTTTAGAAGTTTTAATTTCAGCATTTTATTCAAATCTTCTTTAATGAGTCCTAAAATTAAATTGCTATGACATCTAGGCATAGCGTCTAAGACTTCACAAAAGCGTTTGACATTCTTTCTAGCTGCGGTGTCGCATGTAAAGTTGCCAGCTCTGATTCTGGACTCAATAAATCTCTTCTTAAGTCATGATAATCAGGCACAGCGCTATAATGCAACACACGATAGCCAGCCAGTTGTAATAAACGACGTTCATATTGTTGATGCGCTCGGCGTAAACCGTTTTCCCCCAGAACAACGACTACAACCACCTGATAATTTTGATCAAGTACAACAAAATCAGCTGCCATATTTTGATATTTTCGACGTGTATGCGCATATTTTGTAGTTAATAATGCATCAAAGGATACATGTGCCAACACGGTAAATTTAGGTAAAACTGTTTGTAGTCTGGTTAATGTCATTTGCTCATGACTAGTTAACACTGCACGGCGCTTTAAAGCACTATCATGTTGATGCCTTCGTGACAGACTTTTCACTGCCATAACAACAACCAGAAATAGTAATAAGATCGTGATTAAATAATACATGGGCCTAATCCTTTAAGTTTTTTATAATGATTTTGCTAGATCACACTTTGTTTTAATTGATAACGACACAGCCGTTTTTTAAAAGGTTCACTTAGTAATTTCACTTGTAGTTATCAAGCTTGGCTTAAATTTAGCCACCCTCACATTATTTATAATCATAGAGTCAACAACAATCAAGTGCAGCTCGTCAGATTTTGGCTATTTCTCATTATTCGTTACGTTTTTTGTACTTTAAATCCTCAAAAATCTCACTATACGATTTAAATAGAGTCATGAAAAACAAAAAAGGCTCTGTTTAAGAGCCTTTTTTATCATTATCCACGTGCTTTTGACTTTGGTTTACTTTTCCCACCAAACGGTCTTTTTTCTCCTGTTTCACGAGGAGGCAAACCATTATGTTGCGTTAGAACCTGTCCTTTTTGTGGACGCTTCTGATTCGAATGATTATTCGTTTGCTGGTTATTTCGTTTAACCGAATCACCTGCTGTAGACGAATTTTTCTTACGAGCAGACTTATATTCCCCTTCTGTGCCTTTTGGCTGATAAGTCGGAATTAAATGCTGCTTCGAATTACCAATTAAATCTGCACGCCCCATCTCTTTTAAGGCCTCACGAAGTAATGGCCAGTTGTTTGGATCATGATAACGCAAGAAAGCTTTATGCAGACGACGGCGTTTTTCACCTTTTACAATATCAACTTTTTCAGTATAGCGAGCTACTTTAGCAAGCGGGTTTTTACCCGAATAATACATGGTTGTTGCAGTTGCCATTGGCGATGGATAGAAAGTCTGTACCTGATCGGCACGGAAACCATTCTTTTTCAACCAAATTGCAAGGTGCATCATGTCATAATCTGAAGTACCCGGATGCGCAGCAATAAAGTAAGGAATTAAATATTGCTCTTTTCCTGCTTCTTTACTGAAACGGTCAAACATTTGTTTGAAACGATCATACGTACCAATACCCGGTTTCATCATCTTAGATAACGGGCCTTGTTCGGTATGTTCAGGAGCAATTTTTAAATAACCACCAACGTGATGTTGTACTAACTCTTTCACATATTCAGGGTTTAGTACCGCAAGGTCATAACGTAAGCCTGAACCAATCAGAATCTTCTTCACACCTTTAATAGCGCGCGCTTTACGATAAAGCTGCACTAAAGGCGCGTGATCGGTATGTAAGTTTTGACAAACACCCGGATAAACACAAGAAGGTTTACGGCAGTTCTTCTCAATTTCTGGATCTTTACAGTGCAAACGGTACATGTTTGCTGTTGGACCACCTAAGTCTGAAATAATGCCGGTAAAGTTTGGTGCTGTATCACGGATTTTTTCAATCTCACGTAAAATCGAATCTTCCGAACGGTTTTGGATAATACGACCTTCATGTTCTGTAATCGAACAGAACGTACAGCCGCCAAAACAGCCACGCATAATGTTGACCGAGAATTTGATCATATCAAATGCAGGGAAACGAGCATCACCATAAGTAGGATGTGGCAAACGTGCATAAGGTAAATCAAACACATAATCCATTTCCTCAGTGGTTAGAGGAATTGGAGGAGGGTTAATCCACACATCTCGTTCACCATGGCGCTGCACCAACGCACGGGCATTACCGGGGTTGGTTTCAAGGTGCAAAATACGGTTTGCATGTGCATAAAGCACTTGATCATTTGCCACTTCTTCAAAGGAAGGTAAGCGAATAACCGCCAACTCTCGTGGTGGTAATTTGTGTTTAATTGCTTTTGACGGTGCTGGCTTTAATTGAACGATTTGAGTGTCATCATCAAGTTTGTCACCTTCACGCACAATCGGATTTGCAACAATCTCTTTTTGGAAATTTTGATACTGAGCTAAAGAGTTACCCTTTTCTTTCTCAACCTCACAGCCGTCAATATCTTCTGTCATGACATATGGGTTAATAATTGGATCAACACGCCCAACCGTATCTACATCATTACTCGCAACTTCAACAAACTTTGCTTTTGATGCCTTGTTATGTTTATTAATAATAAATGCCGTACCACGAACATCAGTAATCTCGTGGATTTTTTCACCTTTAGCCAAACGATGCATCACATCAATAATGGCACGCTCACCATTACCATACATGAGCAAATCGGCTTTTGAGTCCATCAAAATCGAACGACGGACTTTATCTGACCAATAATCGTAGTGGGCAATACGGCGTAAACTGCCTTCAATACCCCCCAATAACACAGGTACATCAGGGAAAGCTTCTCGACAACGCTGGCAATATACCGTTGCTGCACGGTCAGGACGTTTGTTCGGCTCATTGTTTGGAGAGTAAGCATCATCTGAACGAATTTTACGATCTGCCGTATAACGGTTGATCATCGAATCCATATTACCTGCTGTCACACCCCAAGCAATGGTAGGCTTACCTAAAACGCGGAAGCTTTCAACATTGGTCCAGTCTGGCTGTGCAATAATTCCGACACGAAAACCTTGTGCCTCAAGCACACGTCCAATCACACCCGATACAAATGATGGATGGTCAATATAAGCATCACCACAGACTAAAATAAAGTCACAAGCATCCCAGCCGAGTTGGTCCATTTCTTCTCGTGACATCGGCAAAAATGGTGCGGGTTCAAAACACGACGCCCAATATTTGTCGTAATCAAACAACGCTTTTGGCGCAGTTTGCATGGTGTAGGCAGTAGACATGGCTTGCGAATCTCGGCTAGCAGATGAAGGAGAGACATCTAAAGATGAAAGCCGATCATTTTAACATGAATTTCATTCATTTTCCCTGTTTATAAAACATGCGAAAACAACAATATAGAAATTAATTTGATTAAAGTTTACTCAATATTTTATTCTTAGATTAAATACGGCGGAATAAAATCCGCCGCAGTTTTAGTTTTTATTTATAGAGCTTAGAACAAAGCTTTTGGCAAACGAATTTGAATAATCTCGTTATCGTCAGCTAGTTTTGCGTTACGTCCTGTAGAACCAGGGAAATTATTATCATTGAAAACCGTCAGCGTTGTGCCATTTTCAATAATCACATCTTCAATGGTTTCAAATGGGAAAGCAAAAACCTGTCCCGTACCAATATCACCTGCTCTAGCTGTGCCATACAGCATATTCGGGTTAGCAATTTTAATTAAATCGACTAAGTCTTCACGGCTTACTAGCTGGCCTGACTCATTCAATTTAATACGAATTAATTTTTTATAGCCGCCTAAATTATTCTGCGTTGCATCACGTTCAATAATAATGCCTTCCTTATCATTAAAGAGTTGGAAGTCACCAATATTGGTTGCCTTACTGTCTAACTGGAACCAATAATATTTTCCTGTATACGCTTTTTTCTTCACATCAAATTGAGAAATCAATAATTGTCTTTCTGTTTCTCGAATTGACTTAATTGGCTTTTCTATAAGTGGGTAAAGATACTGTCCATCTGGTGAAATTGCCATTCCTTCAAAACCACCACTTTGCTGAACTAGAGGTTCTACAAAATTAATTTGCGCTTTATTAAATTGATTTTGTGGTGAACGTAATTCTTGAGTCGGATTTAACGGATTTGGCAGAGCAATCGGCGCATCTAATAACACGCCATCTGCTGAAAAATGAAGTAAATAAGGTCCAAACTCATCTCCAATCCAGTAGGTCCCGTCACTAGTACGCTGCATCGACTCTGGGTCAAAATCAGCACCCGTTAATAAACGCTCAGCTGTATCACCATTCACGATATTAAATGGAATTAATTTGTTCGGATCACGCAGCTGAATAAAGCTTTGTACAGTAACTTGGCTCGTGCCTTTAGTTTTAGTTTTGAAATCAGGCTTTATTTTATAAATACGAAGTAAAAAGTCTGATGAATTATCTTGAGTGCCAAAACCGTTATCGGCCATTGCCATATAACTGCCATCTTCATTTTTTAATGCAGCAGAAAAGCCTTGTACAGGTTGACCCTTAAATGGAGGATAAATTCCATTTGCACCTTTCACATATGCCCCAGAGTCTGGGCCAGCCGCATAAGTTTCTACAGGTAATTTGGCAAAAGAAATTAAGGTCGGTTCAGTAACTTTTTCATTAGGTGAATTTTGTTCTTGGTCGTTATCATCATTACATGCCGCCAATCCTAAACTGGCGCAGCATAATAATACTGCGAATGTTTTTTTGCTCATGGTTTTATACAGTTGGTAAAAAATTAAGCAAATTTAATCAAGCTTATATGAAGTTTTTACTTCAAAAAGATGAAATCTTTATGGCGAAAATATGACAAGACTAACTATTTAATACAATCTTAAAAATTCGACCTCTTCGCTGAGAACTGATTAAAGTTTTGTTGGCTGATATTCTCCAGCAATTGCTGCTTTTAAAAATTTTTGGAAAGTTGGACATTCCATATGATTTTCAGCAGGACATACAGCAGCATGTTCTAATCCTTGGCTGATAAAATGCAATCGTTTTGCCATTTGCTCTAATTGTTCAGCTTTATCTTTTAATTTTTGCCGATCAAGCTCAGGCTTACCATCTTGTCCAAACATTGTGGCGATCTCATTTAAAGAAAAACCCGCAGCACGACCTAAAGAGATTAATGCCAATTGATCAATGACCTGCTTGCCATATTGTCGACGTAAGCCTTGCCGCCCTATCGATTTAATTAATCCCTTCTCTTCATAAAAACGTAGTGTAGCCGTTGTGACTTTTGCCTTTTTAGAAACTTCACCAATATCCATAATAGCCTCTTGACTTCAAGTGAACTTGAATTTGCACAATAAATTTATCACGTTTCATACGTATAAAAGCAAGGTGTAAAAATGAATACCTCTATTTTGTTCTTTCAAGCTTTATGTCTTGGTATTGGTGCAACCGTCGTTATGGATATATGGCTATTAATATTAAAGATGTTCAAAATTCCGACCTTAAATTTTGCCTTCCTCGGCCGCTGGGTTGGTTGGATATTTCAAGGGAAACTCATCCATCAATCTATTGCAAAAAGCCCTCAACTTAAGGGCGAATATTTATTGGGTTGGATTGCTCACTATAGTGCTGGGATTATCTTTGCATTGAGTTTTCTTTTCATTATTGGTTCAACTTGGCTTAGCCATCCTCAGTTTTACTCAGCTCTAATGTTTGGTGTAGTCACCATTCTCATTCCATTTTTTATTATGCAACCTGCGATGGGTAGTGGCTTTGCTTCATCAAAAACACCTCATCCTTTTTTGAACTGTCTAAAAAGTTTAATAAACCATAGTGTTTTTGGCTATGGCTTATATCTCACTGCAAAACTATTTCAAATTTAAATAAAGAGGAGACTGCTCATGAAAACTGTTGCCATCATTTACCATAGCCGCCAAGGCCACACCCAATTTATTGCTCAGCAAATTCAAACTGGTATTTTGAGCCATCAAGATATTGAAGTAGATTTACTCAATACCGAAGATATTATCAACAGCCCAGAAATTCTTATCCAATATGAGGGCTTAATTTGGGGAACCCCCACTTATTTAGGTGGTGTATCCTCCAAGTTAAAACAACTCATGGATGCAACTGGTCCATTATGGAAAAAACAAAGTTTTAAAGGAAAATTAGCGGCTGGATTTACCGTTTCATCTCTTCCTGCTGGTGATAAACAATCCACGCTAATTTCCATTTTTACCTTTTGTATGCAACACGGTATGCTCTGGATTGGCAATCCAATTCTGCCAGAACAACATCAAGGTGTTGCCTATGCAAAAGCAGCTAACCGTCTCGGTTCATGGTCAGGCTTAATGGCTCAAGCTGAACATGGCAGTAATGCAGCTGGTTTTGATGAAGGAGATATTAAAACCGCTCAACAATTTGGAGAAAATTTTGCATTGACCTTAAGTGCTTATCAAGGAATATAAGGCCGTGAAAGCACAGAAACTTTTATTCCTCTTAATTTTATCGGGAATGATGTCTTTTATAGTTTCAGGTATTTCAACTTTCAAGGTTGTAGGGCTAAATCATCACTTCGTTTCATTATGGGTATCAGCTTGGATTATTGCATGGATATTAGCTTTCCCAAGTGTATTGATTTGTGCTCCTATAGCCCAGAAACTAGTCGACATCATATTTAAGAAAGTTGAAAAAGCACGTCTGTAAGTTAAAGCGTACAAAACTTGCGGTGATTTTCGGATATTCAGCTTTAGTATTTTTTCATAGTATATAAATCATAGAGAGACAGGATGTCTCATTGAAGAAGAATAAGAACGCAGGAAGCGGTAGTTGACAGGAGTTAGCTACATAAAGCTGAATACGAAGAAACCTCGACAGGATGTCGGGGTTTTTTCATTTCAATTATACAAAATTCTTACTTTCTAGATGTGCTGAGCAACAGAACTTATATTGATCTGATAAGTACGGCTGAATACCATCATTTCATTTAAAATTTGATTATTGGTTTTGTATTTTGCTTACCTCATCTTTAGCTCAAGATCATTTTGGACCATCACAATTACACCGCCTTAGCCTCAAATTTTTTATTATTGCATTGATGACAATAATGACAGGGTGTACAAGCTTAGGACCTAACAGTGGCTCATTTTCTTGGCGCTCTAATAAGCTCTCATCAGGCTTACAAAAAGCTTATTCTGTTCCAGCGAGCACAGCCAATCGGCTATCGCCAATGATTATTCAAAGTGCTGACCAATATAATGTCCCCCCTCTTTTACTCGCAGCAGTCATCAGGCAAGAGTCTAGTTACAATAGTAATGCTCGCTCTCCTACTGGTGCTGTCGGTTTAACTCAAATTATTCCGAGTTATTGGCAACAAACTTGTGCTGGGAATTTGTATGATGAACCTACTAATATCCAATGTGGGGCTTATATTTTGAATCACTATTATCAGTCAGCTGATAGTTGGTTCAAAGCAACAGCTTATTATAATGTGGGACCGACTGGATATGAGCGAAGCTTCTGGACCCGACACAAAGCAAAAAAATATGCTCGATCTGTGAAACGTCATCAGAAAACTTTAAAAAGTGCATTATAAATTAAGTTCGAATAAAAAAGCCCATCTATTAATGGGCTTTTTTATATAGTTAATTTTATTCGTCAAATAAACCTTCAAATAAAACAGAAGATAAATAACGTTCCCCACTGTCTGGCAGAATAACAACTATTGTTTTATCAGCATTTTCAGGACGTTCTGCAATTTTAGCAGCCGCAGCCAAAGCTGCTCCACTTGAAATACCCACTAAAATGCCTTCCTGCGTTGCACAATTTCTTGCCCACTGAATTGCTTCTTCACTAGTTATTGGTAGGACTTCATCAACAAGATCTAAATCAAGATTCTTTGGAATAAAGTTCGCACCAATTCCCTGAATTTTATGTGGTGCAGGTGTAATATTCTCACCATTTCTAGTTTGAGTAATAATTGGAGACTCAGCAGGTTCAACGGCTACAGAATACAAAGGTTTATTTTGAACTTGTTCGAAATAACGAGAAATACCAGTAATTGTGCCACCAGTACCTACACCCGCAACCAAAATATCGACTTGTCCACCTGTTGCTTGCCAAATTTCAGGACCAGTTGTATCTACATGGATTTGTGGATTGGCTGGATTTTCAAATTGCTGAGGTAGGAAATAAACATCTGGTTGTTCAGCTGCTAATCGCACAGCTTCATCAACTGCACCTTTCATCCCTTTCGCTGGTTCAGTTAAAACTAAATTGGCACCGAGTGCTTTTAACACTTTTCTACGCTCAAGACTCATGCTTGCAGGCATAGTTAAAGTAATTGGGTAACCCTTAGCCGCTGCAACGAAAGCCAACGCAATCCCCGTGTTACCACTGGTTGGTTCAATAATATGCATGCCTTCTTTTAACACACCACGCTTTTCTGCATCTGCAATAAGTGCAGCTCCAATACGGCATTTCACAGAAAAGGCAGGATTACGACTTTCTACTTTCGCTAATACAGTTGCACCAGTTTTAATTAAACGATTGATACGAACTAAAGGAGTATTACCAATAGCTTCTGCATTATTTGAATAAACTGCGATACCTAAATTATTGGGTATTGGGAATTGCTGATCGGTAGACATGTTATATCCTTATTAGATTTGGAATGATTCTGAATCATTATAGACTTGTGGAATTAGGAGAAAAGCAGTAAAGATAAAAATTATAAAAAATAAATATTTTTCAATATTTTAAGTATAAAAAATAAAAGTAAATGACCCTTTTAACTCAATGCATCATGACCAAAAAATAACGAGTAAACAAGCATTAATCTTCTACTCCTTATTGCTCATCCAGAATTTGCGCTAATCTCTTTTGGTAATTATTCAAAAAATCCTTTGTTACTCGGAAATGTTCAGTTTCTTCATAGCTCACCTGTTCAATTCCCGATTCCGAAAACTGGTAAATTTTTGCATTTGGGTACGCCAAAAGGATAGGGGAATGTGTTGCAATAATAAATTGGGATTGTGCCCGACATAAACGATCTAGGACTGATAGCGTTGTCATCAGCATGGTTGGCGATAAAGCGGCTTCCGGTTCATCCAAAAGATATAAACCTTGTCCTTTTAACTTCATGGTTAATAGCTTTAAAAACCCCTCCCCATGAGAACGCGTATGTATATCTCCACCGTAACCCGCCAGATAATCTATTTCTTTCATATAAGTTGCCACGTTATAAAAACTTTCGGCCCTTAAAAAATAATAGTCCTGAGGCTTTTTATAGCTTTTTATTGTGCGCAGAGATTGATACAAAACAGAACTAGTGGTAGCCGTATTCAGTTGAACATTGCGTGTCCCGCCTTCTTCCGAAAAGCCTAATGCCAGTGCCAACGCTTCGAGAATAGTGGACTTGCCTGAACCATTTTCCCCAACAAAAAATGTAACATCAGGATGAAATTCAATATTTTCCAAATCATTTACTGCTGGAATAACATAGGGATAACTGGCCCAGTCCAAGCCCTCTGGAGCTTTCAGCTTTATGGCTCTGATATAAGGTTTTTCTTCCATAATACTATTAGAAATCTATTTTCACTCTATAGCATAGTGAATTTTGAGTAGCAATAACATGCTTATACAGTTCTCAACGCCTTAATTTGACGCTTTTCTTATCCATAAAAACTCTACTTTGAAACAGTTGAGCCAAGAATAAGCTCTTAAAACATTTTTCTCATACAAAAAGCAACACCCCCATT
>NZ_JAVIMC010000091.1:0-34830 GCF_031196995.1 Acinetobacter sp. 12966
CACGATACTGTCTAGGATCACGCTTCTAACTTTTGTGTCACACAAAGCTATAAAAACTTATGCACGTTTTTATAGCTTTCTTTTTTGTAGATTTTGCTTCTTTTTAAATCAAAATGCTAAAAAAATGAGCACTTTCATGAAGCCAATAGAAAAAATTTACTACTCTCCTCTCTTATGAGTATTTACTGATTTATTTCTATTTTTTAATTAATTTTATTTTTAATAAACTAACTCAATAGAATTAGAAAGTAATTTTTCCTTTTTAGTAAAATTATTTTTTTGGCACAAGCTTTGCTTTATTCATAGCAAGATGAGTCAACGATGATTCAATGAATAAACCAAGACGGCCAACGATGTCCGCTCTGATCGGTTTGCAGATAGGCAATAAATCGCCTTGCAAATTAAAATTTCGTTCAGTTCAGAGGGACGCCGTATGTCTTCAAATGTCAATCGAGATACAAAAAAAGCAACTGAAATAAAATTATTTAGCTTTTCTACTCCTGCAATGCGTGCTTTCCATATGACATGGCTCGCATTCTTTGTGTGCTTCTTCGCATGGTTTGCCTGTGCTCCACTCATGCCAGTTATTAAAGGGGAATTCGGCTTAACCAAAGACCAGATTGCCAATATTAATATTGCCGCCGTTGCAATTACGATTTTAGTACGACTTGTCGTAGGTCCGCTTTGTGATAAATATGGACCGAGGGTTACCTATACAGCCCTTCTCTTGCTTGGCAGTATTCCTGTATTTGGTGTTGCTGCTGCCAACAGTTATGAGTCTTTTTTATTCTTCCGCTTACTAATTGGTGCAATTGGCGCAAGCTTCGTTATTACGCAATACCATACAAGTGTTATGTTTGCACCTAATGTTGTAGGCACGGCAAATGCAGCTGCTGCTGGTTGGGGTAATGCTGGTGGCGGTGCAACTCAAGCCTTAATGCCTTTATTGCTCGGTGCGATTGTAATGTTCGGTGTCGAACAAGCTATGGGTTGGCGTGTTGCATTAATCGTACCAGGCGTAATGATGATCATTGTTGGTATTCTTTATTGGAAACTCACCCAAGACTGCCCTCAAGGAAACTTTAAAGAAGTCCGCGCACAAGGTATTGAAGTTGGCAGTGGTAAAAAAGGTGGTATGGCTATTTTAATGCAAGCTGCTCGCAACTACCGTGTCTGGATTTTATTTGTGGCTTACGGTGCATGTTTCGGGATTGAAATTTTTATCCATAACGTTGCAGCAATGTACTATGTTGATCAGTTCAAAATGGATTTAAAAACTGCTGGTTTAACCGCGGGGATATTTGGTCTTCTTGCACTCTTTGCTCGTGCACTTGGCGGTATTATTTCCGATAAAGTCGCACTCAAAAAAGGTTTAGATGGCCGCACTAAAGTACTGGTACTCATGATTTTAGGTGAAGGCTTATTCTTAATTCTCTTTTCTCAAATGAATGTGGTTGCTCTTGCAATTATTTCTATGACGATTTTTGCCCTGTTTACTCACATGGCTTGTGGCGCGACATATGCTCTCGTACCATTTATTGATCGTAATGCTTTAGGTGGTGTTGCAGGAATTATTGGTGCAGGCGGAAATGTGGGTGCAGTTGCAGCTGGTTTTTTATTAAAAGGTGTACTCGATATTCAAACTTGTCTATTTATTTTAGGTGGGTTGGTTATAGTCGCTGGCTGTAGCGTAATTTTGATTCGCTTTACAACAGAACATAAAGAAAAGGAACAAGTCCTTTTTGAACAAGCATTACTGGAACGTAACTCTGCTGCTTAATTTTTACAAGAAGCAGAGATCAAAATGATGTCTGCTTCTTTAATTTTCTTCTCATAAAATAAGATCCTTAAGAACTTTTTAATTCTTCTTAAATATTCCCTCCAACTATATCGATATTTTTCGATATATCTTCTACAATAAATCATCATTATTATAATTTTCCATTAATCATGACTAAAACTGGCAACCAATTTTCTCAGTCCCTCATCTATATGCTGATTGGCAGTGCAATTATTCTGGCCCTTTCATTAGGTGTCCGTCATGGTTTCGGTCTCTACCTTGTACCAATGAGCCATGAATTTGGCTGGGGACAGCATGTTTTTAGTCTTGCGATAGCCATGCAGAACCTGATCTGGGGAGCTGTTCAGCCTTTTACCGGGGCAATTGCAGATAAATATGGCAGTAAAGTTGTAGTTGCTGTTGGTGGCTTACTTTATACCCTAGGTCTACTTTTAATGGCTTTTAGTTCAAGTGTACTCATTTTGAATTTAAGCTTAGGTCTTATTATTGGTTTAGCTTTATCAGCAACCTCTTTTACGGTTTTACTGAGTGCAGTAGGCCGAGCCGCCCCTCCAGAAAAAAGAAGTATGGCAATGGGTATTGCCAGTGCAGCAGGCTCTTTTGGTCAGTTTATTATGCTACCTTCCACCCTTCTCTTACTTAAAACGGTAGGATGGTCGTCAGCTTTAATGGTGAGTGCGTTGTTAATTGCGCTTATCATTCCCCTAGCGTGGATGCTAAAAGGACCAAGCAACCAAACGCCAAAAGCAATTACTCAACCTCAGCTCACATTTAAACAAGTACTGAATATTGCTAGAAAACATAAGCCATTCTGGTGGTTAGCTTTAGGCTTTTTAGTGTGTGGATTTCAGGTGGTCTTCTTAGGTGTTCATCTACCGGGCTATTTAATAGATCACGGCTTTGATGCAGCTACAGGTACTGTGTTTCTAGCCCTAGTAGGACTATTTAATATTGTAGGAACTTATGGGGCAGGTTGGCTAGGAGATCGATTCTCAAAACCTAAATTATTAATGGCGCTTTACGGTAGCCGAGGCATCGCAATCATCGCATTTTTACTATTACCTCTAAGCACTTATACGGTATATGCTTTTGGCGTCATTATGGGACTTTTATGGCTCTCTACAGTTCCACTTACCAACGGCATTGTCGCAAATATGTTCGGTGTTAAATACCTTTCAATGCTCAGTGGTATTGTGTTTTTCACCCATCAAGTCGGTTCTTTCTTTGGCGGTTGGCTTGGCGGTGTTAACCATGATTTAACAGGTAATTACAATGCGATTTGGCTATGTTCAATAGCATTGAGTATATTAGGGGTAATCGTACATTTCTTTGTAAATGAGGAGGCTGTTATTCATGACGCATAATGCCTTACTTTTGAAAACAATTATGACTTTGCTCGTGATTACTCTGCTGGCCTGTTCAATCATTTTATGGAAACAAACTCCTGATTTGTTTGTATATTTTAATCAAGCATTTTGTGCTCACTAGAGATATAGACAACCAGACGCATACAGCAAATTGTCATAAAAATATAAAAAACCTATGGTCTAATGAAAATAAAAAAGCCCGCAAGTTTGCGGGCTTTTTTATGAAAAACTTATTTAAAATCAAAACAAACGATTCATACCATTAAGCGCAGCTACACGATATGCTTCTGCCATTGTTGGATAGTTAAATGTTGTTTCAACAAAATATTTCAGAGTATTATTTGGGCTGTGCATAACTGCTTGCCCAATGTGGATAATTTCGGCAGCGTTATTACCAAAACAGTGAATACCTAAAATTTCCATAGTGTCACGGTGGAAAAGAATTTTTAACTCCCCCACTGTATCACCAGTAATTTGTGCACGAGCTAAATGACGGAAAGAAGCTTGACCTACTTCATACGGAATTTTCTCTTCCGTCAATTCTTGTTCATTTTTACCAATTGATGAGATTTCCGGAATAGTATAAATACCTGTTGGGATATCACGTACTGGCTTCGCATCTTCACCACTCATGTTTGCGCCAGCACAGCGCCCTTGGTCATAAGCAGCAGAAGCAAGTGATGGCCAACCAATCACGTCACCAGCAGCATAGATATTTTCAACTTCAGTTTGATATTGATCATTTACTGAAAGTTGACCACGGTTATTTGGTACCAACCCAACATTCTCAAGACCTAAACCTTCAGTGTTTCCTGAACGACCGTTACACCAAAGAATCGCATCGGCTTTAATCTTTTTACCACTTTGTAAGTGTAGTACAACATGGTCGTCAAACGTTTCTAGGTGATCCATTTGCTCATTGTGACGAATCAATACACCTTGTTCACGTAAGTGATAAGACAATGCATCAGCAATTTCATCATCTAGATAACTTAATAGTTTTTGCTGAGTATTAATCAAGTCAACTTTATGGTCTAAACCGATAAAGATTGAGGCATATTCACAGCCAATAACACCTGCGCCGTAAATAATGATTTTTTGAATTGAATAATCAAGATCAAGAATTTTGTCTGAATCAAATACACGAGGATGATCAAAGTCTAAACCTTGTGGATGATAAGGACGACTACCTGTCGCAATTACGATTTGCTTACAGATGATTGTTTCTTTAATGCCTTCATGGCTAAAAACTAAAACTGTATTTTTATCTTGAATATATGCACGGCCATGAAATACGCCGATTTTGTTGCGGTCATAAAAGCGTGTATGCGTATCAACCTGTTGTTGAATCACTTTGTGTGCATTACGCAAAACCTGTTTCATGGTGAACTGTTTCCATTCACCTACTTTTTGAAACATTGGATCGCGCTGATAGCGGATAATACTAGAAACTGTTTGACGTAATGCTTTACTTGGAATGGTACCAACGTGTGCACAGTTACCACCCAGTTGATCACGCACATCTACAATTGCAACACGCTTACCCGCTTTTGCAAGCTTCATTGCCGCGCCTTCACCTGCAGGTCCAGAACCGAGAACTACCGCATCGTATTTAACGAAATTCCCACTAACGACCTCTTTTTTACGTGGCATTGAAAGCTCCTTCCTCACTTGAATGACCATATTTTATAATAAATTATGGCTAATATGCGGTGAATTTATGTATTTCTCAACCCTATATTTCTGAATAACCACATTTATTATATGAATAGTTATTTTCCGCTATTAACTGCAGAAGTTCGCTATAATACAATGTCAATGTCTCTATAAACGAGTGGAAAAGTTAAATATGTCAGAACACCGTAAACCTGAACAGGGTGTAAAACTTCGTGGCGCAGAAAAAGTCGCAAGAATTCCTGTAAAAGTTGTACCTACGGTTGAAGTGCCGCGTAAACCTGACTGGATTCGTGTCAAGATGACGGCACCAGAAGAAGTTCAGCGTATTAAAACCACTTTACGTGCTCAAAAACTCCATACCGTTTGTGAAGAAGCTGCTTGTCCAAACCTTCCAGAATGCTTTGGCGGTGGTACAGCAACATTCATGATCATGGGTGATATTTGTACACGTCGTTGCCCTTTCTGTGATGTAGCACATGGCCGTCCAAATGCACTCGATGCAGATGAGCCTCGTCACATGGCAGAGACAATTGCTAATCTTAAGCTCAAATATGCAGTAATTACTTCGGTTGACCGTGATGACTTACTTGACGGTGGTGCACAACACTTTGTGGACTGTATCAAAGAAGCTCGTGCACTAAGCCCAAATACATTGCTTGAGATTTTAGTACCAGATTTCCGCGGACGTATGGATATTGCTTTACGCATTATGACTGAATGTCCACCAGACGTATTTAACCACAACATCGAGACTGTGCCACGTCTATATAAAGCGATGCGCCCAGGTTCAGACTATCAACATTCTTTAAACTTATTAAAAATGTTTAAAGAATATTGCCCTGATATCCCAACAAAATGTGGTTTGATGGTGGGTATCGGTGAAACTGAAGAAGAAGTTATTGCATTGCTTGATGACTTGCGTGCTCACGATGTTGACTATGTGACTATTGGTCAATACTTACAACCTTCTAAACAACACGCGCCAATTGACCGCTTTGTAACACCAGAAGAGTTCGAACGTTATGCCGAGCATGGCCGTAAGCTTGGCTTTAGAAATATTTGGTCTGCACCAATGGTGCGTTCAAGTTACTTTGCTGATCGTCAATACCACGGTGAACCCGTACCAGAAGTTCGTCGCAAAGTAGATCCAGCTAAAAAAATCGCTGTTCAAGTTGTCGAAGCTTAAAAATTAAATATCTATAAAAGCCCTCTACTTCAGAGGGCTTTTTATTTGTATAAGAAAATCAATAACATTTCTTGACAAATCGATAAAACAACCCATTACACTTTCACTTAAAAATATCTTATACCTAAAAGTACGATATATCCCTGCTCTAGCATATACATCAATTGCGACATAAAAAATTAAATTTAAACAGCATTAAAATTAGCTAGTTAAGCCTTAAATCTCTCCTCGCTTTTTGTAACTTCTAACTTGAGGACTTATCTAGCAAGGAGCAAGTATGGTTTTCCTACTCTTTGTTTTAAGCATTGTCATTCAGCTTTTTACAATATGGGCAATTTTCTTTTTTAACCTAAATCGCGTCATTGGCAGTGTTATTACGATTGTGGTAGCTATATTTACTGCACTCATATTAACGCCATGGGCTCTCATTTTAGGTATTCCACTTATTGCCCTTAGTATCATTATTTTATTTGCACCATTACGCTTTAACCTAATTACTCAACCTGCATATAAAACTTTAGCAAACTCAATGCCGAGCATCAGTACGACTGAACAAGAGGCTTTAGAGGCAGGTACCAGTTGGTGGGAAAAAGAGTTGTTTATGGGGGCACCTGATTGGTCTCAGTTTGAAAAGTACCCCTACCCAACCTTGTCAGCAGAAGAACAAAGTTTTATAGACAATGAAGTTGAGCTCCTTTGTAGCATGCTAGATGAATGGGAGATTCATCATCACTTAAAAGATCTGCCACCTGAAGTTTGGCAATTTATTAAAGATAAAGGTTTTTTAGGCCTCATTATTCCAAAGTCCTTTGGTGGCAAAGAATTTAGCTCATTTGCCCAAAGCCGTATTATGACCAAAATTGCTTCACGCTCACTCACCACAGCTGTGAGTTGTATGGTTCCAAACTCGTTAGGACCAGGTGAGCTACTCATGCACTACGGTACAGATGCACAAAAGCAGCAATATTTACCGGGCCTTGCTAAAGGTGAGGAAATTCCATGTTTTGGTTTAACTAGCCCAGAAGCAGGTTCAGATGCAGGCGCCATTCCAGATTCAGGTGTTGTTTGCTACGGCGAATATGAAGGTGCTCAAGTCCTTGGACTTCGCATGAATTTCTCTAAACGCTGGATTACGCTTGCACCAATTGCAACTGTTGTTGGTCTAGCATTTAAACTTTATGACCCTGAAGGTCTACTCGGCGATAAAAATAAAACCGAATACGGTATTACCTGTGCACTCATCCCTGCAAGCCATGCGGGTGTAAAAATAGGAGCACGTCATTATCCCGGCTCTCCATTTATGAATGGAACAGTAGAAGGAAAAGATGTTTTTATTCCTATTGACTGGATTATTGGTGGTCAAGAAAATGCCGGAAAAGGCTGGCGCATGCTCATGGAATGTTTAGGTGTGGGCCGAGGTATTTCCCTTCCAGCATTAGCCACAGCCGCAGGTGAAATGAGCTATTTAACCGTTGGTGCTTTTGCGAAAATTCGCCAGCAATTTAATATTTCTGTCGGTAAATTTGAAGGCGTACAAGAAGCAACCAGTGAAATTGCCAGCGATGCCTACATGCTTGAAGCATTCCGTTATTTAGTCACATGTGGCCTAAACCAAGGTGGAACACCTGCCGTGATGACCGCCATGGCAAAATATTATGCAACTGAAACAATGCGTAAAGTCGTTAATCACGGAATGGATATTGCTGGAGGACGAGCAATTCAACTCGGGCCACGTAATTTCCTTGCCCTTACATATCAAGCGATTCCGATTGCTATCACGGTAGAAGGCGCAAATATTTTGACCCGTTCATTGATGATTTTTGGCCAAGGCTCAATGCGTTGTCACCCTTATCTATTTGAAGAGTTGCAACTCCTTCAATCTGAAGACAAAAATAACTCAGTCAAAAAATTTGATGATTTATTATTCAAACATTTAGCCTATACCTTTAACCGTGGTGCAAGATCATTTGCTTACGGTTGGACAGGTGGCTCAAGCGATGCGCCTCAGTCAGCAGATCAATTCACCGCAAGTTACTATAAAACGATTAATCGTTTTAGTGCCAACTTCGCACTTGTTTCAGATATGTCACTTGGTTTACTTGCAGGAGACCTAAAACGCAAAGAAATGTTATCAGGACGCTTGGCAGATATTCACGCGCACCTCTTTATTTCTACTGCGATTTTAAAATTTTATGAAGCTGGCCAAAAAACTGAAGCCGAACAACTTCATGCAAAATTAGCGCTACAAAAAGCTTTCTTGAATATTCAGGAAGCATTTTGGGGATTATTTGAAAACTTCCCAGCTAAACTTCCGGCAGCATTTGTAAAATGGATCTGTTTCCCTTTTGGTCGTGTCATTTCAAAACCAGATGATGAGTTAAAACAACAAGTCGCTGAACTTATGATGCAAGAGCATCCTTTTAGAGAGCAGCTTAAGCATCACGTATTTTATTCAACCAAAGCCGATGATGTGACTGGACGTTTAGAACATACATTCCAAATTCTACGAACACTTGAACCACTTTGGGATAAGTTTAAAAAAGCTGAATCTAAAGGCAAATTTACAGGACTGACTTTCGAAGAGAATATTCAACAAGCGATAAAAGAAGGTTTTATTTCTGAAAGCGAAGCTCAACAACTATTGCAATACAACGCAATTCGATTCGACAGCATGCTTACAGATGTATTTGATGAAGATTTAAATAAAGATCTTCCTTTGTCAAACCCTCATCAAATAGTGTGACTGGTGCCTCCACTAATTCACTATTGCAATCATTTTTGATTCGCATTAATTAATAAATAACCATAAAAGCGTCACTCGACGCTTTTATTTTTAGGAGAAATTAATGTCTAAGCAAGATTACGAAAATGGATTAAAAGTTCGCACAGAAGTGATGGGAGAAGCTTTTGTAAAACGTGCCCAAGAAAACACCGTACCCTTTACTCAGCCTTTACAAGACTGGATTAACGAACATGCATGGGGATCGACTTGGCAACGTGAAGGTGTACTTCCACGTAAATATCGCTCATTAATAACTTTAGCTATGCTAACCGCACTTAAATCGCCAACTGAACTCAAAGGCCATGTTCGTGGTGCACTAAACAATGGTTGTACAGTTGAAGAGATTCAAGAAACTTTATTGCACAGCCTACCATATTGCGGCGCACCTGCTACTCAAGAAGCTTTTCGTGCTGCTTTAGAAGTAATTCAAGAATATCAACAAAAATAACTTCAATATGAGCCAGCACTGTACTGGCTCACTTTGACCTAATTTAATTTAGTCGAATAAATACTTAAATTACGATCACCAATTATAATAGCCTGACGACAGATTCCTTCTGCTTTACGCTGCTTTTCAAAAACTGCAGCTAACATTGGTTCGAAACTATCAAAAAAGCAGATTTCATTTTGATCTATAGAATAAATGAGCGACTGATTACCAACGCCATCCAAAGTATCGTAGTACACAATCACCATTTTTCCGTTTTGAATTGCAGCTTGAATATCTTGATAGCTCAGCGCTGGTCCAGTTGGAATTTTTAATACCTTTGCTTCTTTATAGCTCATACGTTCGCTGGGGCTAATGCTAGGATCCTCATCTGAATGAAATGACACTTCAAATCCTAGTTTCTTTAAAGCAACAGCTAAGGCAATCGTATAGGTGCCTTCTTCATCGTGTCGGCAAACATTAATCAACTCAGCAACATCAATTTGTACTCCATGATGTTGAAGTAACATCCAAACTGCAAAAACGCCACAGTTTGACTCTAGGCGTGCCAACGACTCGGGAATATTTAATGCCATAATTAGAATCTAAAGTGATAATTACGCAGATAATAAACAAAACTGGATTGGCACTAAAAGCTTTTCCAAGTACAATGTTTCGCTAGTCGAGGGATGCTGCGACAAATGATCGGCACTAAAGATCAATTTGCCAGGCTCGACGATCGGTTAAACACTCGTTTTAACCAACAACGGCATCCGCGAACAGAATGATCAATACTATTTTTTCCTAGGAGATCCTGATGAACGCGGTTAATGCTTCATTTACAGATTACAAAGTTGCTGACATCTCTCTTGCTGACTACGGCCGTAAAGAAATCAAACTTGCTGAAGCAGAAATGCCAGCTTTGATCGGCTTACGTAAACGCTATGCAGCTTCTAAACCACTTGCTGGCGCAAAAATTCTTGGTTGTATTCACATGACCATTCAAACAGCTGTTCTTATTGAAACGCTTGTTGAATTAGGTGCTGAAGTACGCTGGACATCATGTAACATTTTCTCTACTCAAGACCATGCTGCTGCTGCAATTGCTGCTCGCGGTATTCCAGTTTTTGCTTGGAAAGGTGAAACTGAAGAAGAATATGTATGGTGCCTTGAACAACAGATCAATGTAAATGGTCAACCTTGGGATGCCAACATGATTTTGGACGATGGCGGTGATTTAACTGCTCTTGTTCATGAAAAATACCCTGCTCTTTTAGAACGTATTCACGGTATTACTGAAGAAACTACAACAGGTGTTCAACGTCTTATCGAAATGTGGAAAGACGGTTCTTTGAAAGTTCCTGCAATTAACGTAAATGACTCAGTTACTAAATCTAAAAACGACAACAAATATGGTTGCCGTCACTCATTAAATGACGCGATCAAACGTGCAACTGACATGCTTTTGTCTGGTCGCCGTGCACTTGTAGTTGGTTATGGTGATGTAGGTAAAGGTTCTGCTCAATCTTTACGTCAAGAAGGTATGATCGTTCGTGTAACAGAAGTTGACCCAATTTGTGCAATGCAAGCATGTATGGACGGCTATGAAGTTGTATCTCCATATAAAAACGGCGTACAAACAGGCAAAAAAGAAGATATTAACCACGATCTTCTTGGCAACACTGACCTTGTTGTAACAACAACTGGTAACTACCACGTGTGTGATGCCGCAATGCTAGACAGCTTAAAAGCTGGTGCAGTTGTATGTAACATCGGTCACTTCGATACAGAAATTGACACTGCGTATTTACGTGGTTACAAGTGGGTTGAAGTTAAGCCACAAGTTCACCAAGTTTATCGTTCAGAAGACGAAAACAACTACCTTATCCTTCTTTCTGAAGGTCGCCTTGTAAACCTAGGTAATGCAACTGGTCACCCATCACGTGTAATGGATGGTTCTTTTGCTAACCAAGTTCTAGGACAAATTCACTTATTCCAAGAGAAATTTGCTGATCTTCCTGCAAATGAGAAAGCTGCAAAAATTCGTGTAGAAGTTCTTCCTAAGAAACTTGACGAAGAAGTTGCTGCTGCAATGGTTGCAGGTTTCGGTGGTGTACTTACTCAGTTAACTCAAGAGCAAGCCGATTATTTAGGTGTTGCTGTTGAGGGACCATTCAAATCTGACGCTTACAAATACTAAGAACTTAAGGGCAGACGGTGAACCGACTGCCCTTTTTTCTAAAATGTTTCGCTGTTTACAAGGATTTGACATGACTAAACGTACACCTATTTCTTTTGAGTTTTTTCCGCCGAAAACTGATGTTGGTGCCGAAAAACTTCGTATTGTTCACCAAGAATTACAGCTATTAAATCCAGAGTTTTTCTCGATTACTTATGGTGCTGGTGGTTCTACTCGCGAACGCACGCTTGCTGCTATTGAAGATTTCAATGGTAAAGGCACTCCTGTTGCGCCTCATCTTTCTTGTATTGGTGATGATAAAGCTCGTATTGCTGAGTTACTGGATTTATATAAAGCTCAAGGCATTGACCGTATTGTTGCTTTACGTGGTGACTTACCATCTGGTCAGGTTGGGCTTGGTGAGCTTCCTTATGCTCAAGATTTAGTACGTTTTATTCGTGAGCACTCAGGTGATCATTTTCATATTGAAGTTGCAGCTTATCCAGAAATGCATCCTCAAGCTGAAAGCCTTGATTCAGATATTCAACGTTTTATTGAAAAAGTACAAGCTGGTGCCAATGCAGGAATTACTCAATTCTTCTTTAATCCAGACTCATACTTTTATTTTATAGAGCGCTTGGAAAAAGCTGGAATTAACATTCCGGTGGCTCCAGGAATCATGCCAATTACCAACGCAAGCAACCTAATTCGCTTTGCAGACGGTACGGGTGCTGAAATTCCTCGCTGGATCCGTAAGCAATTACAAGCCTATGGTGATGACAGTGAAAGTATCAAAGCTTTCGGTCATGAAGTTGTTGTTAAGCTATGCGAACGCCTGATTGCAGGTGGTGCGCCAAGCTTACACTTCTATTCAATGAATCAAATCGAACCTACTCGTCAACTTGTTGTTGATCTTGGTTTAAATTAATTTTGTAAGGCGTACCCAATGAACCGTTTTTTTATCGAAACTGAACTTACAGTTGGCTCAACAATTCAACTGACAGAATCAGTATTCCATCATTGGGTTCGCGTTTTACGTGCACAATTACAAGAACAAGCGACTCTATTTAATGGACAAGGTGGTGAATATCTCGCGTCATTAACCGAAATTAATAAGAAAAATGCGTTTGTCACAATTGAGAATTTTAACCCTGCAAACCGTGCTGCCCCTTTTAAAGCTGTTTTAGGTCAAGTCATGAGTAAAGGCGATCGAATGGATTATGCCATTCAGAAAGCCACTGAATTGGGTGTAAGTCAGATTCAATTGCTAACAAGTGAACGTTGTGAAATGCGCTTAAAATACGATCGAGATCAAAAAAAATTAGATCACTGGCAAGCTGTAGCAATTGCAGCATGTGAACAATGTGGCCTGAACTTAGTTCCCGAAGTATTAGCACCAATTTCTCTTCATGAATGGTTAAGTTCTTCTGAGCTTCCCCAATCTAAATTTGTTTTAGCACCAGAAAAAGAACAAAAAGATGTATTAGCAGGAATACAACCTGATCTTGCTTTACTTATTGGCCCAGAAGGTGGGCTAAGTGAAAATGAAATTACCCAAGCCAATCAAGCTGGTTTTATGAACTGGTGCATTGGTGACCGTGTTTTACGTACAGAAACCGCACCTGTTGTTGCCTTGTCTATTTTAAATTATCGATTTTTATCCACCTGAGTTCAGTGAACATTGATTAAATCGTTATTTAAAGTTAACTTACTTTTATTGTATGAATAAAATTTCAAATTCTTTTTCACTGATAAATCAGATTCTTTCTGTATATATGTAAAAAAATAGGATAGAAAAATCTTATGTCTGGGCTTCAGGAAGAATATCTACAGCATCAAACAAAAATTGAACAGCTGAAACTTTCAACTCAATATATACGCTGGTATTTGATTAGCTTAATACTGCTATGTCTCATTTCATATGGTATTTTTTCTTATTATTTTTCATCTGTAATAACAATTTTTAGCTGGTCTATTGGCCTCACTGTAGCATCTCTTATCGGCTTATTATTTATTCCAAATATTTTAACTCACTACCGTGCAATTGATTTTACAAAAAAAGCTAATCACATTTTACAAAGTATTTGTTTGATCTCAGGCATCTTAATTGGAATAAACGTCACAATTATTCATTTTTATCTTCCCCCTGAGTTAGTCGCTCTACCAGATGCTCATATTTTAATTGCTTTATTTATTACTTCGGCTCATATCATTGGCCTTACTTTTTTAACCCAGCAACCACGATATTTTTATCTCTTATTTATTCCAAGTACCTTGCCCTTATTACTAGCTCAATTCACACATAACCCAATTACTCAGCTACCCTTTTACTTTGCCTATAATCTTACCTTTGTGGCCACTGTACTTTGTGCATATGCTACGCAACGTAATTATCAAAAGATTTCTCAATTATTATTAAAAAACAAACAGCTTGTTCAAATTTCCGATCAACATACGCAATGGGCTGAAGAATTATGTATACAGCTCCAACAAGAAGTAAATAAATCTAAAGATATCGAAGCCCAGCTTCAATTTAATAATCATCTGCTTGAGCAAAAAGTACGTGAACGCACTTACGATCTCACAAAAATGAATGAACAACTCGAAAGCCATCACTACAATTTAGCTTTTGCGCATGAAACTGCAGGTATTCGACCTTGGGATTGGGATATTCAAAGTCAAAAATTAGAAATTACATTTTTCGATCAACAAAAACAAACTCAGACTGCCGTTATTCATCTCAATACGATATTAGATCGTATACATCCAAGTGATAAAAAACTTTTTGACGAACGTTTAAAACAACATTTGGAAGGCATTACAGATCATTTTAATATCACCTTTCGAATTTTACGTAGAGATGGTTCTTGGCGATGGATTCATGATGTAGGCCGTGTCATCACTAGAGATCCTAAAACACAAAAAGCGCTTCGTATGGTTGGAATGACTCGCGATATACATCAAGAGAAGAAAGATCAAGAACATCTAAGACTATCTGCAATTGTGCTTGAGCAAGCTGCGGAAGGAATATTTATTTTAGATGAGCGCCTAAACTATATTGATGTAAATCCCTACTATGAAAAACTCACAGGATTTTCTAAATCAGAACTTGTTAATAAAGAATTATTTAGCATAACAATCAATCAAAAAGAATTACAACAGCAGTTTCATACATCAATAACACAGCAACTCCTAGAGACAGGAGAATATATGGGTCAGTTTGACGAAAAATTTAGTTCTGGTAAAAGCGTATATTTATGGTTGCATATCAATGTAGTCAAAGATGAGTTCAATCAAATTACCAATTATATCGGGTTTGCACGCGACCTGACTGAGCAAAAACGTCAAGAACAACATCTATCTTATTTAAAAAATTACGACAGCCTCACCCACCTGCCTAACCGCCTTTACTATTACAATCAATTACATCAATATCTAGTAAATCCGTCATATAACATTAAAAACTTAGCATTAATACGAGTGAACATTGACCGCTTCCGAGCTTTCAATGAATTTTTAAATAATGATAGTGGTGATGAATTACTTAAGCAGTTCGCTCAAAGATTGCGCTTAATCAATATCAATGCAATTTTAGTTGCCTATTTAAATAGTGATGATTTCGCAATTATTTATGAAATTTCCCCAATTCATCCAAATATTGAGCAATATTGTCAAAATATTTTACAAGCGCTCAATGCACCTTTTTATATTGATAATCACGAATATTTTATTACTGCATCTATTGGTGTTGCATGTTTTCCTGAACATGGTAGACAAATTGATCACCTCAACCACCATGCGGAACAAGCATTGTCCGAAGCAAAACGCTTAGGTGGTAATACAATTTGCTATTATTGCAATAAAACAAATAACTCATATAAAAGTGCCGATTTAGAGCAAGAATTACGTAAAGCCATACAAAATGATGAATTTGTCATTTATTACCAACCCAAAATTAATCTACATGATCAATCTATTATCGGTTTTGAAGCATTAATTCGTTGGCAACATCCTGAAAAAGGATTAGTCATGCCAAATATGTTTATACCTTTTGCTGAGCGTAGTAGCCTGATTTCAGATATTGGTAAAGTTGTTTTGGATAAAGTTGGAAAGCAACTACAAGAATGGAAAGATGCAGGTTATCTCAATATTCAAATCTCTGTAAATATTGTCGCTCAACAGATACATCGAGGCTTATTACTCAATGATCTAGATGAAGTTTTGCAAAAATATAATATACAAGGTTCAGACCTGGAACTTGAAATTACAGAGTCAGCCCTTTTAGACAATACTGCCAATGTAAAAATGCTATTACATGCGATAAAACAACGAGATATCTCAATTGCCTTAGATGACTTTGGTACGGGTTATTCATCTTTAGCCTATCTAACAGAATACCCAATTGACGTATTAAAAATTGATCGTGCTTTTATTTCTAAAATTGGTGACCACAAACAAGAAGCAATTGTAAATGCAATGATCGCGATGGGTAAAAGTATGGGGCTTAAACTGGTTGCCGAAGGTGTAGAAACAGAAGAACAAGTCACCTATCTACAAAAACAGCAATGTGATTTTTTACAAGGTTATTTCTTTAGTCGTCCGATCCCTGCTGAGCAAATTATTCCTTATCTGCAAACAAAACCACATATTTCTTAATTGTTCTAATCATCTATTTTACCTATGCTGCTTTTTCCAAAAATGAGCGTTTTTGACTGTGAGAAATAAAGAAGTAGTGTTATATTCTTTAGCATTTAGCTCACTACGGGGCTATTGGCAATTCGTCTACTATTCTCTTAATTGATAAAAATTAAAGCATAGTAAAAAATTGAATTTCCTCTCCCTAAATGAGCAATTTGACTAGTTTGCTTTTTTGTATCAAATAGAGACTCAGATGGACGATCAATCTTTAAAACAGGCCGCTTTAAATTACCATGAATATCCAAACCCAGGGAAAATCAGCGTCACCCCAAGTAAGCAACTTGTCAACCAACGAGATTTGGCTCTAGCCTACTCACCAGGAGTTGCTGCGCCATGTTTAGAGATTGAGCGTGATCCATCAGCTGCTGCTAAATATACAGCTCGCGGAAACTTGGTTGCCGTAGTCAGTAACGGTACAGCTGTTCTTGGTTTAGGTAATATTGGCCCATTAGCTTCTAAACCTGTAATGGAAGGTAAAGGCGTTCTCTTCAAAAAGTTTGCTGGTGTTGACGTATTTGACATCGAAATTGCAGAAAACGATCCAGATAAAATTGTAGATATTGTTGCCTCTCTTGAGCCAACTTTCGGTGGTATCAACCTCGAAGATATTAAAGCGCCAGAATGTTTCTATATCGAAAAGAAACTTCGCGAACGCATGAAAATTCCTGTATTCCATGACGATCAACACGGTACAAGTATCATTGTAGGTTCAGCTTTGCTCAATGCATTGCAACTTGTAAATAAGAAAATTGATGAAATCAAAATTGTAGCTTCAGGCGCAGGTGCTGCTGCCCTTTCTTGTTTAGATTTACTTTGTGCTTTAGGCGTAAATAAAGAAAATATCATTGTTGCCGATTCTCGCGGTCTACTCACTACTTCACGTGAAGGCTTGGATGAATCAAAAAAACGTTATGTTCAAGACATCAAAGCAACTCAGTTACATGAAGTAATGGCTGGTGCTGATATGTTCTTGGGTCTTTCTGCTGCTGGTATTCTCACCAAAGAAATGGTGAAACAGATGGCTGAGAACCCTATTATTTTTGCTTTGGCAAACCCAGATCCAGAAATTTTGCCTGAACATGCACATGAAGTACGTCCTGATGTAATCATGGCAACTGGTCGTTCTGACTATCCAAACCAAGTAAACAACGCATTATGTTTCCCTTACATTTTCCGTGGTGCACTTGACGTTGGTGCAACAACGATTAATGAAGACATGAAAATTGCATGTGTACATGCAATTGCACGTATGGCACACGTAGAAGCTGATGCAGCTACTTACGGTGAAAAATCTGCTTCATTTGGCCGTGACTATTTAATTCCACGTCCACTTGATCAACGTTTAATTTTAGAAATTGCCCCTGCTGTTGCTAAAGCTGCAATGGATTCAGGTGTTGCAACTCGTCCGATCGAAGATTTCTCTGCATACCGTCAAAAATTATCTGAGTTTGTTTATAACTCTGCATTCTTGATGAAACCGATTTTTGCTCAAGCAAAAACTGATCCTAAACGCATCGCATATGCTGAAGGTGAAGATGAGCGCGTATTACGTGCAGTGCAAATCGCAGTTGATGAAGATTTAGCTAAACCAATTTTAGTAGGTCGTACTGCTGTTATTGAAGCTAATATCAAAAAATTAGGCTTACGTTTACAACATGGCGTAAACATTGAGATTGTAGATCAAGAACAAAACCCAATGTATGAAGAGTTTTGGAAAGACTACTATCAAACAATGCAACGCAAAGGCATTACTGTTGAATATGCTCAACGTGAAGCTCGTCGCCGTTCAACTTTAATTGCATCTTTACTGGTTAAATTCGGTAAAGCAGACGGTATGTTATGTGGTACTTACAGTAGCTATAACATTCACCTTGACTTTGTACGCAATGTCATCGGTCTAAAAGAAGGTATGAAGAACTTCTTCACCTTAAATGCATTAATGCTTGAAGATCGTAACTTGTTTATTGCTGATACATACGTAAATACAAACCCGACTGCTGAACAACTTGCTGAAATGACTATTTTAGCAGCTGAAGAAGTACGTCGTTTTGGTATTACTCCACGTGTAGCCCTACTTTCTCATTCAAGTTTTGGTAGTGACCAGACTGACTCAAGTGCTCAAAAAATGCGTGAAGTTTATCGTATTTTATCTGAGCAAGCTCCTGAGCTTGAAGTTGAAGGTGAAATGCACGGTGATGCAGCATTAGACGAAAACATTCGTCAATTTGCATTCCCTGGCTCACGTTTCAAAGGTTCTGCAAACTTGCTCATTATGCCAAACCTAGATGCAGCAAACATTTCATTTAACTTGTTGAAAGCGACTTCTGGTAACAACGTTACTATTGGCCCAATTTTACTTGGTGCAGCAAAACCTGTTCATATTTTGACACCGACAGCAACGACTCGTCGTCTTATCAATATGACTGCTTTAACTGTTGCTGAAATCCAACAACAAGAAAAGTAATTTAGAAACTGCTTTTTACGAAAAGCATCTCTAATGACTTGAGAAAACCTCTATTCTGTAGCATGATTGCTTGAAGAATAGAGGTTTTTTCATGCAAGTGTATTTAGTAGGCGGTGCCGTCCGTGATTTTTTACTTGGGCATCCCTATCAAGAAAAAGATTATGTTGTTGTCGGTGCAACGCCGGAACACATGCTCGCCCAAGGTTTTCAACCTGTAGGCAAAGATTTTCCTGTGTTTCTTCATCCTGAAACGAAAGAAGAATATGCACTTGCACGTACTGAAAGAAAATCTGGTAAAGGCTACCACGGCTTTCAATTTTTTACCGATACCACAGTAAGCTTAGAAGAAGATTTAATTCGCCGTGATTTGACTATCAATGCCATAGCAATGGATCAAGATGGCAAACTATACGATCCATATGGCGGTCAAACAGATTTAGAAAATAAAACTTTGCGTCATGTTTCAGAAGCTTTTGCTGAAGATCCTTTACGTGTTTTACGTGTTGCACGCTTTGCGGCTCGCTATTCTTCATATGGTTTTCAAATTGCACCAGAGACCATGCAGCTTATGCAAACTATGGCAGAATCAGGTGAGCTTGATGCATTAACACCAGAACGTGTATGGAAAGAAACTTCTCGTGCACTTTTAGAAGATCATGCAGATGTTTATTTTCAAACATTGCGTGACTGTGGGGCGTTGAAACATCTTTTCCCTGAAATTGATGCATTATTTGGTGTACCACAGCGCCCTGAATATCACCCGGAAGTGGACTGCGGCATACATACCTTAATGTCGTTGCAGCAAGCTTGTAAATCAAACTATTCGCTCGATGTTCGATTTGCTGTTTTAGTACATGATTTGGGTAAAGCATTAACTCCAGCTAACGAACTTCCTCGCCACATCATGCATGAAGAACGTGGAGTCAAACCTGTTACCGAATTATGTGAACGTTTAAAAGTTCCAACTCAAACTCGACAGTTGGCATTATCAGTATGTAAAGAACATCTAAAATGCCATCAGATTATGTCGTTAAAGCCAGGAACTGTATGGCGTCTATTACAGCGTCTAGATGTATTACGTCGTCCTGAGAGAGTGGAAGCATTTGTGCAAGCATGTGAATGTGATGCTAAAGGAAGACTAGGTTTAGAAGACCGTCCGTATCCTCAAGCTCAGTACATGTTAGATGCGATGCAAATCGTTCGTTCTATTAAAGCTCAGGATTTACCTGAAAACATTAAAGGTGCTGAGATTGGTGAAATGCTAATTCAGTATCGTATTGATGCTTTAACTGAATTCAAACATCAGCATCAAGCACTATCTCATACTTAATTGATACCCAGAAAAAAGCCTCATTACGAGGCTTTTTCTATCTTTACTGTTTAGGCAGCGGTATAAATTGTGATTGAGTATTTTGGTTTTTTCTTTCCCCTACTGTCACCACAAAGTTTTGTTGCTTCCCATCTCGCTCAACAATTACATTAATTTCGCTGTTAGGTGCTTGTAATGCGACATAATTAATCAAATGAGACGCTGAAGTGATTTGCTCATTATTCACCTGAATAATTTTATCGCCAATCTTAATACCTGCTGATGCAGCTGGACCATTTTTCAAGACATCTGCAACCACAACACCAATTTGCTGTTTAGGTGCTAATACATCTGCTTGTGTAGGCGGTACCAAACTAATCCCTAACCATCCACGTACTACACGACCATCTTTCAAAATCGAGTTTAATACCTGTTGGCAAACTTTAGCTGGGATTGCAAAACCAATTCCTAAAGAACCACCTGACTGAGAAAAAATAGCCGTATTTACCCCAATTAAATTCCCAGCGACATCAATTAATGCTCCACCTGAGTTACCGGGGTTAATTGCAGCATCTGTTTGAATAAAGTCTTCATAGGTATTGATACCTAAATCAGAGCGCTCAGTGGCAGAAATAATACCTTGAGTTACCGTTTGCCCTACACCAAATGGATTACCAATTGCTAAGACCACATCACCTACTTCATTACCACTTAGCTTAAATGGTAGGACAGGTAATTTATCTAAATCGATTTTAATTACAGCTAAATCAGTATCAGGGTCTGTTCCAACAATGGTTGCTTCTGCACGACGGCCATCATGTAATGCCACTACAATTTGATCTGCTTGAGCAATCACATGATTATTCGTCAGAATATAACCATCAGTTCGTACAATAACCCCAGAGCCTAAGCTATTTTCATTTTGCTGTTGTTGTTCAGGAAGCTGATTTCCAAAAAATTCGCGGAATACCGGATCACTTAATAAAGGATGATTTTGTTTAACTTTCTGGGTCGTAAAAATATTAACAACTGCCGGCGCTGCAACTTTTACCGCAGCGCTATAAGATACCACCCCGCCCGCTCGCGAAGTATCAACGAGTGGTTCAACTTTCTCAGCAGGCATTTGCACCCCATCAACTGCAACAGTTGGTTTCGGCTGATGGTATTTTTGCCATGCAATAAAACTGGCAATTACAATAATAAGTAACACCCAAGGTAACCATGTAAAGGTGCGGCGCACGTTCATATCCTCTACGCAAAGAAGTTTTTAATTAAATTAATATATTGAACAAAAAGAGTTTTCAGTTAAGCATTTTAAATTAAATATGTCGATATACATAAAAAAGTCAAAAAAGATTTGTCTAGCTTTAGTTACACAACAAAATATGTTTCTATAGCTTTAGCAATTATTTACTACTCAATTCAGGAAATATCATGGCGAATTTGCATGAAATTATTCAGTGGTGCGACCAAACCTTAAAAGCGGCAGAATTTAAAGATTACGCACCAAATGGCCTGCAAATTGAAGGTTCAACTGAAGTAAGACGTATCCTTTGTGCGGTTACTGCTTCCGAAGATGCAATTGATGCAGCAATTGCTCAAAATGCAGATTTATTACTCGTACATCATGGTTATTTTTGGAAAGGCGAACCGTATCCAATTACGGGAATGCGAGGCAATCGCATTAAAAAACTCATTCAAAATAATATTTCATTAGTCGCTTACCACCTACCTTTAGATGCCCACCCAACTTTGGGTAACAATGTAGCCATTGCAGAAAAACTAAACTTGCAGAATTTAGAACCACTCGATTTAACAGAGAAACATCCAATTGGTAATATTGGTTATTTAGAGCAAGCAGTTTCTGTGGATGAATTTAAAACAAAACTACAAAACAGTTTTGATTTTAAGGTAATTCATTTGCCCGCAGAAAAACAAAGTATTCAAAAAGTAGGCTTCTGTACAGGTGGAGCTCAAGATTTTATTGCTAAAGCTGCTTTGCAAAATTGTGATGCTTACATTTCGGGTGAAGTCAGTGAACGAACTTTTTATGAAGCAAAAGAATTAGGAGTTCACTATTTCGCCTGTGGTCACCATGCTACTGAGCGTTATGGAGTTCAGCGTTTGGCACAAGCGATCTCAAAACAGTTTTCAATTGAAGCTGAATATTTTGAATTGAATAATCCGATTTAATTAAGTCTTTTTTTCAATCTGTGTTATGCGTATTAATTAGATCTTTATTGTGTATAGTTCTTTAAAACGATGCCCTATTGTGACCAGAATCATTTACAATAGAGCCACTTAATTGTATAACCCAGCAAATGCAAGGAATAGGAACATGACAACCATTACTTTACCTGCACTTCCATATGGCTATGATGATTTAGCGCCACATATTAGTAAAGAAACTTTAGAATACCATCACGATAAACACCACAATACCTATGTTGTTAACTTAAACAACTTAATCAAAGGGACTGACCTTGAAGGTAAAACTTTAGAAGAAATCATTAAAGCAACTGCTGGTGATGCATCTAAAGCTGGTATTTTCAACAATGCTGCTCAAGTTTGGAACCACACTTTCTACTGGAACAGCATGAAGCCAAACGGTGGTGGTAAGCCTACTGGCGCAATCGCTGCTAAAATTGACGAAGCTTTTGGTAGCTACGAAAAGTTTGCAGAAGAATTTACTGCTGCTGCAACAACTCAATTCGGTTCAGGTTGGGCTTGGTTAGTTGCTGATGAAGTAAATGGTAAATTATCTATTACTAAAACTTCTAATGCAGACACTCCACTTGCACATGGTCAAATTGCTGTATTAACAATTGACGTATGGGAACATGCTTACTACATCGATTTCCGTAACTTACGTCCTAAATACATCGCAACTTTCTTAGAAAGCCTTGTCAACTGGGACTATGCAAATGCAAAACTTGCAGGTCAACCAGCTGGTGTAGAGAAATAATTTTATTTCTGTATGAAAAACCACCCTGTTTTGGGTGGTTTTTTTATTTTTAATACAGCAAAAGCATATTAATCAAGCAAACGATTCATTTTCTTTAATATTCTTATTGACGCTTTTAGATTTCATCCATAAAATGCGCATCAGATTCTCCAATAGCTCAGTCGGTAGAGCGACGGACTGTTAATCCGCAGGTCCCTGGTTCGAGCCCAGGTTGGAGAGCCATCTACTAATCTCCCATAGCTCAGTCGGTAGAGCGACGGACTGTTAATCCGCAGGTCCCTGGTTCGAGCCCAGGTGGGAGAGCCAAGATTCTAAAAGCCCGCATTTATTGCGGGCTTTTTATTTTCTGATTTTCTAATACTTTTTATTATTCTTAATAAAATCAACGTTTCGAGTATTTTTAAACCAATCGGTTAGATATTCTCTTTAATTCTGCTATTAAGGCTTGACCCAGCCCCCTTTCCTGCCTAAAATCCTTTTCCAGATTCTCCCATAGCTCAGTCGGTAGAGCGACGGACTGTTAATCCGCAGGTCCCTGGTTCGAGCCCAGGTGGGAGAGCCAAAATTCTTAAAAACCCACTCATCATGAGTGGGTTTTTATTTGTATGATGCCTTCACATGTTCGAATCGAGTCACTTATTTTTTATTGTTTTAGGTTGCGTAAGCACCTGTATTTTTCTTGTTGTCTGTTTACGTCCATATTTATTTCCAAAACAAAAATTCTTTGCTCGCCCTGTCATTACAAACTTTGAAACTCAAATGTTTATACGTTTAAAACAAAGTTTTCCAAATTATCATGTGTTAGCACAAGTGGCTTTTAGCGCTTTAATTACCAGTAATGACTATAAAATTCGTAGTCAGTTCAATCGTAAAGTTACTGACTTTGTTGTGCTCAACGACAAGATGGAAGTCATGGCCATTATTGAGCTAGATGACCCTACCCATCTTGAAAAAGTAGAAGAAGACCGTATTCGTGATCAAATGCTTACTGAAGCAGGCTACCTTGTAAAGCGTTACACAAATATTCCTACTGTACGCCAATTACAAAAGGATATTCATTAACAAGCTATTTCGTTTCAGAATTTGCAGCTTCTTTCTCTGCTATTCTTTTTGCCATCTCTAAACGCTGCTGTTCATATTGTTTTTTATTCTTAGCATCACTTTTTGCAGCCAAGAAAAGTATTCCAATAATTAGAAAAGGAATAAGTAAACCTAATCCCATTAATAACCAAGGAACAGATTTTTTTTCAATAGGTTGCTGGCTCATAAGTTCTTCAAACTCAAATAGTATCGATTTCAGAATGCGTAACAATATAACAAAAAAAGGGCCCACTTTAGGACCCTTTTAATTTGAATATTTTAAATCCAAAAAATTATTGTGCGACTCCAGTACATTCTGGTTTTCCACTAGCATCAATTATGGATGGATCTACAACTGCATTTGTCTTAGCGGGCATATTAGTTTGAATAAATTGATAGATATCAGCATTTTTACAAACAATTGCTTGAGTATGCGTAGCATTTTCTACTAAATCTAGTTTAATGTTAGGTGAACCTAAAGTTACCAATCCAGCTACCATCATTTGAGTAATTGGATAAGGCACATTGGTATCATTTTTACCTTGAGCAATATATATCGGTTTATCTAAACGCTTTGTACCAGGTTGACTTGCGAGTAAAAATTTCTGAACCGTCTCATTTGACCTGAAATTAGTAACATCAAGTCCCGGATAATCCATAACTTTTTTACCTGGGTTATCAGTCATAAATTTAATAATATCTTCTTTAAATTTATTAATTAGACTAAGGCTCGGATCAGCACTATCTAAACAAAGACCATTTTCTCCTGTAGTTCCTTCTGCAAACTCAGCTAAAGACTTCGCTCTTGTTTGAAATATATCTCTATATTCAAAACGTGGTTCATAGGCTTTAATACCAACACCAGTTAAAGCGGCGTAAGCTAGCAGAGTAGCATAGGAGTCAATAGAAACTCGTTTATCTAAAGCTACATTACCTGCAATTTCTTGCTGCTCAATTAATGCTAATGCATTTGGTGCTACATCAAGAATAATTGTTCCCAAACTCGACGCAGGCGCGCCTGCAACTGCACCTTTATATGTTATATCTGTATTTGCATATTCAGCAGTACCTATAGATGCCTGACCTCCTTGTGACTGACCTACAGACATCCAATCGCCATTTAATTGTGAGCCATAACGATCTTTTACTGCTCTAACAGCTGCTAATGCTGATTTTGCTTCACTCGCTAAATTAAGATATGGATGGATTCCTTTTGTACCAAGACCTTCATAATCTGGGGCTACAATCACATATCCAGCAGCTAATAAAGTATCAGCTAAAATTTTGAAGCGTGGATTAATCGTATTATTGCTTGGTGCACAACTATCCCCTACTCCTACAGTGCCGTGCTCCCATACCACTACGCGATAACCATCCTTTGGTTGAGCAACTTTCGGGAACATGACTAAAGCAGTTGCTTCAGCTGTTTTCCCTTGTACATTCATCATGTTATAAGTCATTACTTTTATAGATGAAGCACCACTTAAGGTATCCTTAGAATAGGCTTTTTCAGAAACATAAGTTTTATCGGGATTAACACCAATATAGTCATCATCATCGTCATTACACGCTGTAAGAAATAGTGCTGAAATTGACAATGTTATAGCTAAAGCAATTTTTGACCGTTTCATAGAATATCCTTTTTATGTGTTATTTATTCCGCATATTTTTATGCACAAATATTAAGACATAAAAAAAGTGCTCTGCATAGAACACTTTTCAACCTCACGGTCATTTTTACTATATGAAATTTAAAAATATTCCTAGAAAAATGATTAATCCCACCCAACGATTGTGACGAAATGCCCAGAAACATACTTGAGGGTCGCGGTCTTTGGTTTTAATTGTTTGATATACAAAATCAAATGCGACTACAGCTAAAGCAATAATCGCCCATGGGAATAAGATATTTTCTAAATATAGTGCAGTACTAATCAAAACAAGGCTAGATGCTTGTAAAAACGCAATAATCTGGATGTCATATCGACCAAAAAGAATAGCTGTAGATTTCACACCAATCTTTAAATCATATTCACGATCTGTAATTGCATATTGAGTGTCATAAGCCACAGTCCAAGCCAAATTACCAAAATAGAGCAACCAACAAGTTAAATCTGGAGTTTTACCTACAGCGGTAAAGGCCATAGGAATAGACCATGAAAATGCTGCGCCTAAAAATACTTGAGGTAAGTTGGTATAGCGTTTCATAAATGGATAAATAAACGCTAGAAATAATGCCCCAAATGACCAGTAGAAGGTTTCGATCGGTAAAAAGAACAACAGACACGCACTTGCTAAAACAAGGCCCAAGAATACATATACAGCTTCTCTTGCACGAATAATTCCAGTTGCGAGCGGACGGGTTTTAGTACGCTCTACATAACCATCTACTTTACGATCAGCAAAGTCATTAATCGCACATCCAGCAGCGCGCATAAAAATCACGCCTAAAATCATGACAAATAAAATACCTAAATCAGGTATTCCTTTTGATGCAACCCAAAGTGCCCACATGGTTGGCCAAAACACCAGTTCAGTACCAATTGGCTTATCAAATCGACATAGATAATAATAAGCCTCTAAACGCTGACGCCATGTTGTGCCTGTTGCAGTCGTCATAGTAATTCCTTGTCGTGCTGCTGATTTAAAAAAGCTTCAAAAGCCGGTAAGAATGTTTCTTGGACGATAAATTTACATCCATGCCAAGTATAGCAACTTTGTCGCGTCCAGCCTTCTGGCAAACGAATGACACGTCGGTCACAAAGCGGAGTCGTTCTTTGAAATAGAAAAAAGCCAATCGGTTTAGAACCAATGTGCTGAAATATACGCGCTTTTTTTTGTAAACTTTGAATTGGAAAAATACTTTTTGCTTTCACCCACGGCTCTGCTTCACAGCCATATAAATAGGTTTCTCTCACCCATGAAGTATGAGCATGAGGCATGTTCATCCATTGACTATCTGCAAAAGTTAAACGCTGAAAGTGTTCTTTAAAGGGCTTCACACTGAACTGGCCACCACCAAGCTCAGTTAATTGTTGAGTCAGAGAACCAGAAGCATACAACCATGTTTTCAACTCAGGATTTAAAGCCTTTTCCTGTTTAAGTACTGGTTGTCGTTTACGCATAATCTGCTCACATGAAAACTCGCACCTAGTTTACTCCAAATTTTTGATAAAAAACGTAGAGAATTCAATCAACATTCCAAGCAATAAAAAAGCCTGCATAAGCAGGCTTTTTTATGAAATACATATTACAAGCTGTAGTACATATCGAATTCAACTGGGTGAGTAGTCGTGTTAAGACGACGTACATCTTCAGTTTTAAGTTCGATGTATGCATCAAGCATTTCTTTAGTGAACACTCCGCCTTTCAACAAGAATTCGTGATCTGCTTGAAGTGCTTCAAGAGCCATATCTAAGCTATGAGCAACTGTTGGGATTTTTGCTTCTTCTTCTGGAGGAAGATCATACAAGTTCTTATCAGCAGCTTCGCCCGGATGGATCTTGTTTTGGATACCGTCGATACCAGCCATTAACAACGCAGCGAAACCTAAGTACGGGTTCATCATTGGGTCTGGGAAACGAGCTTCGATACGTTTACCTTTAGGATTAGAAACGTAAGGAATACGGATAGATGCAGAGCGGTTACGCGCTGAGTAAGCAAGCATAATTGGTGCTTCGAAGTGAGGAACCAAACGCTTGTATGAGTTTGTAGATGGGTTTGTGATTGCATTCAATGCACGAGCGTGCTTGATGATACCACCGATGAAATACAATGCCATTTCTGAAAGGCCTGCATATTCATCACCAGCAAACAAGTTCTTGCCATCTTTAGAGATAGACATATGAACGTGCATACCAGAACCGTTATCGCCTACCATTGGTTTAGGCATAAACGTAGCTGTTTTTGCATATTGATGTGCAACGTTCCAGACAGCATATTTGAACTGTTGAACTTCGTCAGCTTTACGTACAAGTGTATTGAAGCTTACACCAATTTCTAACTGGCAAGAAGCAACTTCATGGTGATGTACTTCTACACGACCTGGGCCCATGATGTCTTCAATTTTTGCACACATTTCTGCACGCATATCTTGTGCAGAGTCAACTGGAGGAACTGGGAAGTAACCACCTTTAACACGTGGACGGTGACCTGAGTTACCAGACTCGTAATCTTTACCAGTAGACCAAGCAGCTTCTTCAGCGATTAATGTATGACGAGCGCCAGACATATCGATGTCCCATTTCACTTCGTCAAATACAAAGAATTCTGGCTCTGGACCAAAGAATGCAGTATCACCAATACCTGTAGATTTTAAGTATTCTTCTGCACGGCGAGCAATCGAACGTGGGTCACGTTCATAACCTTGACCAGTTGAAGGTTCAATAACGTCACAAGTCACAACTACTGTTGGCTCAGCAAAGAACGGGTCGATAAAACCAGTTTCTGCATCTGGACGTAAAATCATATCAGATGCTTCAATGCCTTTCCAACCAGCGATTGAAGAACCATCAAACATTTTACCGTCTTCAAAAGTATCTTCATCAATAGAATCAGCTGGGTAAGTTACGTGCTGTTCTTTACCCTTAGTATCAGTAAAGCGAAAATCGACCCATTTTGCGCCACTTTCTTGTATGAGTTGAAGGACCTTGTTCGCCATGCTCATTTTGCTCCAATGAAATTTTGTTGCACTTGTTGAGTGCGTGTTAGTTGCTGGTATTTATTAAGCAATTCTCATACCAACTTCATGAGACTTACCTAAAACATTGAATTACTTATAAGTATTCATGATTTAGGCCCCTTGTCTTGAACCCATTATACTGTTTGCTTGAGTAAATGCACCATATTCACACATTTTCAAATTATGGCATATTTAAATAGCTCATTATTGCCCTAATTTAGTGCAAAATCGTTGCACTGATATAACCCGCTGCATCAATATCTAACAATCGTCCATGATCATAATACTTTCTTATATATAATGCTGAGATTCTTATCGGATTATCTGAAAATAATCACTCCGTTGACATCAATTTTCCTCAATGAGTTTCTTTGGTTTATTTCAGCAACTTAAATTTATGACTTAAACCATCAGTTAGTTAAAAGCCTTCTGCTTTAGTTAAAATCTAATAATTATTTTTCATTTTTATGAATTTTTCTAAATAAATACACTATTTAGTCGCTATCTGACCAGTTAATAAGACCACATACAGTAGATCCCACATTACTCGGCAAAAATTAAATTTTACTATTCATGTTCATTTTCATTCACTTATTTTATACAGGCCAAACTTGCTTTTATTATTAAAAAAAACTAAAAACTATATGCATAAATTTTTGTTATAAATAAACAAACCAAAAGTTATGTTTATAAAAAACTTAAAAGCATTCAAGGATTTGAATAATGAAATATGACTTTGAACGATCGGATAAAGCTTTTTTCGGCCATCCAAAACCATTAAAAACTTTATTTTTTACAGAGCTTTGGGAAAGATTTTCTTATTATGGTATTCGACCTTTACTCGTTCTTTATATGATTGCAATGGTTAATGACGGTGGTTTAGGTCTTGACCGTCCAACTGCAGCCGCGATTGTTGGGTTATTTGCTGGATCTATGTATTTAATGACCGTTTTTGGTGGCTGGATTGCCGATAACTGGTTAGGTCAGGCACGATCGGTCTGGTATGGCTCTATCATTATTGCATTAGGCCATTTATCTATTGCTCTAACCGCACTCTTTGATCAATTCTTTTTTTATTTCGGTTTAGTCCTTATTGTTATTGGCTCAGGATTATTTAAAACCTGTATTTCAGTGATTGTCGGAACATTATATAAAGCTCAAGATAGTAGGCGCGATGCTGGTTTTTCCATTTTTTACATGGGGATTAATATGGGGTCGTTTATTGCCCCACTTATTACAGGTATATTGGCTCACGATCATGGCTGGCATCTAGGTTTTGGGATTGGCGGCCTTGGAATGTTGATTGCTTTACTTATTTTTCGTACATTAGCGATTCCACAGCTACAGTCTTTCAATCAGTTGCGCCAACAAACTGACAACTGCAATAAGCCTGTCGTAGAAAATAAAAATGCGCCTAAAATTGTATTTAGCTTTTTATTCGCAGTTGCAGTCATTATTACGCTTACCTTATTTGGTGTCATTCATATTAATCCGGTCGCGGTAGCAACTTATTTAACAATTGGGATTGGTATCGGCATTATTGCTTACTTTGCTTATTTATTACTTTTCTTGAATTTAGAGCAACATGACAAATTTAAAATTATTATTTGTTTTGTTTTATTAGCAACATCAGCATTGTTCTGGTCTGCTTTTGAACAGAAACCAACTTCTTTTAATTTATTTGCGCAAGACTATACAGATCGTATGGTTTTCGGATTTGAAATCCCAACTGTATGGTTCCAATCAATCAATGCCCTTTTTATTATTATATTCGCTCCAATTGCAGCATGGCTTTGGGCAAGATTGGGTAAATCAAATAAAGATCCAAGCTATATCAGTAAATTTATCATTGCATTGTTACTTGCAGCTGGCGGCTTTCTCGTTATGTCCTTTGCTAGTCGTTTCGCAATTGCTGGCGGCTTAGTTTCACCATTTTGGTTAATTGGTACTTTGTTTTTGCTTACCATGGGAGAACTTTGTTTAAGCCCGATTGGGTTATCAACCATGACTAAACTTGCACCTGATGTGATTCGAGGCCAAATTATGGGACTGTGGTTTACTGGCTCAGCTTTAGGTAATCTCATCGCTGGTCTCATTGGCGGACACGTATCGTCAGATGGTATTGATCATTTACCGACTCTCTTTATGCGATGCGTTTTGGCATTAATTGTTGGTGCAATCGTGTTATTTTTATTAAAGAAACCTATCAATAGATTAATGAACAAAAGTACTAGCAAAGTTCAACCTGACTTGGAAACTATATGAGCGTTTTAACTGTTTCAGAAAAACTAGAAAAACTTCGCAAACTCATGCGTACTCAGCAGATTGATGCGTTTGTTGTGATGAGTGCTGATCCCCATATGTCAGAATATTTACCCGACTATTGGAAAGTAAGGCAGTGGCTAAGCGGTTTTAGTGGTTCTGTTGGTACGCTAGTCGTGACTCAAAACTTTGCTGGCCTCTGGGCAGATGGTCGCTATTGGGTACAAGCAGAACAACAACTCGCTGGAACTGGCTTTGAATTACAAAAACTGACCGGTGATGAAACTTCTACACATCTCGCGTGGATTGAGAAAAATCTACCAACTGGTTCGGTCATTTCAGTAAATGGCCAAACATTATCCATTCAACAATTTAAGTCGCTCGAACATACTTCACGACTTAATCATTATAAACTTGAAACCCAGCAAGATTTAGTTGGAGAGATTTGGTTAGACCGTCCAGAACTTCCCTCAGAAAAAATCCATTTAATGCCTGAAGGGTTAAATGCCCTCTCACGTAAAGAAAAAATTCAGGCAATTCGCGAAAGCTTAGCTAACAAGAATATTGCGGGTCATTTTATTTCATCTTTAGATGATATTGCATGGGTCCTAAATGCACGTGGGCAAGATGTAGAATATAACCCTGTTTTTCTTTCTCATTTATATATTAATGCAGAGCAAGCTATTCTTTTTATTGATGCTGAAAAAGTTGATGTAAGCATTCAACAAGCTTTAGCAGCCGATGGTATTGAAATTTGTAACTACGAAGATACCGCTAAGTTTTTATCGAATATTTCTGATGCCTCAGTACTTTTAGATCCAGCCAAAGTCTCGATTTTTCATGAACAAGCCATCGCAAAAGATATTCAGGTTGTATATGACATCAATCCGAGTACACTTTTTAAATCGCGTAAGCATGAAAGCGAAATTGCTCATATCCGTCACACAATGGTTAAAGATGGAGTTGCGCTTTGCCACTTTTTCCACTGGTTAGAGAAAGCCCTTCATCATGGTGAAAGCATTTCAGAACTCACTATTGATGAGAAAATTACGGCTTTCCGTGCTCAGCAAGATGGATTTATAGGGCCGAGTTTTTCAACGATTGCTGGCTTTAATGCTAATGGTGCTCTACCCCACTACCGTGCAACTGAAGAGCACTATTCATTTATCGAAGGTGATGGTCTATTGCTAATTGACTCAGGTGGGCAATATGTAGATGGAACAACCGATATTACTCGTGTTGTTCCTGTAGGCACGCCAACAGGGCAACAAAAACGTGACTACACATTGGTTTTAAAATGTCACATTGCCTTGGCAAAAACGATTTATCCAGAAGGTTTAGCCGCTCCTTTACTCGATTCAATTTGTCGCAATACTTTATGGCAACATGGTTTAGATTATCGACATGGAACAGGCCACGGTGTAGGCTTTGCACTTAACGTTCATGAAGGTCCACAAGTTCTTTCTTATTACGCGCCTATTCATGCCTATAGTAAGTTGCGTGAAGGTATGATTATTTCCAACGAGCCGGGCTTATACCATGAGGGACAATACGGTATTCGTATTGAGAATCTGGTTGCAAACAGACTTCACTCAGGGTTTGAGAAAACCTACGGCGATTTCTTAGAGTTTGAAACGCTGACCCTTTGCCCGATTCATTTAGATTGTATCGTCGTTGACATGCTAACAAATGAAGAGAAAGACTGGTTAAATGGTTATCATCAAACTGTTCAAGAAAGACTGGCCGAACATTTATCTGGCGATGTTTTAGATTGGCTTATCTATAACACACGTAAAATTTAATCTTCTTGTGTGAATAAGGCAGAATAATTTTTATTTCTAATGAAAAGCATATTCTGTCTTATTAATACTTATCTATAATTTTAAAAAGCTCCACCTTCCCAAAGCCTTTTTTTCTGCAAATTTCTAACGAATGAAATAGTTAAACTGGTTACTTCTTTTTTTGCTATATTAGCCCATTAGAAAGCGGCTTCTTATTTTATATATCTAGAAAGCCCTTTCTGAAAACGGGTATCAATATGGGTAACTATTTTAGTCACTTATTAAATATATATTAATTATCATGAGGTTAAGTTCATCATGCTTCTAATGATCGAAAAGAAGTATTGAACAAATCTAAAAAAATCTAGCAAAATTTTAAAAATCACAAATTATTGAAAATTATTAAAAATACAAATCTAATCAAATCTAAGCAAACTATGCAAAATCTCTAATCTTGAGTATCATTTTGAGTATGGCCCTAAAAATGATAATTGGATACTCAAGATTTCATGTTAAGTGACTCTAAAATTAGAAGTGCAAAACCAAAAGAAAAGCTTTATCGAATTGGTGATTCGGATGGTTTATGTATTGAAATTAAACCTAATGGAAAGAAGTATTGGCGCTATCGTTTCCAGTGGCTTAAGAAAACTCAAATGATGAGTTTAGGCGAGTACCCTATTGTGGGATTAGCCGAAGCTCGTACAAAAAGAGATGAAGCTAAATCTTTAGTAGCAAGCGGTATAAATCCAGTTGAAGAAAAAGAAAATCAAAAAAAAGCTAAATCTGATGAATATGAAAATAGAGTTCTCTTTAAACATGTTGCTGCAGAATATAAAGCTGAAAAACTAAAAAATCGTTCAGAAAGATATCAAGAAGCTTTTCAACGTGCTTTAGATAAAGATATTTTAAAAGTTATTGGTGATAAGGATATTAAAGAGGTTACCTCAGCAGACGTTTTGACAATTATGAAAAAGACGATTGCGCGAGTTAAGCGTCAAAAAAACCATGGTACTGGCGAAGTATCAGCAATCCAAAATCGTACTTTTATTGGTGGCGTTATGCGTTATGCAATCGCCACACTTAGAGCAGATTATGATCCTACTTATGCAGTAAAAAATGTCGTAGAACGCCCTGAAATTGAACATGCAAGACCAATGGAAAAGCATGAGGCGGCACTACTTAGGAATAAACTAAATAATTATGGCGGATCTACTACAGTTAAAAATGCTGGACTTGTTATGCTCTACTCAATGCTTAGGACTATCGAGATTCGACGTATGAAATGGGATTATGTTGATTTCGAAGCTAGAACTATCACATTCCCCAAAGAGATGATGAAAAAGAAGCGCATACATATCGTCCCTATGTCTGATCAGGTGTTCAACATTCTTCAAGAGCAACGTAGTCTAGTTGGTAATCGTGAATATGTATTCCCTGCCATTTATCAAGATGGAATGCTTTCAGCTACCACAATGAATAAAATGCTTGATTATATTGGCTTATCTGATGTAACTGCACATGATTTTCGTGCTACAGCTTCTACGCTTTTAAATGAAAAAGACTACGATGATAAGTGGATTGAAAAACAATTAGCACATGCGGATGGCAACAAAACTCGTGCTACTTATAACCATGCAAAGTATTTAGAAAGCAGACGCAAAATGTTGCAAGACTGGGCAGATATTGTTGATAGCTGGGCCAGTTAAGAAGCCCTTAAATGTAAAATCACTTACTACATAATTGAGAATTAGCAAATGAAAGATTGGGTCTATTTTTATATCGAGCATACAATTAAGTATGGTGAGCCATTCTATAAAGAGATCGGCTGGTCATTGGGTTTAAAGAATAATTATATTATTATGAGCAGAAATAGAAGCTAAAAATAGATAATGCACTGGGGGGCGGATTATGTTGATAGCTAGACGAAATAGAATAGATAATATTAATTCTAATAGAAGGGTTTAAAGTGGAATTTAGCAAATTTAATTCTATAGAAAATTTAGCAAAAAGTGTTCTATGTTGTCTGGAGAATGAATTAAAAAACTTTGTATTTAGTTGTCATAAGCACTTCCCTCGTGATTGTTGTGATATTGCCTCTGGTCTATTGTTTAGAGTCTTAAGTAATGAAGGTTATACTGGATTTAATTTAATGGCTCTACGGAATAAGTGGT
>NZ_JAVIMC010000092.1:0-28948 GCF_031196995.1 Acinetobacter sp. 12966
CCCATTCCTATGAATGGGGGTGTTTTTTTATGGGGTGGTTTATTTATACCTACAATGTTTTAAACATTAAAATTGATTCAAATTATAAAGAAATAAAGCTACTCTAAAATTGGTTACTTAATTAGAAATTTAATCTGCAACAGATTTGCGATTTAATAAATATAAGGACTTATTCAATGCCAACTAAAGAACAACTAACTCAAAAGCAAATTGAGTTACTCCTTGAATTATTAAAAAATAGATTTGAAAAGAACACACATCGTCATCAAGAAATGAATTGGTCGGATGTGCAAAATAAACTAATTAAAGATCCTGATAAATTGCGGTCATTGCTGGAAATGGAAAATACAGGAGGAGAGCCTGATGTTATTGCTTATGATCAGCAGAAAGATGAATATTTATTTGTAGATTGCTCTCTTGAGACACCTAAAGGTCGTAGAAGCCTTTGCTATGATCGTGAGGCCCTAGAATCTAGAAAAGATCATCCTCCTAAAAATAGCGCAATAGATGTAGCTAAGGAAATGGGAGTTGAACTTTTAACAGAAGAGCAATATTACCAACTACAAGAAATTGAAGAGTTTGATCTTAAAACATCAAGTTAGCTCAAAACCCCAAATGAGATTCGTAAACTAGATGGAGCACTTTTTGCTGACCGTCGATATGGCCGTGTCTTTATTTATCATAATGGAGCACAGTCTTATTATGCTGTCCGTGGTTTTCGTTGTTGCTTAAGAGTATAGGCATTGCATTGTATTTGAATAAAAAGAAGAGGCTTTGATGTTTTATGCCAAGAAAATGGAGATTCTTGCAACTTTTGATTGATGTCAAACATGACAAGATATGTTCTGCAATTAAATAAAAACATCAGGACATCTGTAGAAATGCAACCAAACCTAATTTACTATAATGAACAACATATTGCTTTTGCTGATAATGTTCGTCGATTTGTACAAAAAGAAATGGCTCCTTTTGTTAATGAATGGGATGAGGTTGAGACATTCCCAAGAGAGCTATATAAAAAGGCTGCTGAAATTGGTCTATTAGGTTTAGGTTTTTCTGAGGAATATGGCGGTATTCCAGATGCAGATCCATTTTATTCATTGCTGGCTGGTGTAGAAATGGCAAAAGCTGGTTCGGGTGGAGTACATATTTCACTCATGGTACATACCATTGGTGCTCCACCAATTCAGCATTTTGGTAGTGAAGAATTAAAGGTCAAAGTTTTACCGGGGATTATTTCTGGGGAAAAGATTTCAGCATTGGCGATTACTGAACCAGGAGGAGGGTCAGATGTCGCTGCATTGCAGACCAAGGCTGTCAGGGACGGTGATTACTATATTGTTTCTGGTGAGAAGACCTTTATTACATCGGGGATTCGTGCTGACTACTATACAGTTGCAGTACGTACAGATCCGACAAAAACGGGTGCTGAAGGTATCTCAATGTTGCTAGTTGATGCGCATAGTGAGGGAATTACTAAAACACCTTTAAAGAAAATGGGTTGGTGGGCTTCAGATACGGCGCATTTGCATTTTGATCAAGTACGAGTCCCTGCATCAAATTTACTGGGTAAAGAAAATGCTGGTTTTAAAGTGATTATGAATAACTTTAATATGGAGCGGTTTTTCTTAGGTGTAGTGGCTTATGGCTATGCATTGGTGTGTTATGAAGAAGCTTTGGATTGGGCACAGCAGCGCAAGACCTTTGGTAAGCGATTGATTGATCATCAAGTGGTTCGTCATAAATTGGTAGATATGGCAACGCAATTAACCTCAACACGGGCATTACTTGAAGAAACTGCATGGAAAATGACTCAGCCGAATTTACAGGGGCCTGAGTTGGTGGCACAAATTTCAATGCTTAAAAATGTTGCTACTCGCACTATGCAATTTTGTGCTGATGCAGCTGTGCAAACATTGGGTGGCATGGGCTTTATGCGAGGTACTAAGTCTGAACGTATTTACCGTGAAGTAAAGGTCAATATGATTGGTGGTGGTGCTGAGGAAATCATGAAAGATTTAATTAGTAAACAGTTAGGTTATTAATTCTTGCAGGGTGGCCATTGAGCCACCTTTTTTTATTTTAATGCCATCTCCCAAACCATTTCGGTCAGTTCATCAATTTTGACCTTTCCTTCAAGTTTATACCAAGTTACGGTCCATGAAATCGCTCCACCAACTAAACGTCGCCAAATAAAGGCATCGTGCTTTATCTTGCCTTGAGTACGTAACTTTTCAATGACATCTAACCAGATTTGTTCATATTCATTACGCATTTCTAAAAGATAATCTTGTTTTTCTTTTGACAGCGCAAACCACTCATAAACTAAAACAGCCATGGCTGCACCGGTATCTCCTGTAATTGAGATGAGTTCGGCTTTAATAAGGGCACGTAATTGTTGCTCTGGATCTGTAGATTGAGTTGCTGCATCTTCTAAACGGGCTAGGTTATAAATGATGGTTTGCTCCATCACATGGGCAAGGATGTCATCTTTACTTTTGAAGTGATGGAACAAACTCCCCGATTGAATACCAATGAATTGAGCGAGTTCACGGACTGTAGTTTTGTCATAACCTTGTTTATGAAATAGGTACGCAGCACCTTGTAGTAGGCGTCCACGCGGGCTGTCATCAAAACAGGAGATATTGGGAATTTGTTCAATTGAGGTAGCAATCATGCGAAAACGTGAACCTGTAAAAATATGAATCGAAATATTCACCAAATCTCAGCACATTTCTAAGCAATGATTGAGTTTGGAAGTTTTAGTCATTATTACAATAACATTTTGCACTTTACAAACCAAGCGCTTGCTTGGTATGGTTAAGCGTAATTTTTATACAGAATAATGAGAAATGAAATGACAAGTAATCAGCAGGATGATGGGCGTGTCGTAAAAATAGGTTGTGCCTCAGGTTTTTGGGGGGATACCAACACTGCGGCTTTCCAATTGGTGCATTTAACCGATATTAATTATTTAGTCTTTGATTATTTGTCAGAAATCACCATGTCGATTATGGCAAAAGCGATGATGGTCGAGCCAAAGCATGGTTATGCTTTGGATTTTGTCAGTCGGGTGATGGCACCTCTACTTAAAAAAATTGCAGAAAAAAAGATTAAGGTGATTAGTAATGCTGGTGGTGTTAATCCATTGGCTTGCCGCGATGCCTTGCAAAAAATTATTAAAGAGTATGGCTTAGACCTGAAAATTGCTGTGGTTTTAGGTGACGATCTTTTACCAAAACATGAGCAGCTTAAGCAGCAGAATGTTCTGGAAATGTTTAGTGGTGAACCTTTACCCGGACAAGTAGCGAGTAGTAATGCTTATCTTGGGGCAGTGGCTATTCGTGATGCTTTGAATCTAGGCGCAGATATTGTGATTACTGGTCGTGTTGTTGACTCTGCTGTGGTACTTGCTCCTTTACTTAATGAATATCAATGGTCTTTAGATGACTATGACAAATTAGCACAAGGTTCCTTGGCTGGTCATGTGATTGAGTGTGGTGCCCAATGTACAGGCGGCAATTTCACCGATTGGCATTTGGTACAAGGCTTTGACAATATGGGTTTTCCAGTGGTTGAAGTGAGTGAAGATGGTTCATTTGTTGTAACCAAACCACAGGGGACTGGTGGTCTGGTTTCTACCGCTACGGTTGCTGAGCAAATCGTTTATGAAATTGGCAATCCTCAAGCATATTTACTACCCGATGTAATTGCTGATTTCAGCCACGTGCATTTAGAGCAAGTCGGGGAGCACCGAGTTCGTGTGACGGGTGCAAAAGGGCAAGCACCAACTACACAATATAAAGTCAGCGCGACCTATCCTGATGGTTATCGGGTTTTAGTGAGTTTCCTCATTGCAGGACGTGAGGCACCACAAAAAGCACAAGTCATTGCCGATGCGATTTTGACTAAGTGTGAACGTGTTTTAGCAATGCGTTCAGTGCCACCTTTTAGTGAAAAGTCTGTTGAAATTTTAGGTATTGAAAGTACCTACGGCAAACATGCCCAAACATTAAATAGTCGTGAAGTTGTGGTCAAAATAGCTGTAAAACACATGTTTAAAGAAGCATGTATGTTCTTTGCATCTGAAATTGCACAAGCTTCAACAGGTATGGCTCCTGCCTTGGCAGGAATTGTTGGAGGCCGACCCAAAGCATCTCCAGTGATTAAATTATTTTCATTTTTAATCGATAAAGATCAGGTAAATGTTGAAATCGATTTTGAGGGCAATCGCTATCCAGTTGAGATTCCTCGGGGTACTTCTACAGAGCAATTCCCTAATTTGGGGGCAGGTGAAAGTGTAATTTATCAAGGGAATGAAATTGAAGTTCCTTTGATTGAAATTGCACATGCCCGCAGTGGTGATAAAGGTAATCATAGCAATATCGGTGTGATTGCGCGTAAAGCAGAATACTTACCATGGATTCGTGCGGCACTGACTGAACAGGCGGTTGCTAGTTATATGCAGCATGTTTTGGATGCAGAGAAAGGGCGAGTAATTCGTTATGAGTTACCGGGTTTAAATGCACTGAATTTTATGTTGGAAAATGCCTTGGGTGGCGGTGGTGTTGCAAGCCTACGCATAGATCCGCAAGGGAAGGCCTTTGCACAACAATTATTGGATATGCCTGTAAAAGTTCCGGCACATCTTTTAGAAAAATAAAATGAATGGATGAAACAAAGATGAGTTATCAATCAATTTTTAGACCAGATGCTTTTGCTAATAAAGTCGTGACTGTGACGGGTGGTGGCTCAGGGATAGGCCGCTGTACTGCACATGAGCTTGCCGCTTTGGGGGCACAAGTAGTGATTACAGGACGCAAAATTGAGAAATTAGAGAAAGTAAGCCAAGCAATTATAGAAGATGGTGGCTTGGTTCATTTCATTGTTTGTGATAACCGTGAAGAAGAGCAAGTCAAAAATATGATTGCCGAGGTGATTGAAAAATTCGGTAGATTGGATGGTTTGGTGAACAATGCGGGCGGTCAGTTTCCATCTGCCTTGGAAAGTATTTCTGCCAATGGTTTTGATGCCGTTATACGTAATAACTTGCATTCAACTTTTTACCTGATGCGCGAAGCTTATAACCAATGGATGGCAAAACATGGCGGCAGTATTGTCAATATGACTGCCGATATGTGGGGTGGTATGCCGGGAATGGGGCACTCGGGTGCAGCACGTTCAGGGGTGGATAATCTTACTAAAACAGCATCGGTTGAATGGGGTAAATCGGGCGTTCGAGTAAATGCTGTTGCACCGGGGTGGATTGTGTCATCAGGGATGGATAATTATAGCGGTGATTTTGCCAAAGTGATTATTCCAAGTCTTGCTGGTAATGTACCATTAAAACGTATGGGAACAGAGTCTGAAGTTTCATCGGCAATTTGTTATTTACTCTCTGATGCCGCAGCTTTTGTGTCCGGTGTAACTTTGCGTATTGATGGTGCTGCATCGCAAGGGACACGCATGTATCCACTAGCCGAGGCGACAAATAGTCAGTCTTATAATGGTTTCCATCGCGCGTTTATTCCTGAAATTTTTAAAAAAGATAAAACTGAAAAAGTCGAGCACAACAATAATTCAGGTTTGGAGTGAGGAATAAAAATGACCATTCTTCAATCCGAAATTACTGTTGGTAGTGAACAGTATCAAAAGAATAAAGAGGCACTGCTTGCTCAGCTGAGTGAAGTCCGTGCAATTCAACAAAAAAGCATTGATAAGTCTTATGCTGCCAAAGCGAAGTTTGACAAGAAAGGCAAGATTTTGCCGCATGAGCGTCTACGGTTATTACTCGATGCAGATTCTCCTTTTATCGAACTATGCGGTTTGGTTGGCTACAACATGCATGATGATAAAGATGGTTCGGAAGCTGGTGGTGGCGTAATTGCCGGCATTGGTTTTGTCAGTGGTGTGCGCTGTTTGGTCTCAGCAAGTAATAGTGCAATTAAAGGTGGAACCATGTCGCCCATGGGTGTACAGAAAACACTGCGTTTGCAAAAAATTGCTTTGGAACAAAAACTCCCGCTGATTACGCTGACCGAAAGTGGCGGTGCCAACTTAAATTATGCAGCAGAAGTATTTACCTATGGCGGTATGACCTTTGCCAATCAAGCACGTTTATCTGCGGCAGGTATTCCACAACTTGCAGTGGTACATGGGAATGCAACGGCAGGAGGAGCTTATCAACCAGGTCTTTCGGATTATGTCATTGCTGTACGCAAACAAACCGAAATGCTTCTTGCAGGCCCACCTTTACTTTTGGCTGCTACGGGTGAAGTCGCTACAGCGGAGGAATTGGGCGGTGCAGAAATGCATGCGCAGGTCGCTGGAACAGCAGAATATTTGGCTGAAAATGATGCTGATGGTATTCGACTTGCACGTGAAATTTTTGAACATCTGAACTGGAAAGAACAAATCAAACCAGTTGAAACAACATATAAAGAACCTCGTTACGATGTCGATGAACTGTTGGGTGTGATTCCAAACGACCCGAAACAACCACTGAATATGAAAGAAGTGGTTGCGCGCATTATTGACGATTCAGATTTTCTAGAATTTAAACAGGAATATGATGATTTAACGGTATGTGGTTGGGCAAAAATTGGTGGTTTGCATATTGGTATTATTACCAATAATGGTCCGATTACGCCTCAAGGAGCAGCGAAAGCAGCTCAGTTTATACACCTGTGTGAGCAGACTAAACGTCCATTATTGTTCTTGCATAACACCACAGGTTTTATGGTGGGAACCGATGCCGAACAAAGTGGCATTATCAAGCATGGCTCGAAACTGATTCAAGCGGTTGCCAATTGTACCGTACCTAAAATTTCTATTGTTGTGGCAGGCTCATATGGTGCAGGTAACTACGCGATGTGTGGTCGAAGCTTATCGCCAGATTTTATCTTTGCTTGGCCAAATTCGCATGTTGCTGTCATGGGATCTGCACAGGCTGGAAAGGTGCTACGCATTGTGGCAGAAGGAAAACAAAAAGCTTCTGGTCAGGAGCCGAATCCGCAAATGCTCGATTTTCTTGAGCAAAGCACTGCGATGAAATTGGAGCAGCAATCTACCGCGCTTTTTAATACGGCCATGTTACATGATGATGGCATTATCGATCCGCGAGATACCCGAAAATTATTAATTTTCCTTTTACAGACCATTTATGAAGCACAGCAACGAGAGCTAAATCCAACTCGTTTTGGTGTGTCCCGTTTTTAATCAACCTTTACCGCAATTAAAAAAATTAATAGGAATAACACAATGAAATTTACTGCTGAACATGAAGCATTACGTCGCACAGCACGTCAATTTGTTCAAAATGAGCTGAATCCACATATTCCGGAATGGGAAGAAGCAGGGCAATTCCCAATTCATAATGTATTTAAAAAGATGGGCGATCTCGGCTTATTAGGGATTTGTAAGCCTGAAGAAAATGGCGGTTTGGCTTTAGATTACTCTTATAACCTTGTGGTTGCCGAAGAAATTGGTCGTGCAGCGTGTGGTGGTGTGCCTTTAGCTATTGGAGTACAAACGGATATGGCAACACCTGCTTTGGCGCGTTTTGGCAGCAAAGAGTTGCGTGATGAATTTTTAACACCGGCAATTGCTGGGGAATATGTTGCCTCAATTGCGGTATCGGAAGTGCATGCCGGTTCGGATGTGGCAGCCATTAAAACAACTGCTAAAAAGGATGGCGATGACTATATCATTAATGGCAGCAAAATGTGGATTACCAACTCACTGCAGGCCGACTTCTTCTGTCTTTTAGCCAACACATCTGACGATAAACCACACGTCAACAAGTCGATGATTATTGTACCAGCAAAAACTAAAGGGATTAGTTTTTCAGAACCGCTGAATAAATTAGGTATGCGTTCAACAACGACCGCTCAAGTTTATTTGGACAATGTCCGTGTACCTCAGCGTAATCTGGTGGGTGTTGAAGGTATGGGCTTTATGATGCAGATGATGCAATTTCAGGAAGAGCGCCTATGGGCTTGTGCCAATGCCATTGGCGGGTTGGAAAATTTAATCCAAAAGACCATCGACTACACCAAAGAGCGTACCACCTTTGGTCAGCCACTCATTAATAACCAATATATTCATTTCCGTTTTGCTGAACTTATGACCGAAGTGGAAGCGCTTAAAGCATTAACCTACCAAGCGTGTGAACAGCACATTGCGGGTGAAGATGTAACCAAGCTGGCTTCTATGGCAAAACTCAAAGCAGGACGTTTAACTCGTGAAGTTGCTGATAGCTGTTTGCAATATTGGGGCGGCAATGGCTTTATGTGGGATAACCCTGCATCCCAATTGTATCGTGATGGTCGTTTAGGGTCTATTGGTGGTGGGGCAGATGAGATTATGTTGGGGATTATCTGCAAACTTATGGATATCTTGCCAAAAAAACAAAAATAAGGAATCAGCCATGACACTTTCGACTTCTCTACAAGCTATAGATATTGATGACAGCATTCAATTGGAACAAGACAGCAGTATTTTATATCTCTGGTTAAATCGACCGGAGAGCCGCAATTCCATGAACTTGAAAATGGTGAATGCCATTCAACAAGTTTTTACTACCATTCGTGATGACCTTTCAATTCGTGCTGTGATTATCCGTGGTGAAGGCGGGTCTTTTTGTGCAGGTGGTGACATTAAAGACATGGCGGCTTTGCGTGTTGAAGCAGCCAATGTTGGTAGCTTACAACCTTATGTGGATTTTAACCGTCGTTTTGGCGCCATGCTTGAGCAAGTCGAAGCTGCACCGCAGACTGTTGTGGTGATTTTAGAGGGTGCGGTGTTAGGTGGTGGTTTTGGTCTGGCTTGTGTTTCAGATGTTGCCATTAGCCGTGACAATACTCAGTTTGGTTTACCTGAAACGGGTCTAGGTGTAATTCCTGCGCAAATTGCTCCTTTTGTGGTGAAACGTATTGGCCTGACTCAGGCACGCCGACTTGCTTTACTCGGTATGCGTTTTGAAGGACATACTGCACTGAGTGTTGGTGTGGTTCATCAAATTGCACATAATGAAATCGAACTTGAACAAGCTTTACAGGAAACCATTCAGCACATTAAACGAGCAGCACCAGAGGCTTCGCGTGTAACTAAAGCATTGTTACATCGAACGCTCAATGAAAATTTAAATGAATTGCTTAATGATGCTGCACAGCAGTTCGCTCAAGCGGTTGGTGGTGCTGAAGGACAAGAGGGAACGATGGCTTTTATCCAGAAACGATTGCCAAATTGGGCCGATGAGTCATAAAAGATAAGGATAAAAATAATGAAATTTTCAAAAGTACTGGTTGCCAATCGTGGTGAAATTGCAGTTCGAGTTATGCAGACAGCCAAAGCCATGGGCTATCAGACTGTCGCAGTTTATTCCGATGCTGACCGTCATGCTCGCCATGTGCAAGAGGCGGATGAAGCTGTCTATATCGGTGCTTCAAAAGTATCGGAGTCTTATCTCTCTATCGCTAAAATTATTGAAGCTTGCAAAAAAACAGGGGCGGATGCGGTTCACCCCGGTTATGGTTTCTTGTCGGAAAATACTGAATTTGCTCAGGCATGTATCGACAATCAGATTACCTTTATTGGGCCAACCGCTTCTGCAATTGAGTTAATGGGTAGTAAACGTCTCTCAAAAATTGCCATGATCAAGGCTGATGTCCCTTGTGTGCCAGGGTATGAAGGTGACCGACAAGACCTTGAATATTTGGCTACTCAAGCAGAGCAAATCGGTTTTCCTTTGATGGTTAAAGCTTCTGCGGGTGGCGGCGGTCGTGGCATGCGTTTGGTACAGCAATCCTCTGAGTTGGTGGAAGCTTTACAAACAGCACGTTCAGAAGCTGAAAATGCCTTTGGTTCAGGCGAGCTTATTTTAGAAAAAGCAGTCATTGCTCCGCGCCATGTCGAAATTCAGGTTTTTGGGGATACACATGGCAATTATGTGTATTTGTTTGAGCGTGATTGTTCGATCCAGCGTCGTCATCAGAAAGTTGTTGAAGAAGCGCCATGTCCAGTGATGACGCCTGAACTGCGTCAGCAAATGGGTGAGGCTGCAGTGGCAGCAGCGAAAGCATGTGCTTATGTAGGTGCGGGGACGGTTGAGTTTTTGCTTGATGCATCGGGTGCATTTTATTTCTTAGAAATGAATACCCGTTTGCAGGTAGAGCATCCAGTCACTGAACTTATTACAGGATTGAATTTGGTTGAATGGCAGTTACGTGTCGCGAATGGTGAGCAATTACCACTGCAACAACATGAATTGACATTAAACGGACATGCGATAGAAGTGCGTTTGTATGCAGAAGACCCGCGTCAGGATTTTTTGCCTCAAACTGGTCAAGTCTTACGCTGGAAGCCTGCAACTTTGCCAAATGTGCGAATAGATCATGGCATGTTAACAACTGATGAAGTCAGTCCATTTTATGATCCGATGGTGGCAAAAGTGATTGCATACGGGAAAACCCGTGAGGATGCAATTCGCTTATTGGCGCGTGCAGTTGATGACTGTGTTTTGCTGGGTGTAAATAGCAATAAACAGTTCTTGGTCAATTTACTGCGTCATCCAGTTGTTGTGGCAGGTGATACCAATACCGCATTTATTCAGCAGCATTTTCAAGATGATAGTAGTCTACAGAAGCAGGTTCTATCTTTAGAAAGCTTAGCGATTGCTGCAGCATTATTTAGCCAAAGTAAAGGAACTGCGGCATGGCAAACAGGTCTTGGCGTGCCGTTACCTTTGAAGTTAAAATGTGATGATCAGAATATCCAATTACAGCTTTCATCTGTAAATAACACGTTTACGGTACAATTCTGTGAGCAAACTGTAAGTATTGAGGTTGTTGAAAAAACAGCGGAACAATTGATCTATCTGTTGGATGGCGTGCGCCGCCGTGTGCAATACGTATTGGATGGAGAGCAGCTTTATTTAGATCAGAATAATGGTAATGTTGTGATTCGCAATGTGACTTATACAGCACCAGAAGTTGCCGATGTAGCCGGTGATGGCAAAATTCGTGCGCCGATGGATGGTGCTGTGGTGAATATTTTGGTCAATAAAGGTGATCAAGTCATAAAAGGCCAAACTTTATTAGTTCTTGAGGCCATGAAAATTCAGCAACAGATTAAAGCTGATGTTGATGGTGTAGTGGAAGAGGTTTTAGGACAGTATGGCCAGCAAGTAAAAAAACGGCAGATGTTATTTACTATTCAAATCTAGTAAAAAAATACCGCTCTATATGAGCGGTATTTTACTTTAAATGAGGAGTCCTGATTTATTCTCCATCTGCCTCTGCAATCAACTGACTTGCTTTTTTTAGGCTATACAAGAGTTGTCCTAAAAGTACCTCTTTATTGCTGAGCGTCACCATAACCATCGGGTGATGAGTTGCTGGAATAGCAGTTAAAATGGCCTTGCCATTATCTGCATCTAAAGTAATGTTGTTACAACCAGTGAGTTGAATCTCTTTTAAAAATGCAGTGACCATTGCCAAAATTGAGCTACTCACTGCTGCTAATTTTGTAGTGTTACGGTAGTTTTTATGACTTACGGTCGCTAATTCAAAACCATCAGAAGAACAAATCATCACAAAGTCTACACCTCGTGTATTCATCAAAATATTATGAGCTTCATTTTTTGCAAGTTGTAGTAACTGTGTTGGAGCGGTTCGCTTTTGAGTTGGGATACTAAGCATGATCATTCCCTTTAGATGTTAAGCCTACCTTGACTTCAAGTGATGCAATTAATGATTCAACCATCATTAAAATTTGTTCTTCCTCACGTGCATCAATAAAAAACAACGGATACGGTAATCCTTTTGCTTTTATCCAATTACGATATTGTTGAAGTGATGATTCTTTATTTTCGTCAGCATGAGTAATACCAATCGCAATATTATCATTGTAATTTTGAAAGGTTTCTAAGTAGCTTTCTAGCTCAGCAATTGGGTTCGAACTATTATGATCTAATAATAAAATAACACCGATTGCACCTTCACAAATGACCGACCATATAAAATCAAAACGGCTTTGTCCTGGGGTTCCATAGAGTCCGATTTTGATTCCATCATCTAAAGTAATTTCACCATAATCAATGCCTACAGTGGTCTGGGTTTTCTGGTGACTTTGTACATCTGTATTGAATGCTTCTGTTTCCAGAATTGGAATTTCAGATAGCGATTTAATCGCTTCTGTTTTTCCTGCCCCCATACTACCTGCAAAGACAATTTTATATTGCTGTATAATCATAATTTCCCTTAAAGACCAAAACGCCGTCTAATTTTCCCTATAAAACTTTTAAAAAAATGATTGTCCGTATTTGAATTTTCTAAATAAGAATTAGGCGTGTAAGCACATTTATTTGCAGAAATAAATTTTCCATTATTTGCCATTAAGCAAGCTGTAACAAAGTGCAAGACGTCATTGATTGATAAGTTAAGCTGTTTAGCCACATCAGTAATTTTTGCTCCCTGTATAAAACAAGCAGAGAGTTGTAGACTCACTTTTCTATATTCTTTTTGATAGGGCTGTGGCCAATAGTCAATTTTAAAATAACTATCCTTCGAGGCTAGATTCTCAAAATTGTTTGAATTCCAAATCAGATTCCATAACCAGTCTTGTACATAATAATCTTTTTTACGAGAAACCTTAGTAAAATCCGATGTTTTTGCAAAAGCAAAGTTAAAGCTCATATTAGTTTGTGTTTTTTGACGAGAGGGCTCCAACCAAGCAATTTGAGTTCTATTATCAATAATCGCTAAAGTGCCTTTATCATCAAAGATGTGTAGCCTAGGATTTTCTGAACTGTGCAAATTCCTTATAAATTTATTATCAATGAATGGAGACTCATTTGATAAATCAGAAACTACAGCAAATTTTGTCTGATCTAAAGAGGACAATAAATTGTCCTCTAGCCATTCTAATAGAGGTTCTGTTTTTTCTACTGGTAGATGTAAGGTGTGTTCATAAATAGAATTTCTATTTTCTGAAGCTGCTTTCGTAACTTTTAAATAAAGAAATTTTTTCTTGTGAAGAATATTTTGAATATTATCTGCATCAAAAAAGTTTTCGTTAATGATTAATAAATCAATATGATTACTGGAAATATTAACCCAGTTAATACCATATTGATTTGATATTAGATTGCGGATTAATATTTTTAATTCATCTGAAACTTTTAAGCTTAAACCTGAAACTGCAATATTTATGCAATGACTATCCATAGTATCATTTTAAATTTTTATAAATTGATATAATGATTTTTTATGCTCTTTATAATGAATATAAAGAGCATAAACTAAATCACTTAACTGAAATCGAGCTCTTTTTCAAATGACTTCAACTCATGACGAGCCATAGCCAAATTTGATTTGCTACGGTCGAGAACTAAGTAAAGGAACAAATTATTATTACTTTCTAAAGGTCGAATTAAATGGTAAGCCTTACCTAGGGTAATTAAAATATCCTCAATATTATCATTTAACTTCAATGCATTAGCTACATTTCGCTTTGCGCGAATGACTTCTGTATTACCAGCAGCAGCCAATTCTAAATCAATTTCCCCACCACCTTGTGTTGCAAGTGATAATCCACTTTCCGAATCAACAAGTGCAGAAGCAATAAAACCATCAATTGTCGTTAAGCTATCTAAAGAAAGTTTAGCCATTTTTTATCTCTCAGGATTCTAAAATTATATTTACTACTTTTCCTAAAAGTAGCTGAAATTCATTATATTTTTGCTCGACTTGAAGTCAATAAATTAAATAAAAGTAAAATTGTTGTTTTGGGAAATAAGTGACACAAAATGTCAGACCATGGAAAATATTATAAGATTATTTTTACATTTTAATTTTAATATTGTGCTGAGTTTTACATTATATATTTTTAAATCTGGGTAAAACAATTGTAATAGAATATTAATAAAATACTTGTAGATAAGATGTTATAATTTAAATCATAAAGAAGGGGAAATAATGAATTCCCCTTTATAGCAATAAGTGAACTAAACGAGCTGAGTATAAATACAATATAAGTAACCCAAAATTGCTAAAGCAACGACAGGGGCAATAATCTTTGACCAGGTAGGTACCGAAATCTCAGTAGTTTGTTCTTCAATATGCAAGTCTTCGTGATGAGGTTGGGCTTGATGAACCATTTGATTGAACTCCTTCATTGTTGTATCCAATGATAGCTCTTCTTGTTCCACAGGTTTAGAACCAATTAATTCATTTAGGTGGTTTGTTAACCAAACCCAATCTTCAGCTTGACCAGATAAGTGTTCGATCTGACCTAAAATTAATTCTTTTAAGCCGTTATGCCCAAAACCACCTGTTTCATCGAGCTGATTAAGTTCTGCTAATTGCAAAGTTAAAATTTCAGAAATACTCTGTTCTAGTTCTGAATTTTTTAAAGTCGACTGATTATGTTTAGAAGTTGTTAAATGACGAGCAACTTCTTGAATATAGAGTGGGTCTGAGGTTTTGATTTCTTGATAAATCTTATTGTCATTCTGACGCCATAAACTAATTAGTTTTCCAAGCGTAAGAATATTCACCTCATCAATCAGTTTATTTTTTTCATTAACTGGATATTGATTTAAAAGCTGAGGCTTTTGAATTTTTATCTGCTCAGCAAAGTATTGGACTAAATCAAATGCCATGCTTTCTTCCTCTAATATTTAATCTAAAATTCTTAACGATGGTTTTTTCTTGGTTGATGTTGTTTCAGTTGTTTCTTGTACTTCTGACTCTACTGTATTTTCTACAGGTGTTACATTGGCATATTCTTCAGGATCAAAGAATAAACCTTGCCCATTCTCACGTGCGTAAATCCCCAAAACTGCTTGAATAGGGACATAAATATCTTTTGATGCTCCTCCAAAACGAGCTGAAAAGGTAATAGCTTCATTGGTGATAAGCAATTGATGAACTGCATGGGGCACAATATTTAGAACAATTTGCCCATCTTTAACAAATTGTTGCGGAACGTCGGTATGCGGTTGTGTCGCATCAACTAATAGATAAGGAGTAAGCTGGTTATCACAAATCCATTCATAGATTGCACGAGCAAGATAAGGACGTGTAGGGGTTAAATCAATAGTTTGCTCAGACATATCACGCTATTCCATATTTAATAGTTCATTGTAACGGTTTTTCTCTTGAGGCGTCATTGATTTAGCAAAAGAAGGCCGTTCAAAGATACGTTTACAGTACAAAAATATAGGTCGACAGTGCTGTTTTGGTAAATCAATTCCCATGCTATTTAATCTTAAAAAGATAGGGGCAAGCATGCAGTCCAAGATTGTAAAACTCTCAGACATGAAATACGGAAAATGCTGAAATAGGGGAGTAAGTGAAATCAATGTTTCACGTAGTTCTTTTTGAGCTTTTTGCTTTTGTTCGAGATTTAGAGAGTCTGCATGTTTTAACATGTGATCTGCTAATTTGAACCAGTCATTTTCAAGTCTCCAAATATACTGCCGCTGTTCTGCACGCATCATAGGAGCATCGGCATAAAGCTTACTTTGACGATAACGATCATCTAAATATTCAGCAATGATAGGGGCTGAAAATAATTTAAGATTTTGTTCGACCAACATTGGTAATTGGTTGTAAGGATTTAAGCTGGCTAAATCTTCGTCTTCATGGTCAGTTATGATCAATTGATATTTGATTTGTTTTTCTGCTAATAAGAAACGAATCCAGTGAGAACGGAAATCATCAGCATGACTGTAAAGGGTAATCCCCTGAATAGAGGTGTTTTCGACCGACATATCACAAGACGACGTGGTTGAGTGAATCGATTAGGATACTAAAAATGCTCTAGGAAATCACGGTTCTAAAGAGATAGTTTGTTTATATTTATAAGTTTGCATTTTATGGTTCTATTTTCATAATAAAAAAGCCTTGGAAAAATCCAAGGCTTTTTGTCCAACTCGATAAACGAATTAACGTTTAGAGAATTGAGGACGCTTACGAGCTTTACGTAAACCAAGTTTCTTACGTTCAACTTCACGAGCATCACGAGTAACGAAACCAGCTTGACGTAGAACAGGTTTTAAAGTTTCGTCAGCAGCGATAAGCGCACGAGTAATACCGTGACGGATCGCGCCAGCTTGACCACCGATACCACCACCTTTAACAGTGATGTAAAGGTCAAACTTTTCAGTAACTTCTAAAAGTTCTAAAGGTTGACGAACAACCATACGAGCAGTTTCACGACCGAAATATTGCTCTAAAGTACGGTTGTTAATAACGAGTTTACCTGTACCAGCTGACAAGAAAACACGTGCAGTTGCGGTCTTACGGCGACCTGTACCATAATTAGTAGCCATGTGCTGTATCCCTTAGATGTCCAAAACTTGTGGCTGTTGAGCAGCATGCGGATGCTCAGTACCAGCGTACACTTTCATTTTTTTGATCATTGCATAACCAAGAGGACCTTTTGGTAACATGCCTTTAACCGCTTTTTCAAGAACAGCTTCAGGTTTGTGAGCGATTAACTTCTCGAAGTTAGTCTCACGGATACCACCAGGGAAACCAGTATGGCGATAATATTTCTTATCAAGTGATTTTTTACCAGTCACTTGAACTTGTTCAGCATTAATCACAACGATGTAATCGCCAGTGTCAACGTGAGGAGTATAAGAAGTTTTGTGCTTACCGCGTAAACGACGAGCGATTTCAGTCGCAAGGCGACCTAAAGTTTTGCCAGAAGCATCAACAACATACCAGTCATGTTGAACTTCAGCTGGCTTAGCGCTGAGAGTTTTCATTAAACCACTACCTATTATAGTTGGTTTGGACTATGGAATCTGTCCAAACAAAAGGAGCGAGCATTCTAAACGAGTTTGTCCAAACTCACAAGAAAAATCCAGTTTAAGCCCTATAATTTAATCCATAAACTGATGAATGTCAGATATGTTAAAATTAAACAAATTCTTGTTATGTGTCTGGAGTGATTGTGCTGCCATTATATGTCACTTCCGGTGAGCCGGCTGGTATTGGTCCAGATATCTGTTTGAGCTTGGCTAAGCGGGTTGATGAACGCCCTGTTGTTATCTTGGGTGACCGAGACTTATTAGAGCAACGTGCCCAAAAACTTGGGATCGATATTCAATTTATAGAATATACAGGACAGCCTGAGTCATCATCTCTGAATGAACTCTATGTAGAGCATGTGCCTTTAAAAGCAGCTGTCATTGATGGTCAATTAAACCCGGCTAATGCAGCTTATGTATTAGAGCAACTGCGTCGCTCAGCTGATTATGCAATGTCTGGTAAAAGTGTTGGGATAGCCACGGCACCCGTGCAAAAATCGGTTATTAATGATGCTGGTATTTTGTTTAGTGGTCACACTGAATACTATCAAGAGTTTGCAGGCGTAGAGCGTGTCGTCATGATGCTTGCAACCAAAACTTTACGTGTTGCGTTAGCAACTACACATTTACCCTTAAGAGATGTAGCAGATGCGATTACCAAAGAGCGTTTGCATCAGGTTATTGATATTTTACTACACGACTTAAAAACTAAATTTAAGATTACAGACCCACGTTTACTCGTGTGTGGCTTAAATCCTCATGCAGGTGAAGATGGTTATTTAGGGCGTGAAGAGATTGAAACCATTAATCCGGTACTCGAAAGTTATCGGGCGCAAGGGTTTAAAATGAGTTTAAGCTTGCCGGCAGATACCTTGTTTACTCCAGAACATCTTAAAAATGCAGACGCTGTACTTGCCATGTACCATGATCAAGGTTTACCTGTGTTAAAATCACAAGGGTTTGGTGAAGCCATCAATATTACATTGGGTTTGCCTTTCATTCGAACTTCGGTTGACCATGGCACTGCCTTGTCTTTGGCTGGGACTGGTTTGGCAAAAAGCTCAAGTTTAAATGTCGCTGTTGATTTAGCTTTATCTTTAGCAGCGAGCTAAATTTTTCATGTTGGAAATGTTATATGTATCAAATTAATGCCCTAAACCCGAAAGATGAAGGGCATAAAGCTCGTAAACGTTTTGGTCAAAACTTCTTACATGATCAACGAGTCATTGCCAAAATTGTGCGCTCTGTAAGTCCGCGTACTGGTGACAATATTGTCGAGATTGGACCTGGTTTAGCTGCCTTAACCTCTCCTTTAATTGGGGAGTGTGATGCATTAACCGTAGTGGAGCTAGATCGTGACTTAGCTGCTGGGCTACCAGAACGTGTTCCACATCCTGAACGTTTGACGATTATAGAAGCTGACGCATTAAAATATGACTTTAGCGAACTGGTAAAAGATGGCCGACCATTACGTGTAGTCGGTAACTTACCTTATAACATTTCAACTCCATTACTTTTTCATCTCTTGGAATTTGGCAGTAAAGTTAAAGATATGCACTTTATGCTGCAAAAAGAGGTGGTTGAACGTATTACTGCTGAACCGAATACGAAAGAATATGGACGCTTGTCGGTAATGATTCAGTATTACTGTCAACCAACATTTTTATTTGAAGTGCCGGCTGGTGCATTTAACCCACCACCTAAAGTAACGAGTGCTGTTTTCCGGCTTGTTCCGTATGATCAAAAGCCAATTACAGCAAAAGATGAAAAAGCTTTAGCTCGACTGGTCGCCCATGTATTTACTCAGCGCCGCAAAACTTTAAGAAACAGTCTTAAAGGTATGATTGCAGAAGATGGCTTTGAAAAAGCGGGTGTTGATCCGATGGCTCGTCCAGAGACCTTAACACTTGCCCAATTTGTTGCTTTGGCCGATCAAATGGTGGCGTAAATGACTAAGCGTTATAACTATGTTATTGGCGATGTGCAGGGTTGTTTTGAAGCTTTAAAAGCCTTACTTAAAGAAATACGTTTTGATCCAGATCAAGACTTTTTATGGTTTGCTGGTGATTTAGTCGCACGTGGTGAAAACTCGGTAGGGGCATTGCGTTTTATTAAAAAGCTTGCTGATCGTGGCGCTGCTGCAACTGTACTTGGAAATCATGACCTGACTTTAATTGCGGGTGCACGCGGTTTAAAAGAGATTAAAGAAAAAGATCATACTCAAGACGTTATTGATGCGATTGATGGTGATGAGTTAATCGACTGGTTACGTAAACAGCCATTATGTTTATTGCCAAACGAGCATACGATCCTTACTCATGCTGGCATACCTTGTATTTGGGATGCGCAAAAAACTGTAACGTTGGCAAAAGAGGTTGAGGCTGTACTCGCAAACGAAGATTTATCTGTATTGGATGCTTTTTTAGCAGATATGTATGGTTCAAAACCAGATTTGTGGGAAGATGACCTAACTGGTTCTGCGCGTTTACGTTGTATTACCAATTATTTGACTCGCATGCGTTTAACCAATGCCAAAGGGGCTTTAGAGTTTAGTTTTAAAGATGCTCTGGATGCACCAATGCCGGAAGGTTATTTACCTTGGTTTGAATTTCCGAGCAAAGCGGCACAAACTCATCAAATTATTTTTGGTCATTGGGCTGCGCTCGAGGGCAGAACTATTGATGAGCAGATCCAGAATATCGATGGTGGCTGTGTTTGGGGCAGAAAATTAATAGCTTATCGAATTGAAGACAAAGAAATTTTTTCTGTTGAAAACCCTGTGCAAATATAAGCAAAGCGATGCTTTGCTATGAACGTAAGATGAAGCTAGTAGCTGAGTTAAAAATAAAAAAGCCGCAGAAGCGGCTTTTTTATTGGGAACTATTATTCTACGCGAATCCAAATTTGATTACGTCCCAAAGCTGAAACTCCAAGATAACCACGCATATGTAAGCGTTTGCCAGTTGCACTGAGCTTTGCTTTAAGTCCGTAAAGTTTGCCAGTATTTGGATCTAAAATTTTACCACCAGTATAATTAAGTCCATCTGTCTGTTTTAAACCTGTTGCGATATCCAGACCTAAAATCGGTTTATTGGTATAGGGCGCAGGGCAGTTATCACAAATCTCTTTAGGTGTATAACCTGGGCGTGGTGTAACTTTGACAATTTTTCCGGCATATGTCCCGTTCGCTTCTTTTCGTATTTCTACCTGTGCTTTGGGCGCACCAGTTTTATCATCAATTGTTTGCCAAAGACCTGTAATATCTGCTGCAAATGTAGCAGTATTGATCCCCAATACGAGCAGAGCTCCAAGAAAAATTTTCCCCATAATTAAAAATCCTTTTAACATTGAAAGGTCATCTTATTGGGAATTGATAGACCATTCAACGTTTATTTAATCTACTTTTTTAATTATGGTGTTCCAAAAGACAACATTAATGTTGGTAGCCAAATTGCAGTAAATACACCGTTCAATGCCATACCAAATGCAGCGTAACGACCTGCAACAGGTCCACGTTGCCAAGCTTGAGCTGTTCCTATGGCATGTGCAGCTAAACCTAAGGCTAAACCTGATGCTCTCTCATCATGAATATGTTTAAGTAAGAATGGGGAGAATGCTGCGCCAATTACCCCAGACAAAATAACAATAAGGGTCACAAGTGTTTCAGGAGCATGTAATAAAGTTGCGATGTTCAGAGCAATTGGAGTAGTTACTGCACGGGTGGCAAATGCAAGAATGGTGGGTTCAGACATATGTAACAAATAAGCCAGCCCCATAGGTAGGGCAACGGCGCTAATACTTGCAAAAAGTAAAATACCAATGACCGATTTAATTGGAAGATCATCGTAACGCATTGCAGCTAAAGGAATGGCTAAGGCCACAGTGACATAACCTAATAGATGACCAAATAAGTCATTCACATAAAGACGATATTGCTCATATGGCACATGTAGAACTGCAAGTAGGCCAATTACAATGAACATGCCGAAAACTAAAAGTGGAACTTGCGGGAAACGTCGGTTTAAAGGCTTTGCACACAGATAACCAATGAGTGTGATCAAAAATCCGTAGAAAATCGTAAACATTTTATTCTCCTTATAACCAACGTTTTGCCATTTTTGCATAGACCCACAAAGGTATAAGGGTACTGACCACTAACACCAAAAGAAATAATGGAATTTCCTTACCCATATGTACAAGCATAATTAATGAACCTGCACAAATGGGCAAAAAAGCGAATCCACTTTCTTTCATGATTTTATTATTGGTATCCACTATTCGAAGTGGAATTTTTTTAAACTTTCTCCAAATCAGTAAAATAATAAGTAAGCTGATTAGACCGACCAGATTACCTAATTCTGGATGACCAAAAGCACGCATAACGACGACAGAGCCTTCACGAAAACCAATAATGAGTAGTAATGTGATTACCCATGCTGTCCAGTCTATACTTTTGATCTTATCCATATTTTTTATCTCTAAAAGTTTACTTATCAAGTTTTAACTGATCTCGCCCTTGATTTCAAACTCTTCCAAGGGACGTTTAAATTGACTTGCGTGTTCTCCCAATATTTCATCTAAGGGTAGTTTTGCTTGGCGAATCAGCTTTTCTAACTTATGTGGTGCAATCTTCACATCAATATGTAATAAGCCTGCATCATCATAATGTTCAGACTCAATCACATTTAAGGCATAAAGTTGAGTACGTAATTTGCCATAAGCAGGCTTAAGCACGAGTGAAAACTTTTGAATTTGGCCCATTAAGCATTCTTGTACTGCTTTTTGGAGTAAATCTAGACCTTGACCAGAATGAGCTGAAACATACACTCGATCTGGGACGTGTGGCTCAGCATAAATGATTTTGGCTTCTTCACCGCTCAGGTCAATTTTGTTGTACACCCGAAGTACAGGAGCATCAGCGCCAATGTCTTTTAATACACTTTCAACTGCTTCAATTTGATCAAGCATGTCATGGCTATTACTATCAATAACATGCAGTAAAAGGGTCGCTTCTAGTGTTTCTTCAAGTGTTGCTTTAAATGATTCAACCAAATCATGCTGTAAGTTTCGTACAAAACCTACCGTATCTGCTAGCACAACAGTACCGATACCATCCCAGTCTAAACGGCGTAGTGTTGGATCGAGTGTTGCAAACAGTTGATCGGCTGCGTAGACATCACTATTTGCTAAAATATTAAATAATGTCGATTTACCAGCGTTGGTATAACCTACTAATGAAACTGTTGGAATAGCTGCTTTTTGTCTTGCAGCACGCCCTTGTATACGAGTCTGATGTACTTTGTCTAATTTATCTTTTAATTGGGTAATACGAACACGAATAAGACGGCGATCTGTCTCTAGTTGTGTTTCACCGGGACCACGTAAGCCGATACCACCTTTTTGTTGTTCAAAGTCGGCAGACCAACCACGAATAAGACGAGTAGATAAATGTTTAAGCTGGGCAAGTTCGACTTGTAGCTTACCTTCATGTGTACGGGCACGTAGCGCAAAAATATCTAAGATTAAGCCTGTGCGGTCAATAACTCGGCATTTTAATATTCTTTCTAAATTTCGTTCTTGAGCAGGTGATAAGGCATGGTCAAAAATAACCAGGCTCGCCTCTAGCTCCTGAACTTGCTCTGCAATTTCTTCGACTTTTCCTGAGCCAATGAAAAATTTAGGATTAGGCTTATTACGCTGAACCTTAATATGTTCAAGGATATCTGCACCAGCAGACTGTGCAAGTAGAGCAAACTCTTCGGCATCCAGATCATCTAATAATTGTACAGAAACACTCACTAAGATTGTGCGTTCACCGCCTTGATGCCGATCAACATATTCCACGTGGCTATAAATCCTGAAAATGGGAAAACTTTATTCTAGAGGAAACTTAAGCAAAAGGGGAAAGCGTTTGTTCTTATCCTTTAGATTAGTTATATGAGATTAGTCTAGTGTTCAGATTTATTTTATTTGCCGTTCTCTATCGTCAATGCAAGTTTATTACGAAACGTATAGAATGACTCGAGATGGGTATAACAATGATTAATCGTTAGTGAAATTTTATGGCTCAAACGCAAAGTATAGTTAATTCAACGTTAAAGAAATTATCAAAAATAGGTTTATACGGAAAAAAGGTCACTTCTGCCACGGCCGCAATTAGTGAAGGTTTTTATCTAGTTTATCGACATGGGCTTTATAAAGATCCTAATAATCCTGTAAATACACGTTATGTCCAATACTTTTGCCGCCGTTTATGTCAGGTTTTCAATTTAGATATAGAAGTACATGGCACAATTCCTAGAGAACCAGCTTTATGGGTAAGTAATCATATTTCTTGGTTAGATGTTGCGGTTCTAGGCTCAGGTGCACGAGTTTTCTTTCTGGCTAAAGCTGAAATTGAAAATTGGCCTATTCTTGGAAACTTAGCCAAAAGTGGTGGAACGTTATTTATTAAGCGTGGATCTGGGGATTCAGTCAGAATTCGTGAGCAAATTGCTGAATTTTTAAAACAAAATATTCCAGTATTATTTTTCCCTGAAGCGACAACTACAGATGGACATTCTGTTAAAAAAGTTCATGGACGATTACTTGGTGCAGCGATTGAAGCACAACGTCCAGTACAGGTATGTTTAATTTGTTATGTAAACAGAGATGGGCAATTAGATACGGTTGCACCATTTATTGGGGACATGACATTTGCTGAACATATTCAACGTGTACTGGAAATGCCGAAAGTAACTGCTCATTTATTAACTTTGCCTCCAATTTCAGTGGAAGGGCATGACGTCAAAAGTTTAACGCGCGAAGTTCAAGAAAAAATGGTAGAAGGTTTGGCTCAATTACATCGAAAAGTACTTAAGCCAAAAACTTAATTACATAAAACCTTCAATTGGCAGCCATGAAAGAAACTTCATGCCTGCTTTTTGCCACCATTTCATCTCAGGTTCCTGTCTATAAATTACAGGACCATTGGGAGTTTCTTGATGCCAATAAATATGATTGTTAGCGTCGAGCTTTAATTTATAAGCATATTTATTTAAATTTTCATCCATTGTATGGTGAATGGTTTTAGCCAACGATGGGCTGTCTAAAATTACGCCAATTTCAGTATTTAAATAAGCTGAGCGTGGATCAAAGTTAAATGAACCGATAAAAACCTGCTCATCTAATGCCATAAGTTTAGTATGCAAACTTGAACGGCTTAAACCTTTCATATTTACTTTAGCTTTAGTTGCAAGTTCATCCGTATTTTTATTTAAATCTCTTTTATCGGGTGTTGGTAAAAATTCATAAAGTTGTACGCCGTTTTTAAGTAGCTCTTTGCGATATTTTCCATAAAAGGCATGTACAACAGCAACGTCATTCGCTTTGAAAGAGTTCGTTAAAACTCGAACCTCAACACCTTCTTTGGCAAGGGTGCTTAAAATCTTGGCACCTTGTTTTTCAGGAATAAAATAAGCAGAGATTAAATCAACGTTACTTTCTGGTTTTTCCAAGTGGTTAATTAATTGGAAATTGAGGTGTTCTTCTTTTTTAGCTTTCGATTTGATTTTATCAGGTGAGTCCTTTACGACTTCTGCTTTGACCCAATCGAATTGAATATTATGATTTAGCCATTGATCAAATGCATGAGATTTTGCGGTTAAGTTTAAAAAGTTTTGAACGGTAGCTTGTTGATAGTGTGCTTCAAGCTGTTCTTTTAATCCTTCATAGCGTAAACGATGCTGCTCAGGACTTACGATACTTTGAACTGAATATGCATATTCATGATTCCAGTAATCATCAAATGAATTCACAATATCATCAACAGCAGCACCTACCAACATTACATCGACATCAGAAAACTGATAGCTATCGCTTACATTGTAATATTGATTGGTCATGTTGCGCCCGCCAATAAGGGCAACCTCATTGTCGGCAATAAAACTTTTATTGTGCATACGACGATTGATACGTTTTAAATCAAGCACCATATCCATCGCACGATATTTGCGGAAACGGTAGGGATTGAAAAGCTTAACTTCAATATTTTTATGTTGAGAAAGGGCCAGTAAAATTCCTTCCATTTTTTTTGCATTATTGTCATCAATAAGAAGTCGGACTTTTACACCTCGATCAGCTGCACGAATAATGGCGTGCAAGGCTAAAGCACCAACTTTGTCATTATCCCAGATGTAATATTGTAAATCTAAAGTCTTTTCGGCTTTATCAATTAATCTAAGTCGAGCCGCTAAAGCCTCCAGCGGATCATTTAGAACATGGAAACCAGTTAACTTTGGATTTTGCTGACGTAAAGGTGTGATAATTTTGGCAAGTGAAGTCTCAGAGGTATCAATATCTTTTGCATATTGTACTGGTTCAACACCATGTTTTGGCAGAGTACTACATCCTGTCAAACCCACAGCAAAACTTGAACATAGGACTATAGAGGCTTTTATCAAAAAGCCTTTAGCTTGTTGATTCGTTTGAAGCTGTTTGGAATGAAAGGATTGTGCCATAATCAGTACATACGATAAGGTGAGCTAGAGTATAATTCGTGCATATTGAAAGATAAATATTGAATTTGATTACTAGCAATCAATATAAGATAAGTCGAGAGTCGTAATGTGGAATCCAAATTCAATCATTTTTTGTTTTTACTTTATTTTTTCAATACTTGCTCTATGGGGAATTTCTGAGGCTTGGATTCATCAATCACGAACCGAGACGATTCATCCATTTAAAGCTTTTGTACATCTACTCGCATTTTATCTCTCTTATCTACTTATTCCTCTCTGGTTTTTTAATTTATATGCTGCTTGGATCGGTTACTACTCAATTCATCAAGGTATTTTCATCTTTTTCTTAAGTGGGGTGTTAATTTATGCCCGATTTATCGAACCTCATTTAGTCCGTGTTGATACTCATCAATATCGTTTAAACCCAGATCGTAGTTTTGATAAGCCAGTAAAAGTAGCTTTAATCGCAGATTTACATATTGGTTTGTTTTCAGGACATGAACGTCAACTCAAAACCATAGTTAGAAAATTAAATGAACAGCAACCTGATTTAGTCGTAGTTGCTGGTGACTGGACATATGAACCAGAAGATAGACTAATTGAAGAGTTAAGTGTTTTAAAAGAAATTCAGGCGCCTGTATATTCAGTTCCTGGAAATCATGACGAGCAATATCCTGGCCCGCCGATTCAACAATTATTAAAAGATGCGTTATTTTATAATGAAGTTGTTGATATCGAAGGCAAGATTGTTGATTTTGAAGAGTTCCGTTTGATTGGTATTGGTGATCTTTGGGCAGGAAAAACTGATATGCGTTCCATGCCAGATTTACCGCAGGACAAACCTTGGTTAATTTTGTCTCATAATCCAGATACGGTAGATATGGTACCTAAATTACCGAATCGACCATTAATGTTATCTGGACATACCCATGGAGGGCAGGTGGAGCTTCCATGGTTGACTAACTATATTATGAAAAAAGTATCAATTTTAGGCCATAAACGTGGGTTTTATTCTCATGAGCATGCGGATGTCTTTGTTACCGTCGGCACAGGAATGGTTGGAATTCCTTTGCGTTTCAGGGTACCACCAACCATTGATATTATTGAGCTAGTTTAAAATAAAAAAGCCAATCACAGAGGATTGGCTTTTTTATGAGTTAAATCTAATTATGGAATAACGACAATCGCAACACGTCGGTTAATGGCACGGTTTTCATTGGTTGTATTTGGCACATAAGGTTGCGTTGAACCACGGCCAATTACGTAGATGTTTTCTTTTTTGAATCCACGTGTTAAGAAAAGGTTTGCCACACTTTGAGCACGCTCTTCAGATAACTTTTGGTTATATGTAGCATCACCAACATCATCAGTGTGACCCACAATTTTCAATTTATTCAGGTCATATTTATTCAATTGATTGGCTAGACGTACTAACTCAGCTTCATGACTTTGTTTTAACTCTGCATTATTAAAGTCAAATAACAAGCGTTCTGGTAAACCTAAAGTCCAGCCTTCATCAGTAAGAACGAAACCTTCTTTTTTGAGCAATTTTACTTGACGATATTTTAATGGACCAAAACTCAGGCACCCTGCAAGAGTAATGCATAGCAATGCAATAAAGGAGAGTTTCAAAGATCTTGTATTCATAGATTAGCCTAAATTTAATTTTCAGGTTTATAGATAAACCAGTGTTCATCCGAATTTTTAGCCTTATACATTGCCTGATCTGCTTGCATAATGAAATCTTCGGGGCTAGATGCAAATTGTGATAAAGCAATACCTACACTAAAACTGAAATAAATAGTTTGACCATTTAGATGCAAAGGTTCTTTACAGCTTTCGAGTAAATTTTCAGCAATAGATATTAAATGATCAGCATGGCTAATGGAATGCAAAATAACAGCAAATTCGTCGCCACCTAACCGAGCGATAAAATCTTGATGGCGTAGACGAGTTTGCAAGCGATTAGCCATTTCTTTTAAAACTTCATCTCCAGCTAAATGACCAAACTGGTCATTAATTGCTTTGAAGTTATTGTTATCTATAAATAATAATGCAGACTTATTGTCGAAATCCTTATCCTCAAACATGTCTAAAAGAATTTGGTAAAAATAATGTCTATTAGGCAACAAGGTGAGCTGATCGTGATGAGCTTGAAAGGATAATTTACGATTTTCCTTTTGTAGCTGATTATCCCATATCTGAATTTCTTCAAGTAACTCGTTAAATACAGTATTTAAATCTTGAAATTCTTTAATACGATTATAAGGAAAACGAAGATTGTAGGCTTTTTGCTCACTCACAATTTGAGCAATATTAGTAAGTGGATAAATAGCCTGCATAATTTGGCGATAAGTTAGGTTCACTGACCACCATAATGCGCAAACAATAAACAACATCGCAATTGCAAGCCCTACCATAATCATTTTGAGGAACTGCAATATTTTTTCAGAACTACCAAAAAGTGTTAGCTCACCTACATTTTGTTCATGATGATAAATTGTAAGATGAACGGGTTCGTTTAAAAACCAATGATCAAACCAACCTTCTAAAATTGAAGTTTGACTAGATAATTTGAAGCTTTGAGCAATTAAATGATGTTCCGAGTCATAAATATGAATCGTACGAATTGAATGATCCTTCGTATACTCATTTAAAATTTGTTCTATTGTAATTTTATCATTAAATACTACAGCGGGTTGAATACGCTCTAATAGAGTGTGACTAAGCAATTGCAAATTTTGTTTGGCATAAGTTTCCATTGTAAAAACAGAAATTGATACAAACGTAAAAGAGCAAATAAAAAAAGTAATAGCAAAAATAGTAAATTGAGATTTTCTAAATAATGCATGTAGTGAAGTGGATTGATACAACTTTGATATCATAACCCTTACTCCGCATTCTTAGCCAAGAGTAATACTCTCGGATCAATATGAACTTTGGAGTGACTTAAAGCATCTAAGTTAACTTTAAATGTTGTGTAATTATTCTGGTTATATAAACAAAAGATACTTCCTATTTCGCACTCTGAATTATTAATGCTTAAAGAAAGTAAAGAGCGATAAGGATAGCTTTGAATAAGATTTTGTTGTTGCTGTGGAGAGGTAGTAGAAAAGTAGACAGCTTGACAATGTGACCGAGCAAAATCTTTCGCATTTACAGTTTGAACACGATAATTATAAGACATTTGCTGGATGTAAGATTGAAATGTAGATGTAATAGAAGGGTTATCAATAATACACAGCGTAGGAGTGTTTACATTCTCCCATTTGCTATAGCTTAGAATAGATAAAGTAAGTACATAGAAGTTATGTTTTGAATTGGCATAACAAGGCCCACTCGTAGCAAACACTACAAGTATGCAAACAAATACTTTTTTAGCGAACTGCCACATGATGAGTTAATGCCAAACTATTGCACGAATAATCTATTCTACATGAAGTTGGTAACGTAAAAAAAGTTTAATATCTCATCTAAAATTGACTAAAAAGCTTAAAAAGTATCCAGTTAATGATATTGATTTAAAAAAAGGGTTGCAAAGGGAATGTAATGGTCTATAATGCACATCCATCGGCGGTGATGCAGATAGAAACTTGTTGAAAAACAGTTACTTGTGATTGAGTTAGTT
>NZ_JAVIMC010000093.1:0-38944 GCF_031196995.1 Acinetobacter sp. 12966
TGATTTATGAAAGAGATCTAAATAACAATGAATTAAATCAGGAGGAAGATATGTTATTAGCTCTGATTACTTTAGCCTTTATTCACTTTTGCGCACTTATCACTCCTGGGCCTGATTTTTTTCTTGTATCTCAAACCGCCATTAGTCGTTCTCGTAAAGACGCTATGCTGGTCGTTGCTGGTATAACGGCGGGTGTTATGTTTTGGGCGTGCTTGGCGCTGATGGGGCTAAATCTTATCTTTGAAAAAATGGCTTGGTTAAAGCAAGGGTTGCTTATTGCTGGTGGCTTATATCTATGTTGGTTGGGCTATCAGATGCTACGTTCAGCTTTTTCAAAAAATGAGCAAGAGAGCAATGTTGCTGTTGAGCTCCCTAAAGCACCTTACTTATTTTTTATAAAAGGTCTAATAACTAATCTATCAAATCCGAAAGCTGTTATTTATTTTGGTAGTGTTTTCTCTTTATTTTTAGCTAATCCTCAACTTGATCAAGTTCACTGGCTACTCTTTATTATTGTCACAATCGAGACAATTTTATGGTTCTGCTTTGTGACTTTTATTTTTTCATTACCAAGTTTTAGAGCAGCTTATCGTAATTTTTCAAAATGGATTGATGGTATTTCTGGCGGTATTTTTACCGTATTTGGTATTTTCCTGATTGGTAATCGATAAGTTTAGATAAGAAAAAAGCCTCTTTTAGAGGCTTTTTATTTTTAAGCAAACTTTGCTAGAACTTCTAAAAATGGTGCCGATTGACGCGGAAACTTAGCAATCACGTCATGAATGCGTTGGCCTTCAGGGTCTTTGGCATTAATATCGCGTCCATCCGCAATAAATTGCGTTAAAAGACGCTCATAGTCTGTTGGGCGCATATGTTTGAATGCATGGTAGAGCACATGAAAATCTGCATTCACGCCACTTGGAGGAAGTTGGTTGAGGTAGGCAAAAACACGCTCATCGGACCATTCTTCATTGAAAGTTGCTGGCTGTGATAATGCCATGACAATCTCCTCATTTTAAAAAAGGCAAAATAACTTGCGTTATTTTGCCTTGATTCTGATTTATTGAATAGTCAGAAATAGAATTATCGTTCTTCAGGTAAATTGATATTCATTTCTAACATTTCGATATTAGCTTCAGAGCGAACTTGCATTTGGATATGCTGTTCACCTACACCGCTAACATAACGACTAACCACTTGCATGATTTCTTTTTTCATCTGATCAATTTTGTCTTGGCTTAAACGGCGGCCTAAACCTTGTTCAGAAGCAACAATAACTTTCAAACGATCTTTGGCAGTTTGAGCACTTGATGGTTTTTCTTCGCTGCTAAATAATTTACTCCAGAATCCTGCCATATCTACGCTCCAAATAGTCGTGCTAACCAGCCTTTAGGTTGAGCTGTGATGTGTCGATAAGGACGGTCTTCGCCAAGGAAGCGTGCAACCAAATCATCATACCCCTGACCAGCTTTAGTTTCTGAATACAGAATAACTGGCTTACCTTCGTTTGATGCTTGTAATACACTTGGACATTCTGGAATAACACCTAATGTCGGTACGCGTAAAATATCTTTAGAAATATCATCAATTGTCAGCATTTCCTGACGGTCAGCACGTTCCGGGTTAAAACGTGTAATACATAAATGTTTACGTATACGCCCTTCGTTGTGTTCAACTTTCTTGGTTTTGCTATCTAACATACCAATAATACGGTCAGAGTCACGTACTGAAGAGATTTCAGGGTTTGTTACAATGATTGCTTCATCTGCATGATACATGGCTAAAATCGCGCCACGCTCGATCCCTGCAGGTGAGTCACAAATGATGTAATCAAATTCTTGAGATAGCTCATCAATAACACGAGCAACACCTTCGTCGCTCAACGCATCTTTATCACGTGTTTGTGAAGCCGGTAAAATATAAAGGTTTTCGATATCTTTATCGCGAATAAGGGCTTGCTGCAGACGTGCTTCGTTATTAATAACATTAACAAAATCATAAACAACACGACGCTCACAACCCATAATCAAATCAAGGTTACGTAAGCCTACATCAAAATCAATCACAACAGTTTTATGACCACGAAGGGCTAAACCTGTTGCAAAAGATGCGCTCGTTGTAGTTTTACCTACACCACCTTTGCCTGATGTTACGACAACAATTTTGGCCACCGAATCCACTCCTATTATGGTCATACACCCTTAAAAGGGCTGTTTTTTGGTGATTTGCTTAATAAATTAAAGTTCTAGAGCTTCAAATTCAAGCTCTTGCTTTTCATTTAAATAAATATGTACTGGTTTTTTTACCACATGTTTAGGGATATCATCTGCGACACAATACGTTCCGGCAATGGAAACGAGCTCAGCCTCTAAAGATTGGCAAAAAATGCGTGCAGCTGCGTGCCCGCCCGCACCAGCAATGACTCTACCACGAACTGTGCCATAAATATGTATATTTCCTGAAGCGATCACCTCGGAACCACTATTCATGCCAGCCTTTAAAATAATATCGCCGTTATCTTGTACAAGGGATTGGCCTGTACGCAAAATTTCATCATGATAAGAGGTAATATGAGCGACCGCTATCTTGTTTAGTGGTTTTTTTGTTTCTGCTGAAGACGAGGCAGGAGCTGTAGCAGGTTTTTCCACAATAGCCACTTGTTCAGCTGTCGCTTTAATGCGTTGTAATGGTTGATCTGCGGGTAAAACAGGGAATTGAATAGCGCGAGCCTCATCTCCTAAAATACCGTCGATTACCGCCATTGGTTGTAAACCTAAGCTCACCAGAAGTTGAATCAATGCAATTAACTCTTGCTCAACTGTACTGTCAATAATCACTAAAGTTCCTTGATAGGAACCTTCATTTAAAATATTTGATAATTGCTGGCGGATCACATCATGATCATTGGTATCGAAGGTTATCCTGCTAAAGTTAACCATTCTGCCGGTAATCCGTATATCAGCCATAAGTCTTCCTTCAAGGCGTTAAACGAGCTGTAATATCGTTAAGTTTATTGTAAATAGGGCAAATGCTAGAACAATTCGTGCCAATTCTCTAGCGTGATTCATAAAAAATTAAATAAATGCTTATTCTTTGATTCGATCATACTCCGCAAGGGTTTGTTGCCATTGTTTGACCTTGACTTGTTTACGTACAGACTCCAGTGTCTCGAACACGACAGATTCAACCAATTGCTCAAGCTGACGATTATTAATATTGATTTCACTTACTCTTTGAGAAATTAATTGATAAGTAGGGTTCGGACTATTTGGTGAGCCCTCAATTAAAGGTTCAATTAAACCTGCACTAATATTTTCACCTAATCTTTGACCAATGCTTTGAATTTGCTGTTCAATGCGGCCCCCGACTAAAGGAATTAAGCGTAATAATTGAGTTAGCTCAGGCGTATCAATAATGGCTTGATCTACAATTTTGCCCACACCTTTTGTAATGGCAGGCTTTTGTTCTTTTAAAGCGGTGGCTAAAGATTCTTGTAATAATGCGGTTAGAGCGACAGTAAATTGCTCACGATGATGATTAACCAAATCATGAATAATCTGTTTATGACTAGAACTGGTTTCAAGTTCATATCTAATACCATCAATCACGGTAATTACAACGCGGTCAGATAATTCTTCCATTACGACACGATAATAAAATAGCCCAGTTTTCCGCCAGCTTCCCGGAACAACTGGATAGCCCAACTCATGTAAACGGTAAGCAATAATCCCAGCGCGGAATAAACGTAAAAAACGGAGCTGAGGAATAATAGCTAAAATTTCATACCAGTGAATAAAAGGAAAAAAGAACCAACGCTTATGGTGTTTGTTGATGATCGCAATAGCCCAGCGTACAAGCAGCTCAATAATTAAAAAACCAATAAACCAAGCTTCTGATGTAATCACCCACGGATGTAGTGAAGTACGATAAAAGCTGAGTACTTGGGGCAAGTGAATATGTTCGAAGAACCATGCCCCAATACTGCTCATTAAAAAGAAATTAGTCGCAAGACAGAACAAGTTAAAAATGATAATAAACACCATGAAAATGTCGTAGACCAAAAACAGCTTAAATGAAAGGCTGTTTGGGTCTACATGATGGTATTTCGTTTTTTTCCCAGAACTGTTTTGCATAATAACGGGTGCTTTCTTAAATATTTGCAGTGGTATATTGAGATTTCATTTGCTCAATAAGTTGATCTTTTTCGGTCCAAATGTCATGAACCCATTGCTGAAAACGTTCACGATAAGCCGCATCATCTTCATAATTGCCGCCAAGCACCCACTCTGGAATTTCAATTTTACGTAAGTTAACCGCAATTTTTGAAACATCTCCGAGCCAGAAATCACTATATCCCGGTACACCATCAGGATAGACGATAGTCATATCAACTAGGGCATCGATTTTGTCACCCAAGATATTTAATGCAAGTGCTAAGCCACCTGCTTTGGGTTTTAGCAAATGCTTATAAGGTGATTTTTGCTGATCATGTTTTTCTTGAGTAAAACGAGTCCCTTCCAGATAATTTAATAATGTGAAGGGCTGACTTAAAAGCTGCTCACAGGCTTTACGCGCTTCCATCATGTCACGGTCTTTAAGTTCAGGATTCTTCGCGATCTGTTCTTTGGTGTGACGTTTCATCATTGGGAAGCCTAAAATCTTAAATGCTTGACCAACAAAAGGAATAAAGATGAGTTCCCATTTAGTAAAGAAACGGGTGAGTGGCATACGTGTTAAACCAAAATATTGATTTACAGTCGTGTCTACCCAACTTTGGTGATTACAAGTCATTAGATAACGACCTTGCATATTCAGATCAAGTCCTTCATCAATGGTAATGTCCCATTTTAGATTAGGAAGAACATGGTCAATTAGCCAATTATTTACCCCTAACCAGCTATTTGTAATTTGAATATTAGTTTCATCTATTTTTGATGATTTCTTTAAAAGCTTGGTCAGACCTAATGCAAGAACAGGGGGACCATGAAAAAAAGTACTTCCTGTAATGACTGTACCTACAGTGAGTCCACGTGTAATTTTTTTTAGCGCAGATTGTTTATTGGGTGCAGTTGGCATATAAATGACCCCGAATGTCTCAAATCCATAGAAAAGTTGTTCAACTATAACTGTCATAATATGAAATACAACGATATCTTAGACAACAATGAAGAAATTGTGATGAGGTTGCATCTTAAAGTGCATCAAAATATTACAAAAAAGTAACTAAACTGTTTATTATTAACAAAATATCAATGTTTTATACTTCCTTTTTGTTTCATTATTCATTCAGACAACAAAACACACAAAGTGAGGAGGCATGCAATGCGTGCATTAGTTATTTCAACAGTGGTAGGGGCAGCAGTAGTACTTTCTGGTTGTCAAACAACTGGTAATAATCTTGGTGGCGTTGAATACGATAAAGCCGCATTAGGTACTTTAATTGGTGCAGCAGCTGGTTATGGTATTTCTAAATCAAATGCAAACTCTAGCCGTCAAAACAACCGTGCTGCGGCAATTGGTGCAGTTCTTGGTGCTGCTGGTGGTGTATATCTTGACCAGAAAGAGAAAAAATTACGTCAACAAATGGCGGGTACTGGTGTAGACGTTGGCCGTAACCCAGATGGTTCTGTTCAATTGATCATGCCTGGTAGCATTACTTTCGATACAAACAAATCAAATATCAAGCCAAACTTCTACGCAACTTTAAACAAAGTGGCTCAAACTTTGGCTGAAGATAACAAGAGTGCAATTCTTGTAACTGGTTATACTGATAACACTGGTAATGATTCAATTAACATTCCATTATCACAAGCACGCGCTCAATCAGTACGTAGTTATTTAGCGAGCCAAGGCGTATCTGCTAGCCGTATCGACGCGCAAGGTTATGGTTCATCTAACCCGATCGCAGATAACTCAACTGCATCTGGCCGTGAACAAAACCGTCGTGTAGAAATCAGCATTTATGCAAAACAATAAGATCTAGTTGATTGTTTCAAAAACCACCTTCGGGTGGTTTTTTTATGGATGCAGTACAAGAAATAATCACGACATTCTGCGGCGCATAAATTGCATTATTAGACATCATTTATACATATCCGTAGATTTACTATTGGGATTCTAAAAAAGAGATGACTATAATCATGCTCGAAAAATTAAGAGGTAATACACGATGTCATCTGCCAGTCAATTGAACAACAAGCAAGAAGAAGCCATGAAATATACTCAGGGCCCTTTATTGGTGCTTGCTGGCGCTGGTTCAGGTAAAACATCGGTAATTACGCGTAAAATTGCTTATTTGGTGCAGCATTGCCGTATTCCAGCGCATCGTATAACCGCGATGACCTTCACAAACAAAGCTGCACGTGAAATGAAAGAACGTGTGACCAAGCTTCTGTCACGTGAAGAAGCAAAAGGTCTATCCGTCTCGACCTTCCATACTTTTGGTTTAAACCTTTTACGTTTAGAACTTAAAAATTTACCTTTAAAAGCTAATTTTTCGATTTTAGATGCAGATGACTGTAAACGTATTTTGATGGATCTCATGCATCGTGACAATTTATCGGGTGCAGAGAGTAAAGAATTAATTGCTAAAGCAATGAAGAAAATTTCAGATTGGAAAAACGATCTGATTTTGCCGGAACAAGCACATTCGACTTGTGAAACACCGGAAGATGTCCAGTTTGCTCATCTTTATCAACTTTATGAACGTAATTTACGTGCCTACAATGCTGTCGATTTTGATGACTTGATTGTTATGCCAACACGTTTATTGCAAGAAAATGCAGAAGTACGTGACAAGTGGCAAAACCGCGTTCGCTATTTATTGGTTGATGAATATCAAGATACCAATACGGCCCAATATATTTTGGTCAAACTATTAGTTGGTGTAATGGGGCAGTTCACCGCGGTAGGTGATGATGACCAGTCGATTTACGCATGGCGTGGTGCTAAGCCTGAAAACATGGCATTGCTTAAACAAGACTTCCCAAATCTACATATTATTAAGCTTGAACAAAATTACCGTTCGACCAGCCGTATTTTAAAAGCTGCGAACTGTGTGATTCAAAATAATCCACATATTTTTGACAAGAAATTGTGGAGTGATAAAGGGCATGGGGAAGTCATCCGAATCATCACATGTCGTAATGATGATGATGAAGCAGAACGCGTGGTAAAAGACTTACTGACTCATAAGCTAATGAACGGTAAGAACTGGAAAGATTATGCCGTTTTGTATCGCGGAAACTTTCAGGCACGTGTATTAGAAACCCAACTTCGCCAAATGCAAATTCCGTATAAACTCTCTGGCGGTACATCGTTCTTCGCGCGTGCAGAAATTAAAGATGTAATGAGTTATTTGCGTCTTATTATTAATCCAGAAGATGACAGTGCTTTCTTACGTATTATTAATACACCTAAACGTGCGATTGGCCCAGTTACTCTAGAAAAATTAGGTTTATTTTCACAAGAGAATAATTTGTCTTTACTCGGTGCTTCTGCTGACCAGCGTTTAAGTATGGTGCTGCCTAAAAAGGCGGAAACACAGCTTCATGAATTTGCCGATTTTATCGCGACATTTACTCGTGAATTGTTGGAAGATGATGAGCCTGTGCCTAAAGTCCGTCAAATGATGAATGAAGCAGGTTATATGGATTATGTTCGAGAACAGTCAGCAACACCTGCACAAGAGAAAAGTAAGCTCGATAACATCGAGAACTTATTTACCAGTATTCAAAATCTGATTAATCGTGCTGAAGATGTTGATGAAAAGAATATTGAAAGTGTTATCCGAAAACTAGTTTTGCTCGATCTGTTAGAACAGCAGCAGGAAGAAGAAGATACAGACAAAGTTAACCTTCTTACTTTGCATGCAGCAAAAGGTCTGGAATTCCCATATGTGTACATTATGGGACTTGAAGAAGAACTATTGCCTCACAAGAACTCGATTGCAGCAGAAACCATTGAGGAAGAGCGCCGTCTCATGTATGTGGGAATTACACGTGCACGCCAAGGTTTAACGTTAACTTTAGCGGAACAGCGCAAAAATGGCGGACAGATGAAACAAATGACGCCTAGCCGTTTCCTTGATGAGCTTCCACAAGATGAGCTCGAGTGGTTAGGGCGTAAAAAGAAAATTGCGGCTAATGTTGACCCTAAAGAACAGGCTCAACAATATCTGGCAAATTTAAAAGCTTTATTAAAGCGTTAATTTTTTTAATTTTTAGGAAATCCCATGAAAGTTCAAGTGAAATTGCTCGATCCGCGTTTAGGTAAAGAATGGCCTTTACCTTCATATGCAACAGCAGGTTCAGCGGGTTTAGATTTACGTGCCTGTTTAGATGAAGCAATTGATATTGAACCAGGACAAACTGTTTTAGTTAAAACAGGTATGGCAATTTATATTCATGATGTAAATTTTGCTGGTTTAATTTTACCGCGTTCAGGTTTAGGTCATAAACACGGGATCGTGCTTGGCAACTTAGTTGGTTTGATTGATTCGGATTACCAAGGTGAATTGATGGTTTCCGTTTGGAATCGTGGTCAAACTACATTCCGTTTAGAACCAGGTGAGCGCTTGGCACAGTACGTTTTAGTGCCAGTCGTACAAGCTGAATTTGAGCAAGTAGAAGAATTTGAAGAAACTTTACGTGGTGCTGGTGGCTTTGGTCATACAGGTAAACAGTAAGTTTTTCTAAAATATTAACGAAAATCAAACGCCTGTTGAACAGGCGTTTCTTTTTATATCTTGAATGTTACAATGGATTATATTACAACACGCTTTACTCATATTCTTTTAACTTTTTTAGCAAACAAACCTTTCAAAAATTTTGAATAATCTATGTTTTTGCGATAGATCGAATTGATCTTTAAATAGAAGATACGCTATGAATGTAAGACACTCATTTCCAAAAAGTATTTTTCGTGCTTACGATATTAGAGGCAAACTTTCTTACTTAACCACGGACGTTGTCCGTTCAATTGCCTACGGATTGGCACAACAATACAAACAAGCAAAGCAAACTCAATTAGTGATTGGCTATGATGCCCGTCTCACAAGCCCAGCCTATGCACACTTAATTGAAGAAATTTTAATAGAACAAGGTTTAAAAGTGACTAATATTGGTTGCTGTTCATCACCAATGATGTACTACATTGCACGAGATTTTGGTGGCAATGGCATTATGGTGACAGCAAGCCATAACCCAAAATCTGATAATGGTATTAAGTGGATTTTAAAAGGCGAACCGCCGTCTCCGGAAATGATTCAACAGGTGGGTGAAGAAGCCCAAACTTATGTACCAAGCCATTCAATTTCTGTACTTGAGTTAACCTTACCGCAATTTAAGGCTGAATTTTGCCAGCAATACCAACAAGCCATTTTTAAAGATATTCAGTTAAAACGTCCTTTAAAAGTTGTTTTAGATGGTTTGCATGGTTCAGCTGGGCATTGTTCAAAACTAATCTTAGAAAAAATGGGGTGTGAAGTCATTGCTTTACGCACTAATCCAAATGGAGAGTTTCCAGATCACGCACCAGATCCATCACATGCAGCTCATTTAATTAGCTTGCGAAAAGCCGTGGTCGAGCAGCAGGCTGATATTGGTATTGCTTTGGATGGTGATGGAGACCGTGTTGTTTTAGTTGATGAAAAAGCACAGATATTGACCGCAGACCGCTTATTATCGCTTTTTGCCCAAATGTGCCTTGAGCAGCACCCAGAGCAAGAAATTGTTTTTGATGTGAAATGTTCGCGTATGGTGCAAGAGACCGTCGAGAAACTCGGCGGAAAAGCAAAAATGATCCGCACGGGAAGTAGTTTCCTAAGGGCTTATTTATCTCAGTCGAATGGGCGTGCCATTTTTGGTGGAGAATATGCAGGTCATTATGTGTTTAATGATGGCCGTGGTTTTGGCTACGACGATGGTTTGTATGCTGCATTACGTGTAATGGAGTATTTTACCCAATCTAATGCCGCTACAATTTCTGAGTTATTTGCCCCATATCCAGAAAGATGTTGTACAGAGGATACTTATATTGGTACGTATCAGTCTGATCCAAAGTATGTATTACAAGATATTGAGATTTTAAGTCATCGCTTAGGGGCGCGTATTAGTAAAATTGATGGCGTACGTCTTGATTTTGATGATGGTTTTGGCATTATTCGAGCATCAAATACTGGTGAATACTTTACAGTACGATTTGATGCAGATAATCCTTTACGATTAAAGGAAATCCAGCAAAAATTTGTGGATATGTTACAAGAACACTATCCGCAAATTGCACAAGAACTTTCAGAGGCCTAAGTAAGGAGAGGCGTAATGCCACAACATCAGCATATCGGTGTCGACAAAGCAAAAATCTTGATTGAAGCTTTGCCGTATATTCAACGCTTTACTGGTAAAACGCTGGTGGTGAAATACGGTGGCAACGCAATGACTGATCCGGAGCTTGAAAGTTCATTTGCCCGAGACATCGTTTTACTTAAAACTGTAGGATTAAATCCGATTGTTGTTCACGGTGGTGGGCCACAAGTGGACTCATTCTTAAAGCAGTTAGGCCGTGAATCTGACCGTATTGACGGTATGCGTGTAACTGATGCTGCAACCATGGAAGTGGTTGAAATGGTGTTGGGCGGTAGCGTGAATAAATCAATCGTTAATCTGATTAATAAACACGGTGGACGTGCGATTGGTTTAACAGGTAAAGACGGTAATTTACTTCGTGCCCGCAAATTGCTCATGGAAAAGCAAGAAGAAGATGGTTCTATCAAACATATCGACTTGGGTATGGTTGGTGAAGTGACTGGCGTTAAAACAGATGTATTGGAAATGTTCACCCAAAGTGACTTTATTCCAGTTATTGCACCGCTAGGTGTAGATGAAGAAGGCAATACTTATAATATTAATGCTGACTTAGTTGCAGGTAAGGTTGCAGAAGCATTAGGTGCTGAGAAATTAATTTTGCTCACCAATATTAGCGGTGTGCTTGATGAAAATAAAAATCTGTTAACTGGCCTTACGACACAAGAAGTTGATCGCCTCATTGAAACAGGTGTGATCTATGGCGGCATGATTCCTAAGGTAGGCTGTGCACTTGATGCTGTTAAAGGCGGCGTTGTGAGTGCGCATATTGTTGATGGTCGCGTGCCACATGCCACATTGCTTGAAATCTTCACTGATCACGGTGTTGGAACGCTGATTTCTAATCGTACTAAAACAGCTTAAGAAATCCGTTATTCTTAATAAAAAGATCACCCTAGGTGGTCTTTTTTTATACTATCTTAATTTGGTCATTTTTTTGTCATGAGCTTTGAATAGTGTAGGGGGTGTCACTAGGAGCGTTCATTATGCTGGAAAAATTTAATCAATATCGCCAAACCTGGACTTTACCTTTAAATCGTCATAAAGCAATAAATCAGACGCAATTTCGTTTTGAGTGGGTTGATAATTTAAAAGAATTACAAGATGTACAACGGTTTCGTGCACAACAATTTAGTCAACAATTCGGAATCAAGTTTGAAGATAACTTAGACCAAGATATTTACGATTTTGGTTGTGAGCACGCGGTCTTACGTGAAAAGTGGACTGGAGAAATTGTAGCGTATACGCGTCTAAAACTATTTCAAGGCCACGAAATAGCACAGAGTTACAGTGCACATGAGTTTGATATTGTACCTCAGCTTTCCCATCTTCCAAATGTGTTAGAAATAGGCCGTACTTGTGTACATCCTCGCTTTCGTAATGGTAAAGCGTTATCTATGTTGTGGTTAAACCTTGCACCCAAAGTGCTATGGTCAATGCGTGCTAAATATTTAATGGGCTGTGTCAGTATTCATTTGCAAGATAATTTGGCTAGAGCGTACTACACGCATCGCCAGATTCAGCAGTTACCAGAAAGTAAAACGATTGATATTCGTTCAAAAAAAATCTATGAACCTGAATATCCTGAGTTTAGCTTTCCACAAGATGAACGTATGCCAAAGCTGTTCCAAATGTATTTGAGCATGCAGTCAAAACTATCAAAACAGGCTTTTTTTGATGAAGAGTTTAACTGTTTGGATTATTTTGTATTTCTCGAGGTCAATAAAGTCGCAACCTCATTTGTGATGAATAAAATGGTGCAGCGTTAATCATATTTTCTATTCTGTAATAGCCAGCACATATTGAGATTTGCAAGCACTTTTACTCTCATGCACAATAGAGCAGATGGGATAATTAGAAGTAGTTTAAAAAGCGATATGTGCCAGCTATTAGGAATGAATTGTGCAACACCAACGGATATCACTTTTTCCTTCCGTGGTTTTTCACAGCGTGCAGGAATTACCTCAGATCATAGTGATGGATTTGGCATCGCATTTTTCGAAGATAAGGCGTGCCGTTTATTTGTTGATAACCAATCAGCAGTTGAGTCTCCAATTGCCGATCTCATTCGTAATTATCCTATTAAATCACGTAATGTGATCGCTCATATCCGTAAGGCTACTCAAGGTAAAATTACTTTAGAAAATTCTCATCCCTTTATTCGAGAGTTGTGGGGACGGCATTGGATTTTTGCCCATAATGGCGATTTACATGACTTTAATCCGCCACTAAGTGGACGTTTCACGCCAGTAGGTAATACCGATAGCGAGCGTGCTTTTTGTTATTTGCTTGATCAACTCGTTGAAGCTTTTGGCTATGAAGAACCAAGTCTTGAACAGATATTTGAAGTATTAGAAAAGATTTCTCCGCAAATTGCAGAATACGGCACATTTAATTATTGCCTATCTAATGGCAAAGCATTATTTAGTTATGCCATTACTAAATTACATTGGCTCGTTCGTGAATATCCATTTAATCATGCTCATTTAATTGATTTAGATGTTGAAGTCGATTTTAGTCAGGTAACCACACCTGAAGATCGTGTGGCAGTAATAACAACTGAACCTTTAACACATAATGAAAATTGGACAGCTTATCAACCTGGTGAAATGATTTTATTTCAACATGGTAAACCAATTAAAAAGGCGATTACTTTTGTAGAAAGATTAAAACGTGAACAGGAAAATCCTGAACTAAAACGTATTACGTGCGCAGATCAGTATTAATATAAAATACATTTAAAATATATGAATAAGGATGTTTATATATTTTTATCATTTAATAATAAAATAGTTTGTTTAAAAAATACTTTATTATTTTAGTTGGTTAATTTTAATTAAATAATTTAAAAACAATAACTTGTGTTGAATATAATTTTTATGGGCTAAAGCCGACAAATTAGGTTTGTTTTTATTTATATTCTTTAAATATATCATGCAGTTTATGCAACAATCATTAAGCATCATTGGGGAGATGTATGAAAATGAAATGGGCTTCAGAATATAATACGGGTATTGATGTTATTGATGAACAACATAAACGGATACTTGATTATATTAATGAAATTGATGATGTAAAAGATGATGAAGATAGACGTCGAGTTAAAGATGTATTAGACAATATTATCGATTATACGCAATCACATTTTACTTTCGAAGAAAGTTTGCAAGAGGAAGCTGATTATAAATATCGTGTACCTCATAAACGTGTACATGATTTATTTATTAAAAAAATAGAATTATATCGTGAACGTTTTGAAATGGGTCATACGATTGAATCAGAGTTACAAGAAATTTTGGCTAAATGGTTAATTAACCATATTCAACATGATGATGCCGATTATGTAGGAGCAGTAAAAGAAAATATGATGGGAATTATTAGAGAAAAAGAAAAAAAGAAAGGGAAAAACTGGTTTGCTCGGTTTTTCTCATAACCTGAAATAAAAATAAATCATAATTTCAGTTAGCGCGGCAAACTATCGTTTCGGTAGTTTGCTTTTTTTATTGAGCAAACTTTGATTTTCAAGCATGACACGGGCAAAATATCTCTAGTCTTTTTCAAGGAATGCATAATGCAGGACATACCTATGTCACGATGGTTATCGCCCCTGATGGCGTTTTGCTTATCTTTCATCATTATGGCGACATTGGCACCCACGATGGGCATCCAGATTGATCGTCAACTCGATTTCTGGTTATTGTGGTTAGGCACAATGTTGTTATTGGCACTACCAGTTTGTTATTTGGAAATTGCGTTAGCAAAACGGTCGAAGACTACAGCCTTAAATGCTTTATCAAGTTTAACTCGTGAAGCAGATAGTTCCCCAAAATGGCGTTTGGTTGGCTGGCTTGCGGTTATTTTTATTCCATTTTTAGCAGGTAATGTATTAAGTACTGCTGGCAATTTACTGACTACACAGCTTAATAATAGTGTTTCAGGGCAACTTGTTTTTGCTGGCCTTGCTGTTGTGGCCCTCATTTTATCCCTTATTCCACGTCAGATTTTAATTTTACTGATGACGGTTGGTGTAATTGCTTCTCTTGTTTTAGCTAACACGATGGGAACGACTTTACAGCCTTGGCATTGGACCAATGTTGAGTTTAAAGAGTGGGGTAATGCAACTGTACTTGCACTTGTTGCGAGTGGGCTAGGTTTAGGGCTTTACTGGCAAAATAGTGTAGGTGCTGTTCAGCCACAAGAAGGAGCAACGAAAACTGTTCTTCCAATCTGGTTAGCTCAGCTCATTGCTGTGATTGCCTTCGGTTTCTTTTCTTTACAAGCACAGCTTCCTGTTTTTACTTGGATCTTTACCGCAGTAATGACAACAGCGTTATTTGTCCAATTGGCTAGAGAGCAGCTTGCTCAGCGTCAGCTTATGCCTATTTTACAGTGGGTGATTATTGTTGTAGCAATTGCTGTTTGGGCTGTGCCTGAGCTTCATAATATCTTTACGCTGATTTTGATGCTTTGGGGATTACTCATTTGCTTGATCTATGCCATTTTTGCTGGCTGGATTATGAAAATTAGCCATTTGCGTAAATCTATGAATTTTAGCAATGAGTTGTTTTATAACTTATGGCGCATTGCGGTACGTATTGTATTGCCGCTTTCAATTGTGATTGCCATGATTGCGGTAATTGGACAAATTATCTGATGGAAAAAGCTCAGCAAGTGTGGGTTGCTTATGCAGCTCCAGAGCAACAGTTTTTAGTTGCTATTCCATTTGAAGCTGGTATGACTGCATTACAAGCAGTTGAGATGAGTGGTTTGCAGACACAGGTCAGTTTGCCTGAGCCATTACAACTTGGCATCTTTGGTGCAAAAGTTGAAGCACATGCGATTTTGCAAGCTGGTGATCGAGTTGAGGTTTATCGACCTTTAACGATCAATCCCAAAGATATACGTCGTAAACGCGCTGAGAAAAACCCTGTGGGGCGATATATTAAAAGTAATCGTTTTAAGCAATAAGCCCCATAAACAAAACCCCTCAAAGTATTTCACTTGAGGGGTTTATTTTTATTAGAAAAAACGATTATAGTGGTGGTGCAGTTAAAATCGCTTCTTTAGAAGCAGGTAAACCTGGTTGCGATTCTGGAATAGTTTCTAAACCTTCAATTTTAGTTACAGTACCAGTTCCATCAAAGTAAATTTTTAAATGCTGACCATGTGCTGCGGGGATTTTAGCTTTTTTAGCATAAGTTCCCGGGATATAGTTGTAAATGTAGTCCCAACGTAGAGGATTTAGAGGATCAGTCACTGTTGGACTACCAAGCAAAAAACGCACTTGCTGGAAATTCATGCCGACTTGTACTTGAGAGGCTTGAGCTTTGGTCAATGGAGTCCCTTGAGGAATATCAACCTTATAAACACCAAAGATTGAACAACCAGCAAGGAGTGAAGTGACTAATAACGTCAGCACGAGTTTTTGCATTTTGCTACACTATCCCAATAAATTATGATGCATTTGATCAAAGGATAGATCATACTTCATCTAAATTCTATTGCCTATTCCAACTTGAGATTTGTTGAGAGACCTTTTTTCATGCCTATTTCCAATCAAGATTTGCGCAAAGCTGGACTTAAAGTTACCCTTCCACGAATTAAGATTTTGGAATTATTAGAAAATTCAAAACAACATCATCTTAGCGCTGAAGATATTTACAAGACTTTGTTAGAACAAGGGGAAGATGTCGGCCTTGCGACAGTTTACCGTGTGTTAACACAATTTGAAGCTGCGGGTATCATTCAGCGCCACCATTTTGAAAACAATCATTCTGTTTTTGAAATTATGCAAGAAGATCACCACGATCATTTGGTTTGCCATAATTGCAACAAAGTTATTGAATTTACTAATGATATTATCGAGAAAGAGCAGCATGCTGTAGCAGAGCAACATGGGTTTACCTTAACGGGTCACTCATTAAATCTTTACGGTTACTGTAACGAACCTGAATGTCAGGAAGTGCTGCGCAAGAAATAATCGTTTTCACACAAAGAAAACAAATAAAAAAGGAAGGTTACGTTTAACCTTCCTTTTTTTATGAAGAAATTACTGTCGGTCGAAGGTTAAATGCTGATTTGTGCCTGCAATTTGATCAGGACTTTCTTCGGCAAGCTTAATTGTTAAACGCAAATCGTTTGGTGAGTCGGCATGTTTTAATGCATCTTTGTAGGTAATTTGGCCTGACTTATAAAGATCAAACAGTGCTTGGTCAAAAGTTTGCATACCGAGTTCGCGTGAGCGTTTCATTAAATCTTTAATTTCATGAATTTCGCCTTTGCGAATATAGTCTGAAATTAGTGGTGAGTTAATGAGAATCTCAATCGCTGCACGGCGCGAATTACCATCAGGCGTTGGAATAAGTTGCTGTGCAATCATGGCCTTTAAGTTAAGTGATAAATCCATGTAGAGCTGGCTATGACGGTCACTTTCAAAGAAGTGAATAATACGGTCAAGTGCTTGGTTGGCGTTGTTCGCATGCATTGTGGCTAATACAAGGTGACCTGTTTCGGCGAAGCCAATCGCGTAGTCCATAACTTCACGAGAGCGAATCTCACCAATCAAGATTACATCGGGTGCTTGTCGCAAAGTATTCTTTAAGGCAATTTCGAATGAGTCTGTATCGATCCCGACTTCACGTTGGGTAATGATGCAGCCAGCGTGTTCATGAATAAACTCAATCGGGTCTTCAATGGTAATGATATGACCTTTAGAGTTATGGTTCCGATAGCTAATCATTGAAGCCAAAGATGTCGATTTACCTGTACCTGTTGCTCCTACAAAAATAATGATGCCGCGTTTGGTCATCGATAAATCTTTAAGCACAGGTGGTAATTGCAAGTCATCAATTGAAGGAATTTTAGTTTCAATTCGACGTAATACCATGCCTGGCATGTCGCGTTGCTGAAAAGCACTCACACGAAAGCGGGCAGTTTTATCACGGTTCATAATGGCAAAGTTACATTCACGAGTCTCAGCAAATTCTTTGCGTTGTTTTTCACTCATGATGGAATGTAATAGTTGTCCAATAATTTCGCCTGAAAGACTATTTTTTGAAATGGGAACAATTTGCCCGTTAATCTTCATCGATGGTGCAACGCCATCTGTAATAAAGAGGTCGGATGATTTTTTTTCAACCATAAGGTTGAGTAGGTCATTAAAATCCATATTTATTCTCTAGTTATTTTTATAGGAATGATTCAGGCTGTTTGGCAGCAGTACGAGCTGTTTGAGGGCTGATCACACCGCGAGACACCAGATTTTTTAAGCTTTGGTCGAGGGTGGTCATGCCATGATTTGCGCCAGTCTGAATAGCTGAGTACATTTGCGCGACCTTGTTTTCACGAATTAGGTTACGAATGGCAGGAATACCAATCATGATTTCATGAGCTGCGACACGTCCGCCACCATTCTTTTTAAGCAGGGTTTGTGAAATTACAGCCTGTAATGATTCAGAGAGCATGGCACGAACCATGTCTTTTTCTTCGGCAGGGAATACATCAATCACACGGTCAATGGTTTTCGCAGCAGAAGTGGTATGCAGCGTACCAAACACCAAATGACCTGTTTCGGCAGCAGTAAGCGCTAAACGGATAGTCTCGAGGTCACGCATCTCACCGACCAAAATAATATCTGGGTCTTCACGCAGTGCTGAACGTAGGGCCTCATTAAAGCCGTGTGTATCACGATGCACTTCACGTTGGTTAATCAAACATTTCTTAGATTGGTGTACAAATTCGATAGGGTCTTCAACCGTTAGAATGTGGTCATAACGATTTTCGTTGATGTAGTCCATCATCGCTGCAAGCGTCGTTGATTTACCCGAACCTGTTGGACCTGTCACCAGTACAATCCCGCGAGGATAGTCACAAATGTCTTTAAAGATTTGTCCTAAGCCTAAATCTTCCATGGTGAGTACTTTGGACGGAATGGTACGAAACACTGCACCCGCACCACGGTTTTGGTTAAATGCGTTTACACGGAAACGAGCAACGTTGGGCACTTCAAAAGAAAAGTCGGTTTCGAGTTTTTCTTCGTAGTCACGACGCTGTTTATCATTCATGATGTCGTAGACCAAACGATGAACATCTTTATGATCTAGAGCAGGTAAGTTAATGCGACGGACTTCACCATCAACGCGAATCATTGGTGGCATGCCAGCAGATAGGTGTAAATCGGACGCGCCATTTTTCACAGAGAAGGCGAGTAGCTCTGTAATATCCATAATTTCCCCAAGTAAATCAAAATATGTCATTATTTTGTAGAATAATATACGGCTTTCACCGAGGCTTACCAACACCTCGCTTTAGGTGAAAAGCAAAAAAGTTTTTTGAAAATGAGAACCTTGTCAATGAATTACCTGCAAGATGCGCGTCAGCACGTATTACAGCAAATCCAAAGTGCTTGTGAACATGCTCAACGTGCGCCTGAAACCGTACAACTTTTAGCCGTATCGAAAACACATCCAAGTGAAAGTTTGCGTGAAATGTATGCAGCAGGACAAAGAGCATTTGGCGAAAACTATTTGCAAGAAGCTTTGGAAAAAATCGAAGCTTTACACGATTTAGATATTGAATGGCATTTTATTGGTCATGTTCAACGCAACAAGACGAAGCATTTGGCCGAGAAATTTGATTGGGTACATGGTGTAGATCGTTCAATTATTGCCGAGCGATTATCTAACCAACGTGGCGATGATCAATCTGCGCTTAATATCTGTTTGCAAGTCAATATTGATGGGCAAGACAGTAAAGATGGTTGTGCACCAGATGAAGTTGCCGAGCTGGTTGCTCAAATCAGTCAATTACCAAAAATCAAGTTACGCGGTTTAATGGTCATTCCAGCACCTGACAATACTGCTGCATTTGCAGATGCTAAAGCCTTGTTTGATGCTGTGAAAGACCAACATGCCCACCCACAAGATTGGGATACTTTAAGTATGGGAATGTCGAGTGATTTAGAAGCTGCAATTGCTGCTGGTTCAACCATGGTTCGTGTAGGAACAGCCTTATTTGGTGCTAGAGACTATTCGCAAAAAGGCTGATGTAAGCGATTTCTTACAGAAATTGCGGCCTTTTGCGGCTATGGTAGACAATACTTTTTTCGTACTATGAACTCATCAGGAAACAGGATGTTTCTAAGAATAACAATAAACAGTGATGAATGGATGCATACAGGTACGACAGGAGTTATACCAACGCAGAATCTAAAAAAGCCCCGACAGGATGTCGGGGCTTTTTAGTTTTAACCTACGACTTCAATGGTACTTGCACCCGCGCCGAGTGGTTTTACCTGAATTTGTACAGGAATACGCTCATGCATTTCTTGAATGTGTGAGATGAGAATGACTTGGCGTCCCTGATTTTGCAATTGGTCTAAAGCATTCATCACCATGTGCAAAGAAGAAGCATCTAAAGTACCAAAGCCTTCATCAATAAACAGCGATTCAATTTTCATTGAACCCGAGGCCATATTGGCAATCGCTAAAGACAAGGCAAGCGCTGTTAAGAATGATTCACCGCCAGATAAAGATGCAACAGAGCGGGTTTCTCCATCCATATCGTGGTCAATAATCGCAAGGCTTAAAGACTGATCTAGACGTTTTAGTGTATAACGTTGAGACAGCATCGCCAGTTGCTGGTTGGCGTGTTCAACTAAAATATCTAAGTGATATTGCTGGGCATAGTCGCGGAACTCTTTTCCTTTGGCATCACCAATCAAGCCTGAAATTTTGCTCCAGCGATGTTCTTCTTGCTGAATATTTTGAATTTGCTCGGCATATTGTTGCTGTTTAGCCAGATTTTGCTGATGGACTTCGAGCTTAAGCTTCAGTTGATCACGTACTTCAAGCTGTGCTTTAAGCTCTGCAATATTGTCTTGAATGAGGCTAACAAGCTTTTCATATTCGATATCTGGCTGAGTTTGTAAATGCTCACTTAATTGCTCTTGCATGGTCTTAAGGGCAGAAGAAGCTTCACTTAATAGACGCTCGGCATGATTAAGACGGTTACGAATGTCTTGCTCTTGGGCGGAATTAATTTGCATGAGCGCCGTAAGATCAGAGGCTTGAAAATCAGCATGGGTTTTTAACCAGATTTGAATTTGTTCATGAATCTGCTGCTGGTGCCCCGCAGTGTGTTGATGTTGATGCTTGAGTTGGTCGAGTGATTGTTTTTGCTGTTCAAAGTGTTGTCTGGTTTGTTCGAAACGTTGTTTAGCTTCATGATACGCCGTTTGTTGCTGCTGACGTTTAGCGTCATGCTCAATTAACCATTCATGTGGTTTAATATCCGAGCGACCTGTCATTTGCTGAATGAGCGATACCGCTTTTTCATTATTTTGCTGACCTTTAAGCGTAATCTCTTGGAGATTTTGATCGATCTCATCAATTTGCTTAGTCATTTGCTCAAGGTTGGCAGCTAACATTTTAAGTTCTTGTTGTTGCTGTTCAAAACGCTGTGAAAGCTGTTCTTGTTGCTCAAGTTGCTTAGCACGTACGTCTAAAATTGACCAAGTCTGCTTAGCTGTTTGGCTACTTGCTTGCTGCCATGCGTGCTGTTCGGCTTCAGATAAACACTCAACAATATGTTGAACTTGTTGTTGCCATTGCTGTGCTGTATTAAGCAAACTTTCATTACGCTGAATAGATTGAACGAACTGATTGTGTTGTTTAATCGCTTGGGCTAAACGCACGTTTTCTGAGTCAAATGAACTTATGGCAGTTTGCGAGGCTTGTCTGAGTTCGTTCAGCGTTAGCAAGATTTGTTCAGGAGCTTGATTAAGCTCAATCTGTAACTGATTGAGGTTAAGCGCTTGCTCAAGTTCTTGCTGTAAGTTTGTTTGTTTTGCCTGAAGTTGAGTTAGATATTTCTGAACCTGTTCAAGTTCGGCACGGCACTGATTAAGTGCATGTTGTTGGGTTTGCCACGTATTAAATGTAGTTTGCTCGAGTACAATAGCTTGTTGCTCTTGCTGTTGCTGCAAATCGAATAAAGCTTTGGAAACTGCACTGTCATCCACACGATAGGGATGATGTGTGCTTCCACACACTAAACAAGCTTCACCTTCTTTAAGATTGGCACGTAACTGCTCAATATTTTCGGTGTGTAGTAAACGCTGTTGTTGCAGGATGTGCTGTAACTTTTCACGTTCAGTTTTTGCTGTTTGGTAGTCTTGTTCAGCTAACTGGCAAACAGTTTTAAGCTGCTGCTCTTGGGCTGAGACTTGGGTTTGTTTTTCAGAGAATTGCTGAAGCTCAGCGTATAGCTCATGATAAATTTTAATTTTCTGTTGAATCAGATCTAACTGAGTGATTTGAGCAAGCTTTTGATCTTTGTCTTTACGCTGTTGCTCAAGTTTTAACTCAATTTGTTCAACTGTACCTAGTGAAGCTGTGAGTTGTTCAACTTCACTTTTAGCTTCCGATAGCTTTTGGCGAGCAAGGGTAGGATTACCGAGCTGTTGTTCAATCGTTTGGTAATTTTGAATAAATTGCCCGAGTTGATGCAGATGTGCTGAAAGGCCTTTATCTAATACCGCATATTGCTGAGTCTGGGTAAGTTGTTGTTGTAGATAAACTTGGTTCTGCTCAAGATGTGCAATCTGCTGTTGCACAGTATTTTGCTGTTGTTGCAGTGGACTGAGTTTCTGCTCAAGTACATTTTTCTTTTCTTTGCACTTTTTATATTCATCGGCAATAAAGGCACGTTCTTGAATGGACTGTCGAACTTGATTTAAAGCTTGTTGATGTTGTTGCTCAAAATCGAGTGTCTGTTTGAGCTCTTGTTCTGCGAGTTGATACTGTTTTTGTCTGGTTTCAAAAATTTGCACCAACTCATTAAACTTGGTTTGCACTTGCTGAATTTGCGGCTCAAGTTGTTGTAGCGTTTGTAAATTTTGAGCTTGTTGAAAAACTTGTGGGCGTATTTCAGAGAAAACTTCGAGTCGTTTTAATTGCTCACGCTCACCAGCCAATTGCTGATGGTGATTTTGCTGGGTTTGAAACTGTTGTTGTTTCGCTTGAACCTCTTGCTCAAGTTTTGCTTTACGTTCAAACCATTGTTGCTGTTTGTCTAAAACATTTTTTTGTTGTTCTAACTGTTGATGGTTTTGCTCGGCTTGCTGATATTGTTCGGTAAAAGCCGCAATATCTTCATCAGACAAAATTTCGATATGGCCTAAAAACTCTTCAAGCTGTTTACGCTGCTTTGCAATATCAGCCGTTTTGCGAAAAGCCAGTTCACCAATTTTAGCGAAAATGCTGGAGTTGGTCAGGTACTCAAGTAACTCACCACGCTCGCTGTCTCGTGCTTTTAAAAACGCGGTCACTTCTGACTGGGCAAGTAGTACAGCACGAGTAAACTGTTCAAAAGAAAGCTGGGTAATTTGTTTAACTTTTTCATCAACTGCTTTGGCTTTGTCGGCAAGTACTACACCATCAGTTAGACATTTTAAATGGCGTTGTACGCTTTGTAATTTACCATTTGGGTTTTCACGCGCACGCTTAATTTCCCAGCGTACCAAATAACGTTTTTGATCTTGTGCAATAAAGCAAAGCTCAGCAAAACCATGTCCTGTACCACGGCGTAAGACAGTTAAAGGTGAGTTGGTCAGTAACTCAGAACCATCAACATCTTTTAATTTGCCATCACTGTCTTTCAAGCGAGGTACCCGATTAAACAAAGCCAGACACATGGCATCTAAAATGGTTGACTTACCTGCGCCTGTTTTCCCTACAATTGCAATCAGGCCTGCATGGGCGAGAGGCGCGCTTTCAAAATCAATAAAGTGTTCATCAGAAAGAGATGCCAGATTTTTTATTCGAATGGATAAAATTTTCATGACATATCCTTAAGGGGTTGCATCATTTTCAAGATGTTTTTGTGCTTCTTGTACCAGGCTTAGAAAATCTTTTAAGACAGCATCATCGGCGCTGTAACCTTGTTTTTCCCAAATATTTTGAAAGAGTTTTTCTGGTGTTGGTGGTTCAAGAGCAATGTGCTGAGTAGTATTTGAATCGGTCGCGTCTTTATTCACATATTGACGTGAAATACGAACTAAACGATAGCGGTCAGGTGGTAGGGCTGCTTCAAACTGCTGACGTAGATTAGGCTGCGGCGGCGTTAAACTATAATATTCAATATCGACATATTCACGGTGGTCAATATTTTCAATCACGCCGTGAGGCAAGGCTTTGAGTTGTTGCAGTACCTCGTTTAACTCACCACGAATACGGTGCAATTGTATGCAACGTGGAATTTCGACAGCTTCAAATTGCAAACGGCTGTCTGTGTCTTGAGTCGGATCAACTTTGACCTCAACCACTTGATGCTTATAGTTAACTTCACTAAAAGAAAGTGGAATGGGCGAACCACTATAACGAATGTGTGGCTGACCTACTTTTTGTGGTTTATGTAGATGCCCTAAAGCGACATAGTCGACAGCATCTTCAAACAAAGTTGTTGAAAGCGCCTCTTCATTACCAATAATAATTGGGCGTTCAGAGTCGGATGTTTCTCCACCTTGCATGTGGGCATGTGACATCAAAATAAGCGCTTGGTCTGGTGTCTTGCGACGTTTGGCTTCAGCAATGAGTTGCTGGTGCAAATAGGCAATCGCATTTTTACTGTTAGTGGTATGTTCATTAAAACCCGTAATTTCGGCCGAACGTAAAAAAGGTAGGGCAAGACACCACGCCACAATATCTTGATTTTGGTTATAGATAGGTAAAAGTAGTCGATCGAGGTCTAAGGTTTTATCTTCATTCCAGCGAACCACGCCCACGGTTTTTGCGTTATATTTTTCTAAGAGTGGTTCGACCTGTTCAATACGGTAGCCTGAGTCATGGTTACCCGCAATCATGAGTGTTTGCATGTGCGGCGCATGCCGATGAGCATCTGCTAAAAATTGGTAGAGTTGTTTTTGTGCTTGAGAACCGGGGTTAATCACATCAAAAATATCGCCGGCGATGAGTAGGGCATGTGGTTGTTTTTCTTGAATTTGAGTGAGTAACCAGCTTAAAAATTGTTGGTGTTCGTAGTGGCGTGAATGATTATAAAAAAACTGCCCCAAATGCCAGTCAGAAGTATGTAGAAAATGTACGGACATAGAAACAGACATCAAGCCAAAATAAACACAGATACGTTAGCATAAATTGGCAGGAGATTTTATCAAGACATTTTAAAGTGCTCGTTATTTAAGCCTAAGTTGAAACTTGAATTAAATTTTTCACTTTAAACGCCGCTTTGTTACTATCGACTCAAACCTTGAACTTTGAGAAAAAAATGACCATTCACGAATACGAAGTAAAAATACAGTGGGAAGGCAATACGGGTACAGGCACTTCATCTTATCGTTCATATAAACGAGACTTTAGTATTCAGCATCCGCAAAAGGCCACAATTCAAGGTTCATCAGACCCTGCCTATTTAGGCGATGTGAGCAGATGGAACCCTGAAGATTTATTGGTGGCATCAGCTTCAGCTTGTCATAAGCTTTGGTATTTACACCTGTGTGCAGTCAATCATATTCATGTGCTGAATTATGTCGACAAAGCACTGGGGTTTATGGAAGATGCAGATCCGGTTAAACGTGGTCACTTTACTCAAATTATTTTAAGGCCCGAGGTTGTTTTAGAAAAAGGTGCAGACCAAGCGCTTGCAGCAAAACTGCACGAAGAAGCACATCACGAATGTATGATCGCCAATTCGGTGAATTTTCCAATTACATGTGAAGCGAGTTTTAGCTTTGCTGAATAACTAATATGAAATAGCCACCGATAAAAAGGCGGTGGCTATACATTAAAAATAAATAGAGTCGTTAAATAAGATCTTTAAGCTGCATTTTCATCGACTTGGAAAATACCAAAAACGTTGTGGTCTAAATCGACAAAGTAGCCATGCCAAGCGCGGCCCGGAATAGCAAATTTATCCATTGCGACAATGCCACCTTGCGCTAAAATTTTTGCAGCCACTTCATCAAAGTTTGCCACCTGAACCGAACAGGTAAATGCATTGGTGCCATATTCCATTGGAGGTGTTTGAGCAGGGCGTTTTAATAGTCCACCCATAATTGAAGGTGTCTCTATGCGGTAATATTCAATTGGTAAGCTTTCATCGAGTTTAAATTGCCAACCAAACACAGCTTGATAGAACTGCGCATCGCGGGCAGGGTTTGAAGACTGGATTTCAAAATAGGCAATGTTGTTCATATTATTTAAAACATATTTTTATGGTGCAAAAAGTATAAGCATAGCCTTTATCGCCACGAAAGCACTATTGTGTATGGTGAGCGTAAAATAAATGAAAGTGCTAGAAAATAAAAACCGACGATTCGAGTGATGAGAGAATCGTCGGTCAAAAACTTCATCAAGGGTTTCGGCTGCTAACAAAACCTAATCCGAAGGAAGGAAAGAGTCGTAATGAAAGGTCACCGAAACAATTTTGCGGATGCCGTGCAAAGGAAGTATTCGGTTGCTGCGACCTTATTACCCTATATAACGTCAAGAGATTCGAATTGGTTGACAGAAAAATGAAAAAAAATCGAAAAAAATTTATAATTATTTTTTGAACCCATAAATTAGGCAAAAATATGACCAAATTACGTTCTTACTTTCTCTGGTTTTTTGGTTTATGCATTGTGCTTACCTTAATTGTAGGTGTTGTTGCAGCACTATTACCAGCGAGTGTAGGTGGTATTTTAACAGCCGTTCCATATTTAGGCGCAATGATTTTTGTCTTATTTAAATTTTTAAAGAAAGAACGCCGTGCCCCGACTGTACCAGAAAAAAAGAAATTTACTTTGGGTTTTACCCTGATTTTTTGGGGCTATAACTTGTGTGGTGTTTTATTTGGTCTGTTTTTATTTGCAAGAAAAGACCCTGAGATTTTGCAGAACTTTATGCTTTACCTCAAACAGCCTCAGTTTTTAAGCATTATGGTGATTATGCTTTTAATGTTAGCTATTCCGCTTTATTTAATTACCTACTGGTTTTATGGCAAGCAGGCACAGCGAATGGCTGACAAAATGTTTAACGTGTAATAGATCACTACGAAAACTCATACGATTAAATATAAATGAGTCTTATACAATTAAATAAAACTTGAATCCTCAGCTTAGGAGGAAATATGAATAAGAATGTATTAATTACAGGTGCAAGTGGTTTTATCGGAACGCATTTAATTAAGTTCCTGCTACAAAAAAATTATAACGTGATTGCTGTGACACGGCAGGCTGGAAAGGCATCTGACCATCCTGCCTTGCAGTGGGTACAAAAGTTTGAAGATATTTCGACCCGTCAAATTGACTATGTGGTGAATTTGGCAGGCGCAAATATTGGCGAGAAACGCTGGACCGAGTCACGTAAAAAACAACTCATTGAAAGCCGTGTAAATACGACCCGAAAACTGTATGCATGGCTCAAGCAGTCTGAAATTTTTCCGGAAGTAATTGTATCTGGTTCTGCAATTGGTTATTACGGAATAGATGATCAAGAAAAGTGGGCAGAAGTGTGTACTGAACAAAGCCCGCCACAGCCTATTTTTATGTCCGAGCTTTGCCAAGAGTGGGAGCGAGCAGCTTTAGCAGATCCTCAACAAAATACTAAAATTATTCGCTTAGGTGTGGTGTTTGGGCAGGGCGGTGGCATTTTGCCTAAAATGTTGCTTCCTATTCGACTCAATTTAGTCGGTCAAATTGGTCATGGCCGTCAGCCTGTGGTTTGGGTACATATTGGAGACGTGTTAAACGCAATTGAGTTTATATTTAAACATCCTCAATCTGCTCAAATTCACAATGTCGTAGCGCCAGAAAATGTGACTCAAAAAGCTTTTGTTGAACAAGCAGCAGAGGTTTTGAATAAGAAACCATTGTTGTCAGCACCAAGCACTGTTTTTCGCTGTTTGTTGGGCGAACAGTCTCAATTGATCTTAAATGGTCAGTACGTCAAACCCGCAGCCTTACAAACTGAAGGATTTGAGTTTGCTTATCCTCAGTTAAAAATGGCTTTAGAGAATATATTGGCGTCAGGCTAAGATTTTATTTTGCAAACGCTCTGGAGAATATGCTTTGGCATCAACTAAGGTCGGTTGACCTAGCATCAGCTGACGGAGCAATTGTGCTGAGCCTGCGCCCATGCATAAACCATTTCTAAAATGACCAAAGTTTGCCCAGAGATTGTCCATTTCAGGCATTTTGCCAATGTAGGGAACGCCATTTGGTGAACTTGGTCTGAGTCCTGCCCAGCGCTGTACGATCGGGAAATCGGCCAGTTCAGGCACCATTTCTAAACACGCTTCTAAGATATTGTGCTGGGTTGTTTCGTCAGTGGAAGTGTCGAAACCACGATGTGCCATGCTAGACCCACACACGATATGACCATCCATACGTGGAATCAAATACATCACTCGATTCATGCACATGGTTGGTAACCAGTGAGCAGGGGTTTTAAATAACAACATTTGACCTTGCACAGGTTCGACTGGAATTTCGAGTTGTAATTGTGAATTCCAGTAATGGCTCCATGCGCCCGAAGTTATTACAAAATGATCTGCTGTATGTTTGCGACCATCTTCGGTTTGTAAGGCCTGTATGACATCATCCTGTTGAATCAGTTTTTTAACAGGAGTGTTTTCAAAAAATTCAACATTCGGATGTTGTTTTAAATAGCGAATCAGAGACTGTAAAACGCGTGGATTACGAATATTAGACAGTTCAGGGAAATAAATCGCTTCTTGAAACTGTTCGGAAATATGCGGGTTGACTTGCTCTAAAGCATCTCTTTGTAGATATTCACAGCGCTGCATGGGTTCTTGATGCTGCTCGGCGTAGGAAAGTCCAACGTCAAAATCTTCTTCATCAAAAATCAGCATGCCTGTGTCATGAATTTCAAAATCAATCCTTGTAACAGGGTAGAGCTTTTGGTTCCATGCTTGATAAGAGGCTTTGCCAAATTGAGCAAGTTGGTTCACTGCATGCACATAGCGCCACGGGTACATCGGAGAGAGAATACCTCCGCCAGCCCAAGAGGCTGCTTGACCCGCTTGTTGTTGATCAAAAATGCTGATGGTACAGCCTTGTTCAACCAACTCCAGCGCAGACATTAACCCACTTATGCCCGCGCCAATGATTGCAATATGCATGCAGTGTTATCCTTTCTCTGCGAACTTAGTTCATTTCCTTGAGTTTTTCAGCAGCGGTTTCTGCAAAGTAAGTCCAGATTCCGTCTGCACCAGCGCGGCGGCAGCACATGAGTGATTCTAAAATGACTGAGTCTGATAACCAGCCATTTTGAATTGCGCCAGCTAACATCGCGTATTCGCCACTCACTTGGTAAATGAATGTAGGAACACCAAAGGTATCTTTCACTTCACGTACCACATCCAGATATGGCATGCCCGGTTTTACAATCACCATGTCGGCGCCTTCTTGAATATCAAGCGCGATTTCATGTAAAGCTTCGGCACGGTTGGCAAAGTCCATCTGGTAGTTATATTTATTACCACCTTTGAGGTTGGATGCAGAGCCAACAGCATCACGGAACGGACCATAGAAGCTCGACGCATATTTCGCAGAGTAGGCCATAATGTTGGTATAGATGTGACCATTGGCTTCTAAAGCTTGACGAATAGCACCAATACGGCCATCCATCATGTCACTTGGTGCAACCACATCAGCACCTGCTTCAGCATGACTTAACGCTTGTTTAATCAAGCATTCTACAGTCTCGTCGTTCAGCACATAGCCAGTGTCATCAATAATACCGTCTTGACCATGCGTGGTGTATGGGTCGAGGGCACCATCAGTAATTAACACCATTTCTGGTAATTCTTTTTTAAGCAACCGGCACGTGGTTTGGACTAAACCATCTTCATGCCATGCAGCTTCTGCGGTCAGGCTTTTATCTTCTTGCGGGGTAACTGGAAAAAGAGCCAGTTTTGATACGCCCAATTCCAGAAGTCTTTCAGCTTTTTTCAGTAACAAATCTGCCGACAAACGCTGAATGTTTGGCATACTTGGAATATCTTGGGTTTGATTTTGTCCCGGTAATACAAATACTGGATAAATCAAGTGATTGGTAGTGAGCTGTGTTTCGCTGACCATCGCACGCAACTGGTCATTTTTACGGATACGGCGCATGCGAGTGGCTGGAAATGCAGGACGATTGAACGTATAAGTCATAACAATCTCGATGTTCGGTATTACACTAGGATAGGTTGGCGGATATTCCATTACTGTCAACCGACTGCTGTATTGTAGCCCCATAATGCTGTATTTGTACAAAATTATGGGCGTTTATCATGCTTTTAAATTTAGGCAACATATGAGTGAAGAAAAGAAAAATTGGACTGGGAACATCCATTTAGGTGCAAAAACAGACCTGACTGTGGTTCTCAACCAATTATGTAAGGCGTTTAATAGCTCTCCTTTTTTTAAGCATAGTGGAATGATTATGCGTGTGGTGGACGGGCACATTGAAGGCTATATTGAGATGCAACCCAACCTGATTGGCAATTTGGCATTTCAGATTTTGCATGGCGGTGTTGCTGCAACTTTGCTCGATAGTATTGGTGGAATTGTGGCAATGGAACACCTCTATCGCCGTTCAACTCCCGAAACTTTAACTGAAACCATTAAGCAAGTGTCGCGTTTGGCAACTGTCGATATGCGTGTAGATTATTTAGCACCGGGGCGTGGTAAGTATTTTATTGCCCGTGCTGAAGTGTTACGTTTAGGTCGTAAGGGCTGTACCATGCGTATGACCATGGTCAATGATGAAGATAAAGCGATTGCTGCCGGCATTGCTTCATATGCCTATTAAGCAATGAATTGAATCATTTAAAAGCGCCAAGTGCGCTTTTTTTAGTGTTTGAAAAGCTAAAATTTTCATAAAAACTTTGAGATAAACATTAATTTAATTAGAACGAACGCATGAGTTATAAATTTTTATTCTCATATTATGAGGTTTTAGCGTTAAAATTAGCTCCTTTGACAATGCGATATGTCTTGTTTATAGAAAAATAAAAACTCTATAACAAGGTGTAGTGCGAGATTGATGGCAAAGCCAACTCATCTTTAGGAACATACCATGACTGATGCACAAAGCAATGTAGAAGAAACAGTGCCAACAACATCTGCCTCGGATGACAACAATCAAAACAAGCGCAAAAAATTTCTTGGTTTTTTTGCGCTGATTTTATTGATCGCCGCTATTTTATATGCAATTTGGGCATTATTTTTGAACAACTCCGTGAGTACGGATAATGCTTATGTCGGTGCAGAAACCGCGCAAATTACTTCAATGGTGAGCGGACAGGTCGCTCAGGTTGTCGTAAAAGATACCCAAACGGTACATCGTGGTGACGTGCTGGTTCGTATTGATGATCGTGATGCCAAAATTGCATTGGCTCAAGCTGAGGCAGAACTTGCCAAAGCAAAACGCCAATACAAACAAACTGCGGCAAACAGTAGTTCTTTAAACTCTCAGGTTGTGGTGCGTGCTGACGAAATTAACAGTGCCAAAGCACAGGTTGCTCAAGCACAAGCAGACTACGACAAAGCTGCTTTAGAACTCAACCGCCGTGCACAGCTTGCTGCCTCTGGTGCAGTGTCTAAAGAAGAACTGACTAAAGCACAAAGTGCAGTTGAAACAGCTAAAGCAGGACTAGAGCTTGCTAAAGCTGGTTTAGCGCAAGCCTCTTCGAGTCGTAAAGCTGCCGAAAGTACTTTAGCTGCAAACGAAGCGTTAATTCAGGGTGTAAGCGAGACTTCAACACCTGATGTACAAGTTGCACAAGCCCATGTTGAACAAGCTCAGCTTGATTTAGAACGTACCGTGATACGTGCACCAGTCGATGGGGTGGTTACGCGTCGTAATATTCAAGTGGGTCAACGTGTGGCGCCGGGTACGAGCATGATGATGATTGTGCCACTTAACGATTTATATGTAGATGCAAACTTCAAAGAAAGTCAGTTGAAAAAAGTCCGTCCGGGTCAGGAAGTCACGCTTACTTCAGATTTATATGGTGATGACGTTGAATATCACGGCAAAGTGATGGGCTTCTCTGGTGGTACAGGCTCTGCCTTTGCCTTAATTCCGGCTCAAAACGCAACAGGTAACTGGATTAAAGTGGTTCAACGCTTACCAGTTCGTATTGCACTTGACCCGAAAGAACTTGCTGAACACCCACTGCGTGTTGGCTTGTCGATGGAAGCAAAAGTCGACTTATCTGCGAAGTAAACGCTTATGAAAACGCAAACACCTTTTGCCGAACTAAGCGGTGGCCGTTTAATACTGGCAGCGTTTGTTATTGCCTTGTCGAACTTTATGGTCGTGCTCGATACGACCATTGCCAACGTATCTGTACCGCATATTACTGGTAACCTTGCTGTTTCAAGTACACAAGGCACATGGGTTGTTACGTCGTATGCCGTTGCAGAAGCGATTTGTGTACCTTTAACAGGTTGGCTGGCAGGGCGCTTTGGTACCGTTCGGGTTTTTATTTTTGGTCTGATTGGTTTTACCATTTTTTCTTTCTTGTGCGGTCTAGCAAACTCGTTAGGCATGCTGGTGTTTTTCCGTATTGGACAAGGTCTATGCGGTGGCCCGCTCATGCCACTCAGCCAAACTTTGCTGATGCGTATTTTCCCTCAAGAAAAGCATGCACAGGCGATGGGCCTATGGGCAATGACGACTGTCGTTGGGCCAATTTTAGGGCCAATTTTGGGTGGTCTGATTAGTGATAATCTGTCTTGGCACTGGATTTTCTTTATTAACATTCCGGTCGGCATTGTTTGTGTTTTAGCGGCAATGCGCTTGTTAAGAGTAGCTGAAACAGAAACGATTTCTTTAAGAATCGACACGGTTGGTTTAGGCTTGTTAATTCTGTGGATTGGTGCACTACAGCTCATGCTCGATTTAGGGCACGAACGCGACTGGTTTAACAGCACCAGCATTATCGTTTTAGCTTTAACTGCCGCCATTGGCTTTGTGGTGTTCCTGATATGGGAACTCACCGACAAACATCCCGTCGTGGATGTCAAAGTCTTTAGGCATAGGGGCTTTGCCATATCGGTGCTGGCTTTGTCGCTCGGCTTCGGCGCATTCTTTGGCAGTATTGTACTGATTCCGCAGTGGCTGCAAATGAACCTTTCCTACACCGCGACGTGGGCCGGATATTTAACTGCAACCATGGGCTTTGGTAGTTTGACCATGTCACCGATTGTGGCAAAACTTTCGACCAAACATGACCCACGTGCGCTGGCGAGCTTTGGTTTAATTTTGCTGGGTGGTGTGACCTTAATGCGAGCGTTCTGGACTACAGATGCCGACTTTATGGCACTGGCTTGGCCGCAAATCCTACAAGGTTTTGCTGTGCCGTTCTTCTTTATTCCGCTGTCGAACATTGCGCTTGGTTCGGTACTCCAGCAAGAGATTGCATCTGCTGCGGGTCTTATGAACTTCTTAAGAACCATGGCAGGGGCAATTGGTGCTTCAATTGCAGTGACCGTGTGGGACGACCATGCCAAAGTTGCCCGTAGTGAAATGGTGTCAAACCTTCATACGACTGAAGTACAAAACACACTTTTGCAAAATGGTTTTACGGCTGACTCGACATTAGGAATTATTTCAAATCTAGTCGATAAAGAAGCCATTACCATGTCGGCAAACCATGTGTTTTTGCTATTTGCGATTGTGTTTGTATTTGCAGGGCTGGTGATTTGGCTGTGTCCGAAACCCAAACAGGTCAGCGGCATGCCTTCTCACTAAACATAAAAAAAGCATCTCTTCGGAGGTGCTTTTTTTTTAGGCCAACTACAAAATGAGCGAGTTTATAAATAGAAAATTTTGCCTGTATTTAAAGAAATAAAGCATGCCAGAATTGGGCAAATCAGTTATAAAAGAGTGTGATAACAAGCAAGGAGACATCACACAGAGCATAAAATAAACACCCTTAATCATTTAATATTATTAAAACTTTATTTTTATCAAAGATTAAAAAACTGAAGACCTGAAAACAAAGAAGCTTGCATGGCAATTGCATGGATAGGCAGGCGTATATATTGGAGTTATCACGTGAATAAAAGATATTCATTTTTGTTCAGTAGTTTATTAGCAGTCGGTTTATTACAAGGATGTGGAGATGATTCCTCTTCAGATCAGCCCAAGGATGATTCAAATACAACCCCGCCCAATTTAATTGTAGATAATGACCCGACCAGTTGTAGCAAACTGGCACAAGACGGTTCAAGCGTGGTGGTTGGTTCAAACCAAAATGGTGACCCAGCCGCGCCAGAGGGTGCATCGGGTTATAGACTCGGTAACACGGTTAAATACGCAGATAAATATATGGTGGTGGCAAACACGCCACTTGCGGTAAAAGCAGGGTGTGATGTTTTAAAAGCAGGCGGTAGTGCAGTTGATGCAGCCGTAGCGGTACAAGCCGTGCTTGGCTTAGTGGAGCCACAGTCGAGTACCATTGCGGGTAGTGGTTTTATGATGTATTACGATGCCAAAACCAAACAGGTCACTGCGTATGATGGTCGCGAAACCGCACCAGCAGCAGCCAACGAATTTTATTTAATTCGCCAAAATATATATGACCCAAATTCACCTGCACCTGTACCAAGTGCTCGCCGTAGTGGCCGCTCGATTGGTGTGCCTGGTGTGATGCGTTTGCTTGAACAAGCACAAAAAGAGCATGGCAAACTCAAGTGGAACCAACTTTTTGGTGAAGCGATTGGTTTGGCTGATAACGGTTTTCGCATTCCGGGGCGTTTGGCAGATGCAATTGCAAGCAATGCAAGCAATTTAGCACTCGATGCAAATGCAATGGCGACCTATTTCTATCCAGATGGATCACCTCGTAAAGTGGGTGAAACCATGACCAATAAAGCCTATGCAAAAACCCTAGAAGCACTTGCCACGCAAGGCGCAAATGCATTGCACACTGGTCCAATTGCGCAAGCCATTGTGGCAAAAGCAGGGCAGACGTTAGGTGATGACCCAGCAAAAACTCCAATTACCCCAAGTTTGATGACCTTGCAGGATTTATCGAACTATCAAGTGAAAAAACGCGACCCGATTTGTACGACGTACCGTGACCGTTACTATGTTTGTACCATGCCACCTCCATCTTCGGGAGGAATTGCAGTTGCACAGACGCTGGGTATTTTAGAAAACTTTGATATGTCGCTTTACCCACCTAAAAACCCTGAAAATGAAGGTGGTGTGCCCGATGTGATGGGCGTGCATTTAGTGTCTGAAGCAGAGCGTTTGGCCTATGCCGACCGCGATAAATATGTGGCAGATACCGACTTTGTCGCTTTACCAGCACAGGGTATACCAAGTTTTATTGATAAAAATTACCTGAAACAACGTGCCGCACTGATTAACCCGAACCAAAGTATGGGCGTAGCACCAGCAGGTAACTTTAATACAGCAGCAGGTGTAGATACCACTATTGAACACGGTACAACGCAGTTCACGATTGTAGATGCCTATGGCAATGTGGTTTCAATGACATCGACTGTTGAATCGAGCATGGGTTCATTCCACATGGTGGATGGTTTCTTGCTGTCGAACCAATTAACTGACTTTAGCGCGAACCCTTATGACAGTACTGGAGCACCAGTTGCCAACCGTGTAGAAGGCGGCAAACGCCCACGTAGTACTATGGCGCCAACCTTAGTGTTTAAAGGCACTACGCCAGATGAGTTTTATATGGCAACAGGCTCACCAGGCGGCGGTACCATCATTCAATATGTGGTTAAAACTTTGGTGGGTGCATTGGACTGGAACTTAAATGCACAGGAGGCCACTTCACTTGTAAACTTTGGCGCGACCAATAGTAAAAATACCAATGTGGATAGCTCGAATGTACAGCTTTCCTTAGTTGACCTGATTGAAGGCTTAAAAGCAAAAGGACATGGCATATCGAACACTGCGCAAACCAGCGGTATTTCAACGATTATGAAAGTAAATATAAATAATCAAAGCAAATATGCAGGTGGGGTAGACCCACGCCGTGAAGGGATCGTGCTAGGCAATGGCGCTTTATAGACCCACCTTTAAAAAAAGCTGTCATTTTTGGCAGCTTTTTTATGAGGGGCCTTGAAAAAAACAAAAGGCTCTCCATTATGTAAATATGTTCATCAGTAGCAGACTGTTGATAAATTGCACAGCATTTTATTTTAGTTATGCTATGATGTTCAGACATTCATGGGGATGTTATTGGCTTCGACGCCGGTGATGAAACTCATAGATGCATGCCGAGAGCGCATTTTCTCTCGTAAATAAAATTTGCATTTTAATAGTCGCAAACGACGAAACTTACGCTCTAGCTGCCTAAGGGCAGTTTGTCCGCTTCCTAGAATACTTGTGGTTTAGGAACCCGACCGTAGCGCACGCACACAAGTCCGTATAGAGTCAAGCCTCGGGGCTTTATACCAAACTTAGAGGATCGCAACTTGTACCCTGTTCGTCGGGTCACTTGGTGTTAAAACAATAGACGATATCTAAGCATGTAGTATTCTCGAGCGTAATGCTGGCGGACGCGGGTTCAACTCCCGCCATCTCCACCAAAATATTATTCGGGATTGTTCGATCCGATATAAAAAAGCCTTTAAGTTCAATACTTAAAGGCTTTTTTATTTGCTTGTTTGTCCGATATCATCCGACTTAATTTGACCTTATTTTTGCCTTCTATGGGTAATTATTGGGAAAATTTACCCAATTAATTTAGTCTCGATAAAGGGTAGATACAGATGAAGCTTACCGATATAGAATGCAGAAAAGCGCAGCCAAAAGAAAAACGATATCGCCTTTCAGACGAGAATGGGCTATCACTTCTTGTGACTCCATCCGGGCAAAAATACTGGAACATACGCTTTACTGTTCTTGGTGAGCGTAAGTCAGAGTCACTTGGTCCATATCCTGATATAAGTTTAAAGAAAGCAAGAGAGCTTGCACTTGAACTTAAATACAAATATTCCAAGTCAGTACTGCATGAAGATATTAAGCCATTCTTCAAAGAGGTAGCTGAAGACTGGTTTGAGAATCAGAAGGAAACTTGGTCTACAAAGCATATTAGCAATGTCCAAGCATCTTTAGAAGAATTGTATATTGGACTTGCCGACAAGCGAATTAATCAAATCCAAGCACCTGAAATTTTGCAGGTTATTAAGAAAATAGAGGCAAGAGGTTCTCTTGAGATTGCCAAGCGCACATTGTCACGTTGTGGTATGGTCATGAAATATGCCATAGCTCATGGCTATAGATACGATAATCCGGCAAGTGATTTGGTCTATGCACTCAAGAATAAAAAAGTGAAGAACTTAGCTTCATTATCAGAAAGTGAAATGCCTGAATTTCTTAGACACATCCAAACCTATCCAGCAGATGCACAAACCCACCACGCAATTATTCTGATCATGCTTACTGGCGTTCGAGTAAGTGAGTTACTACAAGCGAGTTGGGATGAATTTGATCTAGGTGAGCGTAAATGGGATATCCCTGCTGAGCGTATGAAGAACGGTTTATCCCATCGTGTACCTTTAACAGACATGATGCTAGATGAACTTCAGGCATTGCGTCTGACACATAATCAGGATCTGTTATTTCCACACCGCCTAAATAACAGCGTAGCTATGCGCAGCGAGTCGATCTTGGCTGTAATTAAGCGTTCAGGCTATGCAGGACGAATGACTACACATGGGTTTAGATCTTTATTTAGTACAGTAGTCAATGAATCCAACTTGTTCAATCCTGATGCAATTGAACGTCAGCTTGCTCATGTACCACAAAATCGAATCCGTTCTGCTTACAACCGTGCACAGTACTGGGATGAACGTGTGAAAATTATGAAATGGTATGAGATGAAAGTTAAAAGTTGGTTGATTTATAAATAATTTTTAAGCTCTAGTAATTATAATTTAGTTAGGATTACATTCCTTTTAAACCCTACACTCCTCAGTGTAGGTTTTTTTCAGTGTATTAAATATAAACTACGTTCTCGGCTTTTTTGTTCAGATTCTACTTTCACTAATTCAGAAAAATAGTTTTAATAAATTTGAAAATATAAATAAATTTTATTAATGATAAATTTATAATTATTTGATATTTTTATATGTGATAAACTTGTTTTTGTAATCTTTATAAATTAAAAATATCAATTGTTTATGGTGTTTAACTGTGGAAATTAATAAGAAAAACTATGTTCTATTGTCTAAAGATTTTTTTAAATTATTAAAAATATTTTATGAAGATAGGGGAGTAGAGCAAAAAAAATGTGAAAAATTTTTATATAACGACACGATTGAATTATTCAGTAATTTGGAAGAACTGATACATGTTCTGGATACTGAGGGAGCTAATATACTTTCTCGATTTGAGCATTCGGGTAGGTCTAATGTAGTTATTGAAAGGGCACTTTGGGCTTTAGATAAGTTAGGTACTTTTCCTGACTTGGAAAAATTTAATAAACATACCAAGCTCTACAATGTCTTTTTTAATCACTTTTTATGGGGGATGCGAGCGGGGCCTCACATGGGTGAGAGAACCGTTCGTAACGAAGAGAAGGTGGATAAAACTCAACTACAGACAAAAATTGCTGGACCTGAACGAAGACAGCAGTCTATTACACTTTTAAAAAGATATGCGGTCTATCTTCGAGATAATAAGGTTCGAGGGCGTTCGCATGAGAATAAATTCTTGGATCGACTTAATGACATTGAGCAGACCTGGAAAAGTGATATTCAAGAGCTAACCAATCACTTAGGATTACTTTATGCATTTGGGATGCGGATTAGAATAAATCATAAGTTCGAGACTTCTGATCCATGGTTTAGAAAGTTGTTTCTCAATAGATATAGACATTTGGAGAGCTTTCAAAATATACCTGAAATCGTCTATACAATTTGTAAGCCAATGGTTGGGGTAAGCAATAGCTTAGAATATTTTGTTATTGTCTTGATCAATCATGATGATAAGGGGATTTTTGAAGAGTTTGTAATTCAGTCTGATTTGGAAAAGCTATTGAAGAAGTATTTAGAACCATTATACCCAGATACAACCATTCAGGTCAGTAACTTTAATTCAGACTTAATTAGAACATTTCCTGAAAAGTATCGAGGGAAGCGCTGGCTGAGCAATTTCTCTGCTTCGGAAAATTCAAATGTTTGGAATGGGCTGCTGGGTTTCATGTTGGAGCTGGAGAAATATCAGCGAATCAGTGATAAATTTTTAGAAATGATTGGGGATAGGAGTTATTTAACACAAAATGGCTATCCACCCCATATTCATTCCACTAAAAATATTAAAATGGAACTACTGAAAAAGTATTATCTTTTAAAACTATCAGCGATTGAGCGGAATAAGTTGATTTGGAAAACTGAACATTTATCTGTTAACGCTCAGGATTATTTTGCCAATTTAAGTATATTGAATAAAGAATACCTGACCCAAACTCGAAAAAGCTGTTTTGCAGAATTGATTGACCAGATAGAAAGTTTTATGTTGGGTATCAAAGAAGCACCAGTCTCAGCTTTTGGAAATTATGATAGACAAATGATGTGTGCTGAAAAAACA